>NZ_CP107964.1:0-312833 GCF_041434935.1 Kitasatospora sp. NBC_00374 | reverse complement strand
CCTTGCTCGGGTCGTCCATCCAGCGCAGCGGGGTGCCGTTGCCGTTGATGTCGATCTTCTCGCCGATGAGGTAGTCCGGCGCGTCGGCCGGGCTGTTGGCGTTGAACTCGACCATCGTGCCCATGATGTCCGAGGTTGCCTCGTTGAGGCCGCCCGCGTCGCCGCTGTAGATCAGGCCGGCGGTGGCGGCGGTGACGCCGTGGCTCATCTCGTGGCCGGCGACGTCGATCTCGGTGAACGGCTTGGAGCCGGCCGCGCCGTCGCCGTAGATCATCGCGAAGCTCGCGTCGTCCCAGCCGGCGTTGTCGTAGTTGGTGCCGTAGTGGACGAAGGAGCGGGCGCCGACACCGTCGTTCTTGATGCCGTTGCGGCCGAGGACGCTCTTGTAGAAGTCCCAGGTGGCCTGGATGCCGTAGTGGGCGTCGACGGCGACCGTGGCGCGGTCGGTCAGGGCGTTGTTGCCCCAGACGTTGTCGGCGTCGTTGAAGGCGACGCCCCAGCCGGCCGGCGGGGAGTCGTTGGTGGTGGTCTGGTTCTGCGCGTCGCGGGTCTCGCCGTTGCCTCGGACCGGGTCCTTGAGGGTGTAGCTGGTGGTGGAGTTCTGCGTGGTGCTGACGCTGACGTTGCCGACCTGGTAGCCCTTGCCGGTGCCGGTGGAGGCCGCGGCGGCCAGGGCGGCGGGGGCGGCGGGCGCCGACACGGCGGTGGGGGCCGCCTTGGTCGTGGTGCGCTTGGTGCCGTCGGGCAGGAACGCGGAGAAGCCGTCCCAGCTCTCGCCGGTGGCGCCGGTGACGGCGTCGACCAGGACGTGGAGGTGGCTGGGGGAGCGGTCCGCGCCGGTGCCGTTGAGCACGACCTCCCAGACCAGCTTCGCCGAGGCGCCGGTGACGTCCACGGTCAGGACGGCGGTGCTGCTGCCGAGGGTGCCGTGGAAGAGCGTGGCGGCCTTGGCGATCGCCTGCTGATCGGTGACTGAGGGGGTCACCGAGAGCGAGAGCGGCGCGGCCTGGGTCAGGCTGGTGGAGTCGAGGGTGCCGTTCGGGGCGGAGTGGACGACCACGTCGCCGCCGCGGACGGGGAGGCCGCGGTAGGTCCGGTTGAAGTGGACGTGGCGGGCGCCGTCCGCGTCGACCTGCACGTTGGTGGCGACGAAGCGGTCGTCGGTGCCGGCGTTCACGGCGTCCGGGTGGGCGGCGACCTGGGCGTTGGCGTCCTGCACGGCCTTGCTGTGGGAGGCCTGGGGCTGCGGGCTGGGGGCGGCGGCCACGGCGGGGACACCGGCGCCGGCTATGACGAGGGTGCTGATCGTGAGGGTGAGCGAGCTGCTCAGAAGGTGTCTCTTCATGGCGTCGAAGCGTGCTGGCTCATATGAATACCAGTCAACGCATGGCAATTCTGCAAAAATTAACAGACTTCAAGTTGACGGTTGATGTGAACGGTCCGAAGCTGGGAGTTTCCTGGGAGAACCCGCTGCAGCCTGGGAATTCTTGACCGTGGGCAGTCGGAACGGTGCTGCCAGCCGGCCCGCGACTGTGATCCATCTCACGGCGCTGCGGCGGCTCGGTGAGGGACCGTCGGTAAGCCTCAATCGGCCTGTTCAGAGCCGTCGGGAGGCGTTGGCGAGCCACGTGACCCCGTTGCCCATTCGTGGTGGGAGCGGATGGGGTATGACAGTCGGGCGGGCCGGGTGGGCGGTCGGCTTCCTCCCTGTCCCCAGTCGGGGGAGTGGGTGTGGTCGTGTCGACGGAGCCGCAGTCGTGGCCGGAACCGGAGCCCGAGGTGGCGGGCGAAGAACCACGGACGGAAAATCCCGTTACCCGTGGCGGGCCGGGACCGGCTCGGGGAGCTGTTCTCGGATGTCGAGTCCGCCGAGGCATCCGGTGCCACGGGCCCGGTGGGCCGGTCGCCGGCAGGCCGGCGCTGGGCACGGTGTTCCAGACGGCGGAGAACCTGACCGACCGGCAGGCGGCGGAGGCGGTGCTGGACCGGTTGTCGTGGAGGTACGCGTTGGGCGTGGAGCTCGAGGACTCCGGCGCGCTCCCGCAGTCCCGCAGTCGGCTCGGCTCGATGGCCGGCGCGGCATAGGGTGGCGCACCTCCAGGGCTGCGATCGGCAACGGCAGTGCGGGCTGTGAGCGGACACCTGGCACCTGTGTGAGTGTCCGGTTCCTGTCGGCCGCGCCCTCGTCGTCCCCCCGGGTTCCGGCGGGTGGTGCCGCCCGCCGGGATCCGCCGGGTACTGGCCTTGCCGGCAGCTGGCGCACTGTCACACCCCTTGACGTGAACGGGTGCTGCTGCTTTCCTCCCTGATATTAGGAAAGGTTCCTAACATTCATCCCTTTACGGATCGGTGACCCATGGCTCCGAACGCCTCGTCCCGCACCCTGTTCACGCTCGCCGCCACCGTCGCGCTCACCCTCTCCGGCCTCGCCGCAGCGCCCGTCGGCCAGGCCGTCACGGCCGACCCGATCGGGCTCAACGCCCCGTACGAGTACCTGGGCTGGGGCAGCCCGCAGAAGCCCACCGACGTCATGAACGCCACCGGCGTCAAGCAGTTCACGCTCGCGTTCATGCTCAGCGACGGCACGTGCAACCCCAAGTGGGACGGCAGTCGGGCGCTGACCGGCGGCGCCGACCAGTCCGCGATCAACGCCATCCGGGCCGCGGGCGGCGACGTGGTGGTCTCGTTCGGCGGCTGGAGCGGCAACAAGCTCGGCGAGAAGTGCAGTTCGGCGAGCGCACTGGCCGCGGCGTACCAGAAGGTGATCAATGCCTACGGACTGAAGGCGATCGACATCGACATCGAGAACACCGAGATCGCCAGTTCCACCGCGCGGCAGCGCGAAATCAGCGCCCTGAAGATCATCAAGACCAACAACCCGGGCATCAAGGAATACGTCACCATCGGCACCACCACGACCGGCCCGGATGCCGCCGGCACCGACCTGATCAGGAAGGGTGCGGCGGCCGGACTCGCGCTCGACGGCTGGACGATCATGCCGTTCGATTTCGGCGGCCACAACGGCTCGATGGGCTCGGTCTCCACGGCCGCCGCCGACGGGCTCAAGAACACGGTGGCCAGCGCGTACGGCTACGACTCCGCGACCGCCTACCGCCACATCGGGATCTCCTCGATGAACGGGAAAACCGACGAGAGCGACGAGACCGTCTCCACCTCGGACTTCACCACCATGCTCAACTACGCCAAGGCGCACCACCTCGCCCGCTTCACCTTCTGGTCGGTCAACCGCGACCGCCAATGCCCCTCCGGCACCCCGGCGGGCGACTCGTGCAGCGGAATCAGCCAGTCCGCGTACGCCTTCACGAAGATCATCGCCTCTTACCACGGCTGACCCCTCGGCGCTGCCCGCCGGCACCGGGGTCCCCCCGGCGCCCTGCCCGACCGTCGCGCCGTCATACCCCCGCACCGCAGGAGAGTCTGCCGGTCCGTCGGCGTCAGCCGGCACCGGTCGCTGCCTCCGACCGCAAGGAGCCTCCCGTGAACAGGCCATCCCGTCGTACCGTCCTGGGCGCCGCCCTCACCGCGGCCGTCACCACCGCACTACCCCGCACCAGCGCTTCGGCCGCCACCCTGAGCCTCTCCAGCTGGCAGCAGCGCTGGGCGCCCTCGGCCGCCGTCGACGGCCTCGCCGCATTCGAGACCGTCGAGGACGACCGTGCCGACTCCCACCCGGCCGGCGCCCCGCACATCCGCGTCGAGGGCGACAACTTCCGCTGGAACATGCACATGGTCGACCGCGACACCTCCACCGACCGCCAGCGCCACGAGGTCACCGGCATGCGCACCCCGGCCGGCGGCGACCACCTCCAGTGGCTGCCCGGCGAGACCTGGCGAACCACCTACTCGATGTACATCCCGTCCTCGCTGAAGGCGACCACCACCTTCACCCACATCATGCAGATGAAGGAACCCGGCGCGGGATCCTCCCCTATCGTGGTCCAGTCCCTGCGCCGGGTGGCCGACGCCCAGACCATCGAACTCCAACTCCCGGTCAGCGGAGTCATGGTGGGAAGAACCAGCCTCGACCCGCTGCACGACCGATGGGTGGACGTCGACTTCCAGATCAAGGTCGGGGACGGCACCTCGGGATCGGTTCGGTGGATCCTGCGCAGCGCCGGCACCACGCTCATCGACGTCACCAAGGCAGGCGTCGACACCTTCCTCGCCGACCGGGTACGGCCCAAATGGGGAATCTACCGCTCGCTCGGAGACACCTCGGGCTCGCTCCAGGACTGCTACCTGCTGACCACCGGGATGCGCGGCTACCAACTGGTCTCCGGCAGCTCCGGCGTCTACCAGGCCGAGGAGGCCCGGATCTCCCAGGGCGTCGTCGAGTCCAACCACACCGGCTACAGCGGCACCGGATTCGTCAACCTCACGAACACCGCGGGTAGTTACGCCGAGTGGACGGTCCAGGCCGGCGCGGCGGCCGGGGCCACCCTCGACCTGCGGTACGCCAACGGCACCACCGTCGACCGGCCGATGGACATCACCGTCAACGGCACCCGGATCGCCACCGGACGCCCTTTCCCGCCCACCGCGAACTGGGACACCTGGGCAACCGCCTCGCTCCCGATCGCACTCAAGGCCGGAGCCAACACCATCCGGGCCACCTCCACCACCGCCGACGGCGGCCCCAACCTCGACCGGATCACCATCCGCTGACAGCGCCGGCCCCCTGCCCGGCGAGCCCGGGCAGGGGACTGGCGGATGGCACATGCGGCCCACGAAGCCCGGAGTCCCAGCCAGCGATGCGGGTCAAGACCACTCCCGCCACCGTCCACGAACCGGACGGCGACGGAGTGCCAAGCTCCGGCCTTCTACACTTCAGAAACCGGGCACGTCCACCGTACGCACGGTGGGGAACCCGGTGCATCACCTTGTGCCAGGTGTGCGGGCCAGGGCGTACTTGCGTACGGTCCGGCGGTCCAGCTCCCGGGCCACGGAGCTGTAGGGGCGGCCGGCATCGGTCACCGCCAGCCAGGGAGGCCGCGAGCCGGGCCGGAGTGAGCCGAGCCGACCGCCGGAGGTTGGCGCGACCGGGTCTGCCAGAGGCGCCCGTCCCAGGCGGAAGACCGATCGCAGCGGACAACTCCTGGACGGCTGGGTCGGGCTGATGGCCCACCAGGCCCGACGCCGGCCGGGACGGTGAGGAACCAGCCCGGCGCAGCACCCCTCGACCCACGAGGCCCAGCACCCCAGACAGCCGCAGCAGGGCCCCCACAGGGTTGTCAGAGGAACGCAACTTCACACCGTCTGGCGCGTCGTCAGGGCGGCGTCGGGCAGGAGGAGCCACCCGTGCCGGCCAGCGCGATCAGGACCACCGCCACCGCGAACACCGCGAGGGCCGCCGACACCACCTCGGCGAACGTCCCAGCCTCGGCCTCGGCGTTCCTGGCGATCCAGCCGCCGATCCAGCCGCCGAGGTAGGCCGCCGCGAGCTCCAGGACGAACGCGACGGGCAGTGCGGCCGACAGTGCGGCCTGTGAGCCGGGCTCCAGGTGGCTCTCGCACCCCCGCCATCGCTGCCCGATCTCCATGACCGTCCCTACCGCCCCGAGCCCCGCCGCTAACGGCCCCAGGCAACCGAGCTTTGCCCACATGCGCAACTTCAACCCCCTCTGTCACAGCCTCGGACGCCAATCGGTGGCGGGCAGTTGCGACCTGGCGACCGCGTACGTGGGCTGCCAGACGATCGGCCAAGTGGGGCACCACCACGGGTCGATCTCCTCCAGCGCCCGGCGCCGCTCGTTATCGAGCGCCCCCGGCTCCCCGGCCGGCACCTGGGCGGCGGCCCGCAGTTCGGACAGCCACGTGCCGATCGCGTAGCCGCCGACCGAGGCCCTCGCCGGCGCCGCCAAGCTCCCGCCGTGGCCCTTCGCCCAGACCCGCGCCCAGTCCAGACCCGCCTCGAACCGCGCATCCGAGACCGACCGGATCATCCCGAACGCGGGGTTGAAAACACCCCCGTCAGGCTTCGGGCGGAGACGGCGCGGCATGGTCTCACCAGGGAATCGGCCCGTCCTCGGCCAGAAAGGCGCCCGTCGGGCCGTCCTCGCCCACGGTCGCCAGGTCAACCGCGACGGCCGCGCCCTCCTCCGCCGTGCGCATCCCGCTGTGGCGGTTGAGGTCGGTCGCGCAGTAGCCGGGACTCACCGCGTTGACCAGGATCCCTTCGGCGCGCAGTTCATTGGCGTAGAGCACGGTGATCGCGTTCAGCGCGCTCTTCGAGGTGCAGTAAGGGAGCAGAATCGAGTAGTAGGCGGACCACGGGCTGCCCGGGTCGGCCTGGTGGGTGAGGGAGCCGAGTTCGCTGGACATGTTGACGATGCGTGCGGCGGCGGAGCGGCGTAGCAGGGGGAGCATGGCGTGGGTCACCGCGATGACGCCGAACACGTTGGTCTCGTAGACCTGCCGGAGGGTGGCGGCGGGGGTTTCACTCGGCTTCTGCGGTCCAGCGGCGATCGCGGCGTTGTTGACGAGGATGTCGAGGCGGCCGAACGTGGCGTCGATGTGCTTGGCGGCGGCCTGGACCGAGATCTCGTCGGTGACGTCCAGCGGAACGAACCGTACGTCGGCGCCGTCGGCGCGAAGCTCCTCGGCCGCCGCCTCGCCTCGCTCGGCGTTGCGGGCGCCGATCAGCACGGTGATGCCGAGGGCTGCGAGCCTGCGCGCCGTTTCCTTGCCGATGCCCTTGTTCGCGCCGGTGATCAGAGCAGTTTTCTGCGAAGTCGTCATGGCACCCAGCCTCCCCTCACCCACGGGCGGCAGGGAAACACCAGAAGACTCTGGATCTATAGTCCACAGATATGAGTGAGCTAGAGGTGCGGGAGCTGAGGTACTTCATCGCGGTCGCCGAGGAACTGAACTTCAGCCGGGCCGCGCAACGCCTGGGGATGGCGCAGCCCCCGCTGTCGAAGGCGATCGCTCAGATGGAGTCCCGGCTCGGGGTACGCCTGCTGGAGCGCACCACCCGGCAGGTGAGGCTGACCACCGCCGGTCAGGTGCTGCTCGACCAGGCCCGGATCGCGGTCGACGCGGTGCACGCGGCGGCCCGGCGTGCACGCCGGGCCGGTCAGCCGACACCCCAGCTCGTCGTGGCGGTCAAGCCGGGAGGCGATGCCGGGCTGCTGCGGGAGATCCTCGCCGCCTACCGGGGAACGGGTTCGCATCTGCCGCCGCCTGAAGTCGTCGTCGGCGGCAGCGGAGAGCCGATCGCCATGCTGCGGGACGGCCGTGCCGATGTAGCGCTGCTGCGCAGCCCGTTCGACGGTCAAGGGCTGGATTCCCAGACGCTCGTGGTCGAGCCTCGACTGGCCGTTCTCCCCGCCGCGCACCGCTTGGCCGGACGCCGGCGACTGCGGCTGACCGACCTCAAGGGCGAACCGATCCCACGCTGGAAAGGGGCCGCCCCCTCCACCACCGCCTACTACACAGGATGCGACGGAGCGGAAGCAGGCGATGGCCACACAGGCTTGGCGCCGGCCGACGCTCCTGAGGGGCCGCTCGTGGCCAGCGTCGAGCAACTCCTGGAGGTGGTCGCGCTGGGCCAGGCGGTGGCGTTCCTGTCACTCTCCACCACCAAGCGGCACCGGCGCCCGGACATCGCATACCGGCCGGTCACCGGCCTCAGCCCCAGTGCGGTCATGGTCGCCTGGCCGGAGACCTCGCGATCCGCAGCCGTCGCCGCCTTCGTCCAAGCCGCCCACGACGTCGCCGCCCCCACCCCGACCACATGACCGCACCCGGCGCGCTTCGGTGCTGTTCAGCCACACCCCCGGCGACAGCCCCGCCGCGGTCTTGAACCCCCGCAGCACTCGGTCATGCCCCTCCCGCTGCCGGGAGCGGCCAGCCAGGCCGCTGTGGCCCAGGCACCTGTTGCCGAGTGAGGCGACTGAGCGAGGCCGCAAGGGTCGGGCGTTGTCGTCGAGTGTGGAGGTGGTGGTGTTCGGCCCGTCAGGGGTTGTTCGAGTCGGGGGTTAGGCTGCTGGCCCATGCGTGTATTGGTGTTGGAGGACGATCCCGAGCTCGGGCCTGTGATCGTGTCGCGCCTACGGGACGCGGGGTTCGCGGTGGATCTTGCTCTGACGTTGGCGGATGCCGATTTCAGGCTGTCCGTCAACGACTTCGACTGTGTCGTGGCGGATCGTATGGTGCCGGACGGTGACTCGCTGACCTTGCTGGCCGCGCAGCGCCGGGCGGGTTCGACCGTGCCGTTCCTGTTGCTCACCGCCTTGGACACGGTCGCGGACCGGGTGGCGGGTTTTGAGCACGGCAGCGATGACTATCTGGTCAAGCCGTTCGCGTTTGCCGAGTTGACGGCTCGGGTGCGGACGCTGTGCCGCCGTGCCCAGCCCACGCGGCTGCCGCAGCTGCGGGCAGGGGACGTGGAGATGGACCTGCCGCGCCGCAGGGTGCGCCGGGCCGGGATCCTGCTCAGCCTGACCGCGAAGGAGTTCGCGGTGCTGGAGGTGCTCGAGCTCACGCCCCTACGCCTGGACCAGCTGGTCGAGCTCACCGTCGAGGAGATGCCCGACCGCGAGGGCATCCAGGTCAGCACCGAGCCTGTGGTGGTCCTGGGTGATCCCGAACTCCTGGCGCAGGCCGTCCGCAACCTGGTGGAGAACGCACTGCGGCACGGCCGTGCCCGTCCGGGTGCGGCGCCGAGGCCGGTGGAGGTGACCGTCGCTCCCACCTTCATCGCCGTGCGCGACCACGGGCCGGGCGTTCCCGCGGCGGACCACGAGAAGGTCTTCGCGCGTGGTGTCACCGGGGGCTCGGGCACCGGAACGGGCCTGGCGATCGTGCGCTGGGTCGCGGACCTGCATGGCGCAACCGCCCAGCTGACGGACGCACCCGGCGGGGGACTTCGGGCACAGCTGCTACTGCCACCGCACGCCGCGCGCTGAGCCCCAAGCCCCGCCCCCAGACGCCGGCGGCCCGCCGTCCGTGGCGTGCTCTGCGGCCAGCCACCCGCAGAGCAGCCCGGGCAGGCCGCCCTTCACGGCACCAGGACGGGCGAGCCTGACGCCTTCGCACACATGCCTGGTGGCAGTCTCATCTTCGTCTCATGAACGCTCCGGCAGGTTGGGGACATGAACACTTCTCCCCGCACGCCGCGCCGTCTGCGCTCGGCCGCCCTGCTCGTGGCCGGCACTGTCGGCGTCGGCGCCCTGCTGTACGCGATGCCCACCGAGGGCTCGGCGGCCACCGGCCTCCAGCGATCCGGGACCCGGGCGGAGATCCGCGTCGACCAGGTCGGATATGCCGTCGGCGAGACGAAGAAGGCCTTCGTCATGGGCAGTCAGGCCGCACTCCAGGAGGCCGGCTTCAAGCTCGTGGACCGCGACGGCAAGGTCGTGGCGACCGGGAAGGTCGGCGCCCGCACCGGCAACTGGAACAGCACCTACGACGCGGTCCACGTGCTGGACCTGTCCGCGGTCAACACCCCCGGCAGCTACCACCTCGAACTGACCGGCTCGGCGGCCGGCACCTCACCCACCTTCAAGATCGCTTCCGCCCGCGACCTGATGACCCCCCTGGTCGAGGACAACGTGCGCTTCTTCCAGGCTCAGCGCGACGGCGCCGACGTGCTCACCAACGTCCTGGGGCGCAAGCCCTCCCACCTGACCGACCGCCAGGCCACCGTCTACGCGACTCCCCACTACAACGACGAAGGCAACCAACTCCTGGACGAGAAGCTCACCCGGGTCAGCGGCCCCGTCGACGTCTCCGGAGGATGGTCCGACGCCGGAGACTTCCTGAAATTCACCCACACCACCTCCTACGCCCTCGCCGAGATGCTGCTCGCGCAGCGCAACACCCCGAACGCCGCCGGACTGTCCGCGGAGACGGGACACGGCCTGGCGTGGCTGGACAAGATGTGGGACGGCAAGACCGGCACGCTCTACGCCCAGGTCGGCATCGGCGCCGGCAACGAAGGCGTCCGCACCGACCACGACGTGTGGCGGCTGCCCGAGGACGACGACGCGCTCACGGTCGCGCCCGGCGACCCCGACTACACCGTCAAGCACCGGCCGGTCTTCCGCGCCGGCGAACCCGGCGCCCCGATCAGCCCCAACCTGGCCGGCCGCATGGCCGCCGTGTTCGCCCTCGCCGCCCAGCGCGAAGCACCCGGCAACCCCGCCGCCGCCAAGACCTGGCTCGACAAGGCGGCAGCCGTCTACGCCCAGGCCGACACCGAGCCGAGCGGCGAGCTGGTCACCGCGTTCCCGCACGGCTTCTACCCCGAGTCGTCGTGGCAGGACGACATGGAGTTCGGAGGCGCCGAGCTCGCTCTCGCCGCCAAGGCCCTCGGCGACGACCGGGCCGCAGACTGGCAGCAGCAGGCGGCCGGCTGGGCCAAGGCCTACCTGGACTCCGACACCAAGGGCACCCTGGGCGTCGCCGACGTCAGCGCCCTCGCCCACACCGACCTTCTCACCTCCCTGGGCGCGGCCCAGGCGGCGGGCATCAGCGCCGCGGACCTGACCAAGGACCTGCGCCGGCAGCTCGACGACGGCGTCTCCCGCGCGGCCAGGGACCCCTTCAGGGCCGGAGCCGTCTACAACGACTTCGACGCCGTACCGCACACCCTCGGCTTGGTCGCCACCGCGAAGCTGTACGAGAAGGCGACCGGAGACCCCCACTACCGGGCCTTCGGCACCGAGCAGCGCGGCTGGGCGATGGGCGCGAACTCCTGGGGAACAACCTTCATGATCGGCGCGGGCGAGGTCTACCCGCACTGCCCTGAACACCAGGTCTCCAACCTCGCCGCCAATCCTGCGGGAACCGGCGACGACATCCTGCGCGGCGCCGTGGTCAACGGCCCCAACGCGGCCTCCAAGCTGGCCGAACTGAACACCTTCCCCACCATGAAGAAGTGCGCCGCGAACCCGCCCGGCGGCGGCACCTGGACCGCCTTCGACGGCAAGGGCTCCCGCTACCTCGACGACGCAGGAGCCTGGCAGACCGTCGAGCCGGCAGTGGACTTCACCTCCACCGCCCTGTTGGCCTTCGCCCTGACCGCCAACTGACCCCGCTCAGGCCTGGCAGCCTGCGAGAGAGGAGCGCTCGCCGGCTACCGACCCTCGTACGCTCGAAGCGGCGGCCCATCGTGCTGGTGGGCCGCCGCTTCGCGGTGCTGGGACGGTGTGCTGTCCGGGGCCCCACGCTGCTCGGGTTCACCGACGCGGCGCTCGGCGAGCAACTGCTGCCGGCGGCCGCCGGGATGGTGCACTGTGACGCGGCGCGGCTGAGGGACATCCTGGAGAGGACCGGCGTCGCCGAGTGCTCGGGGTCCGCTCCGGAAACGGGCAGGCGATCTTTCCCGAACCGGTGCTGCGAGACTGGGCGACCTACGGGCCCGGGGCGGAAATGACGCTCGACCGGTCCACCGACCCAGTGGCGGTCGCCCTGGGCGACGCACTCGTTCGGCGGGTCCGCGAGTTCCCCGCCGTCCGCTCGGTGTGGGCGGCGCAGGTCCGGTGGCGGGCCGGCGGCGAGGAACGCCTGGTGCTGCACGTCGCCGTGGACGAGGACCTGCCCTCGGCCTCCGCCGGCCGCCTGATGCAGATCCTGCTCGGCGAGGAGGTGAAGCTCGGCCGGAGGCACCCGGAGGTCGGGATGCTCCGCACTCAACACCGCCACCCACGCCGACACCATCGCCCAACTGGACCGCCAGGGCCCGGACACGGTGTGCCATGACGTCGAGTCGGGCCAGGTCCAGGTGATCTCGCGCGAGTTCGACGACCCGTCGGTGAACATGACCCCCGACCGGCCTCCATCTCCGCGAGGATCATTCATCCTGTCGTCCTGACATCAGGACCGCGGCCGGGCGGGTGCGCCATAATGGATCCCCACCCTGCCGCCCCTGTCGATGCGGAGTCGCGATGCCGCCCCTCGCCGAGCTGATCAGAGTTGACCGGTCGAGCCCGATCCCGCTCTATTTCCAGGTCGCCGAGCGGCTGGAGGGGCTGATCACCTCGGGCGAGCTGGCCGCCGGGGCGCGGCTGGACAACGAGGTCTCGCTGGCCAGGGAGCTGGGCCTGTCCCGCCCGACCATGCGCCAGGCGATCCAGCACCTGGTGGACAAGGGGCTGCTGGTCCGCAAGCGCGGGGTCGGCACCCAGGTGGTGCACAGCCGGGTCCGCCGGCAGGTCGAGCTGACCAGCCTCCACGACGACCTGGTGCGCGACCACCGCAGACCGCGCACCGAGGTGCTGCGGCTGGCCCGGGTGGAGGCCGGCGAGGAGGTGGCGGCCGCGCTGCAGGTGCCGCCGGGTTCGCTGGTGTGGGAGCTGGAGCGGCTGCGCTTCGCGGACGACGAGCCGCTCGCCCTGCTGCGCAACCACCTGCCGGTCGGACTGTGCCCGCTCGGCGAGGAGACGCTGTCGCGCAGCGGCCTGTACGAGGAGCTGCGCGGGGCGGGGGTGCAGCTGGGCGCGGCCGAGCAGTCGATCGGCGCCCGCCGTGCATCCGCGGCCGAGGCGCGGCTGCTGGGCGAGGGTCGGGGAGCGCCGCTGCTGACCATGCGGCGCACCGCGTACGACGTGCAGGGCCGCCCGGTCGAGCGCGGCGACCACCTGTACCGGCCCTCGCTCTACTCGTTCGAGTGCACCCTGCTGGCGCGCTGACACACCGTCACCGGCCTTGCCCCCTAGTCCTGGCGCGGGCCGGCAGGCGGTCGGCGGGTGCTCCGTAGGCGGTGCGAAATCGGCGCAAAAGCGCCCCCACATGACTGGTCAGTATGTCTTGACATACTGACCTACTGATACCAATCTTGTGGCACTCGAGCGCCCCACCCGCAGCGCCGCCCGACCCTCGCGGCGCCGACGCACCATCAGGCCGACCACGCACCACCGCCTGGAACGCCGCTGGAACCCGGACCGCCCGGGACGAGCCCGGCCCGACCACCCCACGTTCGAGCCATCCCCGGAAGCCGCTCCGTCGAATCCTCCACCACCGGCCTACGCCCAGCCGCGTGCCGTATCCCACCCTCGGAGGCAGTGCCATGACCCACTCGCGGACCCCCGACGCCGACCGTTCCCTCATCCGCCGCAGGCGCGCCCGTACCCGGCCGCTGCTCACTGCCGCTGCCGCGGCCGCCCTGCTGCTGGCCGCCGCATGCAGCGGACCGGCCGGCGGGAGCAGCGCCGCCTCCGGCAGCGCGCCCGCCCCGGCCCCCGCGTCCGGTTCCGGTCCGCTCCACGTCACCGTCATCACCCACGCCGGGCCCGGTGACGCGTTCTGGAGCGTGGTGAAGAACGGCGCGACCGACGCGGGCAAGCAACTGGGCGTGCAGGTCGACTACGCGTCAGATCCCGATCCGGCGGGCCAGGCCAAGCTCATCGACAACGCCGTCGCCCAGCACGTCGGCGGCCTGGTGGTGTCGATGGCCAACCCGGACGCCCTGCAGACCGCCGTCAAATCCGCGGTCGCGGCGGGGATCCCGGTGGTCACGGTCAACTCCGGCTCGGCCCGGAGCGTGGAGTTCGGCGCCGTCGGCCACGTCGGCCAGGAGGAGACGGTGGCAGGCCAGGGCGCCGGCGGCAAGCTGAAGAGCCAGGGCCTGCACAAGGTGCTGTGCGTCATCCACGAAGCTGGCAACATCGGCCTGACCCAGCGCTGCGACGGTGCCAAGCAGGGCTTCGGCTCCGATGTGGTCAACCTCCAGGTGGATGCCAACAACCCCACCGACACGCTCTCCAGGATCCGCGGCGCGCTCCAGGCCGACCCCGCCGTCGACGGCGTTCTCACCCTCAACGCCCAGGTCGCCGCCCAGGCCGTGGACGCGGTCAAGGCGGTCGGATCCAAGGCCCAGGTGGCGACCTTCGACGTCAATCCGGACGTGTTGGCGGCCATCAAGGCCGGCACCGTGTCCTTCGCGGTCGACCAGCAGCAGTACCAGCAGGGCTACCTGCCGGTCGTGATGCTGAAGCTGTACCACGACAACGGCAACACCCTCGGCGGCGGCCACCCCGTGCTGACCGGCCCGGCCTTCGTCGACAAGTCGAACGTCGACCAGGTCACCGCCTACGCCGCCCGGGGTACCCGGTGAGCCGGCGGCCTGAGGCGGCGGCCACCCTGGCCGCCGCCGCCCCGGCGGGCCCCGAAGGCGCCGCGACCGGCGCTCCCACCACCGGAGCAGGACGGTGGGGCCGGTCCGGACTGCTCCACCGCCTGGTGGTCCGGCCGGAGTTGGGTGCGGCACTGGGCGCCCTGCTGGTGTTCGGGTTCTTCTCCACGATCACCGGGCAGTTCCTCAGCCCGCTCGGCGCGGCGACCTGGCTCGACGACTCGGCGACCCTCGGGATCGTCGCCGTCGCGGTCGCGCTGCTCATGATCGGAGGCGAGTTCGACCTGTCCGCCGGTGTGCTGACGGCCTCCACGGCGCTGGTCACCTCGCTGCTCGCGGTACGGCTCGGCTGGAACGTCTGGGCGGCGCTGCTGGCCGCGCTGGTCTTCGCCCTCGCGGTCGGTGCCCTGAACGGCTGGCTGGTGATGCGCACCGGGCTGCCGAGCTTCATCGTCACGCTCGGCTCGTTCCTGGCGCTGCAGGGCCTCAACCTCGGGGTGACCCGGACCGTCACCGGCACCGTGCAGGTCAGCGGCATGCGGGCGACGGACGGCTACCCCTCGGCCGGTTCGCTGTTCGCCTCCACCATGGACCTGGGCGGTACCACCTTCCCGACCTCGATCGTCTGGTGGCTCGGTGTCACGGCGGTCGCCTCGGTGGTGCTGGTCCGCACCCGCTTCGGCAACTGGATCTTCGCGGTCGGCGGTTCGGCGCCCAGCGCCCGCCAGGTCGGCGTCCCCGTGCAGCGCACCAAGATCCTGCTGTTCATGGCCACGTCGGCCGCGGCCTGGCTGGTCGGCAGCATCAATCTGCTGCGGTACACCACCGTGCAGGCCAACCAGGGGGTGGGGTTGGAGTTCCAGTACATCATCGCCGCGGTGATCGGCGGCTGTCTGATGACCGGCGGCTTCGGCTCGGCGGTGGGCGCGGCGATCGGCGCGCTGATCTTCGGCATGGCCCGCCAGGGCATCGTCTTCGCCCGTTGGAACAGCGACTGGTTCATGCTCTTCCTCGGACTGATGCTGATCTCCGCGGTCCTGGTCAACAACACCTTCCGCCGCCGCGCCGAACGGGCCCGCCGATGACCTGGGAGCAGCCGATGACCAGCAGGACGCCTACGGGTCCGCAGCACACCACCACCTCACCGCCCCTGCTGGAGACCAGGTCCGTCGGCCGGACGTACGGCAGCGTCAGCGCCCTCGACGGGGTGAGCGTCGAGGTGAGCGCCGGTCAGGTCACCTGCGTGCTGGGCGACAACGGGGCCGGCAAGTCCACCCTGATCAAGATCCTCTCCGGCGCGCACGAGCACACCAGCGGCGAACTGCTGCTGGACGGCCGGCCGGTGCGCTTCACCTCGCCGCGCCAGGCACTGGACCGCGGGATCGCGACGGTCTACCAGGACCTGGCCGTCGTCCCGCTGATGAGTGTCTGGCGCAACTTCTTCCTCGGCTCCGAGCCGGTCCGCCGGTACGGTCCGGTACGGCTGCTGGACCGGCGCACCGGCCGGGAGACCGCCCGGGCCGCGCTGGCCGAGATGGGCATCGAACTGGCCGACGTCGAACAGCCGGTCGGCACCCTCTCGGGCGGCCAGCGCCAGTGCGTGGCAATCGCCCGGGCGGTCCACTTCGGCGCCCGGGTCCTGATCCTGGACGAGCCGACGGCCGCGCTCGGCGTCCGGCAGGCCGGGGTGGTGCTGCGCTACGTCGCCCAGGCCCGGGACCGGGGCCTCGGCGTCGTCCTGATCACTCACAACCCGCACCATGCCTACCCGGTCGGCGACCGCTTCCTGCTGCTCAAGCGGGGCCGCAGCCTGGGCTGCTTCGAGAAGGCCGACATCTCGCTCGCCGAGCTCACCCGGCAGATGGCGGGCGGTGCCGAACTGGACGCCCTCGCCCACGAGTTGCGCGCCGACCCAGCCGACCCAGCCGACCCAGCCGACCCCGCCGCCCTCGCCTCGGACACCACCGGCTCCTGACCGGCCGGCCGTACCCCGCACACCCGGCCCTCCTGCACTCCCGACGAAAGGCCCTCCCATGCGTGTCGGTCTCCTCGGTACAGGCCGCATCGGCCTCTTCCACGCCTCCACCCTCGCCCACCACCCGGCCGTCACCGAGTTGCTGCTCGCCGACGCCGACCCGGACCGCGCCCTGGACGCGGCCGCCCAGCTGACCGCCGGCGCCGGCGGCGCCGAGGTCGTTGCGCTCGGCACGGTCGGCGCCGTGCTCGCCGCCGGTCCGGACGCGGTGGTCGTCGCCACCGCCACCGACGCCCACGCCGACCTGATCGTCCGCGCCTCCCGGGCCGGGCTGCCGACGTACTGCGAGAAGCCCATCGCCAGCGACCTGGCGGGCACCATCAGCGCCCTGCGCGAGGTGGAACGCAACGGCACCATCCTGCAGATGGGTTTCCAGCGCCGATTCGACGCCGGGTACGCCGCGGCCCACGCCGCCTACCGCTCCGGCGAGCTCGGCTTCGTGCACACCCTGCGGACGGTGACCGCCGACCCGGCGCCCCCGCCGCCCGGCTACGTGCCCACCTCCGGCGGCCTGTATCGGGACTGCCTCGTGCACGACTTCGACGCGGTCCGCTGGGTGACCGGCCGGGAGATCCTCCAGGTGTACGCGACCGGCTCCAACCGCGGCGAGCCGTTCTTCTCCGCCGCCGGCGACGTCGACACCGCCGCCGCGCTGCTCACCCTGGACGACGGCACCCTGGTCAGCTGCACCGGCACCCGCTACAACGGCGCCGGGTACGACGTGCGGATGGAGGTCAGCGGCAGCCTGGCCCAGATCACCGTCGGTTTGGACGGGCGCACCCCGCTCACCTCGGCCGAACCCTCCGGTCCCGCCGCGCCGAAGCAGCCGTGGCCCGACTTCCTCAGCCGCTTCCACGACGCCTACCTGACCGAGCTCGACATCTTCCTGGACGTCGCCCGAGGCCGCCGCCCGAGCCCCTGCACCGGCCACGACGCACTTGAGGCGCTGCTCGCCGCCGAGGCCTGCGAGCTGTCCCGCGCACGCGGCGTGCCGGTGGCCGTCGACAGCGTGCGCTCCGCCGCGGCCCTGCGGGCCCTGCCCGCACAGGAGGTGGCCCGATGACCGGGCAGCCGACGACCGCTGCGCTGCGGCCCCGGCTGGCGGCCGCGCCGATCTCCTGGGGCGTGTGCGAGGTCCCCGGCTGGGGCCACCAACTGTCCGCCGACCGGGTCCTCGCGGAGATGGCCGGACTCGGCCTGGCCGCGACCGAGTTCGGCCCGGACGGCTTCCTGCCGGCCGACCCCGCAGAGCGGGCCGCCACCCTGCGCTCGTACGGTCTGGCCGCGGTGGGCGGCTTCGTCCCGGTCGTGCTGCACGAGCCCGATCGCGACCCGCTGCCCGCTGTCCGGACCGCGCTGCGGGCGCTGGCCGGCTGCGGCGCGGGCACCCTGGTGCTGGCCGCCGCCACGGGCCGGGACGGCTACGACGACCGTCCGGCGCTGGACGCCGTCGGCTGGCGCACCCTGCTCGCCAACCTGGCCGCGATCGTCGGGCTGGCCGCCGCCGAAGGCGTCACCGCCACCCTCCACCCGCACATCGGGACCATGGTGGAACGCGCCGAGGAGGTCCAGCGCGTCCTGGACGGCGGCGACGCGCCGCTCTGCCTGGACACCGGCCACCTGCTGGCCGGCGGTACCGACCCGGTCGACCTCGCCCGCCGGGCCGCCGGCCGGATCGCCCACGTCCACCTCAAGGACGTCGACGCCGAGGCCGCCGCCCGGGTCAGGTCCGGCGAGGTCGGCTACGCCAAGGCCGTCGCCTCCGGCCTCTACCGGCCGCTCGGCCAGGGCGACGTGGACATCGCCGCGCTGGTCCCGGCTCTGGAGCGCGCCGGCTACCGCGGCTGGTACGTGATGGAGCAGGACACCGTGCTCACCGGCGCACCCGTGCCGGGCGCCGGGCCGGCCGCCGACGTACGGGCGAGCCTGGACTTCCTGCTCGCCCTGGAGCCCGAGGGGACACCGGCCGTATGAACCGCCCCCACGACCTGATCACCCTGGGCCGGGTCGGCGTCGACCTCTACCCCCAGCAGACCGGTGTGCCGCTCGCCGAGGTCGAGACCTTCGCCCGGTCGCTCGGCGGCACCGCCACCAACGTGGCCGTCGCCGCCGCCCGCCATGGCCTGCGCACGGCGGTCGCCACCGGCGTCGGCGACGACCGCTTCGCGCCGTACGTGCGCACCGCGCTGCGCCGCTTCGGAGTCGACGACAGCCAGGTGGTGACGGTGACGGGCCGGCAGACCCCGGTGGTGTTCTGCGAGATCCACCCGCCGGACGACTTCCCGATCCTGTTCTACCGTGCCCCGATCGCCCCGGACCAGTGCCTGACCTGCGAGGACCTCGACCTCGCGGCCTTCGCCCGGGCCCGGATGATCTGGATCACCGGCGGCGGCCTGGCCGTCGAACCGTCCAGGACCACCACCCTGGAGGTTGCGGCGCTGCGCGCGCCCGGCGCCGACACCGTGCTCGACCTGGACTGGCGGCCCTCGTTCTGGTCCCGTCCCGAGGACGCCCGGCACTGGTACGCACGGGCGCTGGAGCTGGCCACCGTCGCCGTCGGCAACCGCGACGAGGCCAAGGTCGCCGTCGGCACCCGCGACCCCGACAAGGCCGCCGATCTGCTGCTGGCCAGCGGGGTACGGCTCGCCGTCATCAAGCAGGGCCCGCACGGCGTGCTGGCCCGCACCCCCACCGAGGAGGTCGTGGTCGAGCCGATCACCGTCCGGGTGGTCAACGGCCTGGGCGCGGGCGACGCCTTCGGCGGCGCGCTCGCCGCCGGGCTGCTCGCCGGCCGCCCGCTGCGGGAGGTCGTCGAGACCGCCAACGCCGCCGGCGCACTGGTCGCCGGGCGGCTCGCCTGCGCCGACGACATGCCCGAGCCGCACGAGGTGACCGAGTTGCTCTGGCGCAACGCCCGCCGCCACCCGCAGGACCCGCCACTGTCCGTACCACCCCGCGCCTTCACCCTGGCCGCCCACCGACCCCGGGACGTGAGCCCGTGACCGCAGACCCCGGCCCGCTCGCTCTGGCCGCCCGCCACCGCCCCGACCTGGGCCACCTGACGGAGCTCCGGGTGACCAACCCGCAGGCCGTCGCCGAGGCCCTGCTGCTGCGCCCGCGCTTCGACCGGACGGCGCTGGCCCGGCCGCTGTTCGTCCTGGCCGCCGACCACCCGGCGCGCGGCGCGCTGGCGGCCGGCGGCTCCCCGACCGCGATGGGCGACCGGCACGAACTGCTCGCCCGCTGCATCGAGGCACTCGCCCGCCCGGGTGTGGACGGCTTCCTCGGCACCGCCGACCTGGTGGAGGACCTCGCCCTGCTCGGCGCCCTCGACGGCAAACTGGTGCTCGGCTCGATGAACCGCGGCGGTCTGCCCGGCGCCGCTTTCGAACTCGACGACCGCTTCACCGGCTACGACGCCCGCGGCATCGCCGAGGCGGGCCTGGACGGCGGCAAGCTGCTGCTGCGCCTCGACCCCGGCGACCACGGCACCGCCACCACTCTGGAGAGCGCCGCCCACGCCGTCGACCAGCTGAACGAACGCGGCCTGATCGCCATGGTTGAGCCGTTCAGCTCCCACCGGGAGGGCGGCCGGGTGGTCAACCGGCTCACCGCGGACGACCAGATGTGGGCCAACAACATCGCCCAGGGCCTCGGCCGCACCACCGCCCACACCTGGCTCAAAGTACCGGTGGTCGAGGACATGGAGCGGATGATGGCCTCCACCACCCTGCCCGCGATGCTGCTCGGCGGCGAGGGCGGCGGCGACCGCGACGCGCTCTTCGCATCGTGGCGACGCGCGCTGCGGATCCCCCAGATCCGCGGCCTGATGATCGGCCGCACCCTGCTGTACCCGCCGGACGGCGACGTCGCGGGCGCCATCGACACCGCCGTCTCGCTGCTGGAGCGCTGACCGGCACTCACCCACCACCCCCGACACCATCAGGAGGCACCGTGCCTGCGGACGCGCCCGGCCCCGGCCCCGTACGGCTGCACCTGCCCGACGGGTCCGCCACCCGCGACGGCTACCGCTGCCGGATCGACCCGGCGACCGCCGGCTGGACCTACACCTCGCTGCGGATCCTCGACCTGGCGCCCGGCGCATCCCGGACATTCGACACCGGGGACAGCGAGTGGATCGTGCTGCCGCTCTCCGGTGCGGCCCGGGTCACCTGCGACGGCCGGACGCTGGACCTGCACGGGCGGCCCGACGTGTTCCGTGCCGTCAGTGACTTCGCCTACCTGCCGCGCGACAGCACGGCCACCGTCACCAGCGCGGCCGGTGGACGGTTCGCCCTCACCGGGGCCCGGTGCGAGCGGCGGCTGGCCTTCCGTCACGGACCGGCGGACGAGGTCCCGGTGGAGATCCGCGGCACCGGGAGCAGCACCCGGCAGGTCAACAACTTCGCCGGGGTGGACGCCTTCGCCACCGACCGGCTGATCGCCGTCGAGGTGCTCACCCCGGCCGGGAACTGGTCCTCGTACCCGCCGCACCGGCACGACCGGGAGCGTCCGGGCGAGGAGAGCCGGCTGGAGGAGATCTACTGGTTCACCATCGCCGACTCCCCTGCCGGCACGCCCGGCAGTGGCTACCACCGGGTCTACCCGTCCGGCGACCGCACCCGTTCGGACCTGCTCGCCGAGGTCCGAACCGGCGACGCGGTGCTCGTGCCCGACGGCTATCACGGCCCGTCGATGGCGGCGCCCGGGTACGACATGTACTACCTCAACGCGATGGCCGGGCCCGGCGCCACCCGTGCCTGGCTGATCTGCGACGACCCCGCCCACGCCTGGGTCCGGCAGACCTGGACCGGCCAGGCCCCTGACCCGCGGCTGCCGCTGTACACCGCACCCGCCCGCGGAGCAGCAACACCCGCACCAGCACCTGTACCCGCACCGACGGAAGGCCCCGAGCGATGACCGCCGCCAGTCCCGAGGCGCCCGGCGCCGCCGTCCGCCTGACCACCGCCCAGGCGCTGGTGCGCTTCCTCGCCCACCAGTTCACCGAACGCGACGGCCACCGGCAGCGGCTGATCGCGGCCTGCTGGGGCATCTTCGGCCACGGCAACGTGGCGGGTCTCGGGCAGGCGCTGCGGCAGGCCGGGCAGGACGGCCCGGACGGCATGCCGTTCCTGCAGGGCCGCAACGAGCAGGCGATGGTGCACGCCGCCGTCGGCTTCGCCCGCCAGCGCGGCCGGGCCGCCACCCACGCCGTCACCACCTCGATCGGCCCCGGCGCCACCAACCTGGTCACCGGCGCCGCCCTGGCCACCGTCAACCGGCTGCCGGTCCTGCTGCTGCCCGGCGACGTCTTCGCGACGCGCCCCGCCGACCCGGTCCTCCAGCAGCTGGAGTCACCGGCCTCGGGCGACCTGACGGTCAACGACGCGCTGCGCCCGGTCTCCCGCTACTTCGACCGGATCTGGCGCCCGGAGATGCTCATCGACGCGGCGCTGCACGCCATGCGGGTGCTGACCGACCCGGTCGACACGGGGGCGGTGACGCTCGCCGTCCCGCAGGACGTCCAGGCCGAGGCGTACGACTGGCCGGCGGCCTTCTTCGCCGACCGTCTCTGGCGGATCCGCCGTCCGCAGCCGGACGCCGGGGAGCTGGCCCGGGCCGCCGAGCTGATCAGGGCCGCCCGCCGGCCGCTGCTCGTGGCGGGCGGTGGTGTCCACCACAGCGGGGCCGAGGCGGCCCTGGCCTCCCTCGTCGAGGCGACCGGCCTGCCGGTTGCCGAGACGCAGTCCGGCAAGGGCTCGCTGCCCTGGGACCACCCCGCGCAGCTCGGTGCGGTCGGCCACACCGGAACCACGGCGGCCAACGCCGCCGCGGCCCGGGCCGACCTGGTGATCGGTGTCGGTACCCGCTGGACAGACTTCACCACCGCCTCCGCCACTCTGTTCGGTTCGCCCGGCGTCCGCTTCGTCAACCTCAACATCGCCGCGCCGGACGCCCACAAGCTGGCCGGCGAGCCGCTGGTGGCCGACGCCCGCAGCGGACTGGAGCAGCTCACCGCCCACCTGGCCGGCCACCGGGTCGACCGGGAGCACCGGGAGGTGTGCGCCGGCGCCGCCCGTACCTGGCAGCGCCTGGTCGACCGGGCTTACCACGCCCCGGACCCGGCTGCCCGCCCCACCCAGACCCAGCTGCTCGGTGTGCTCCAGGAGACCCTCGCCGAACGCGACGTGCTGGTCAACGCGGCCGGTTCGCTCCCCGGCGACCTGCACCGGCTGTGGCGGGCCCGCGATCCGCGGCAGTACCACGTCGAGTACGGCTACTCCTGCATGGGGTACGAGATCCCGGCCGCGCTCGGCGTCCGGCTGGCCGCCCCCGACCGGGAGGTCTTCGCGCTGGTCGGCGACGGCACCTACCTGATGATGCCGACCGAGCTGGTCACCGCCGTCCAGGAGCGCATCAAGATCATCCCGGTGCTGGTGCAGAACCACGGCTACGCCTCGATCGGCAACCTCTCCGAGGCGGTCGGCGCCGAACGCTACGGAACGGCGTACCGCTACCGGGCGCCGGACGGCGGCTACACCGGTGACCCGCTGCCGATCGACCTCGCGGCCAACATGGCCAGCCTCGGCCTGGAGGTCCTGCGGGCCGACACCGTCGAGCAGCTCCGCCACGCCCTGCGCACCGCCCGCGCCGCCGACCGCCCCACCGCCGTGTACGTCGAGACCGCGGCGGCGGCAGCCCCCGACGACGTCGCTCCGGCGGTCACCGCGTCCGCCTGGTGGGAGGTCCCGGTCGCCGAGGTCTCCACCCGCCAGGCCACCGCCGAGGCCCGCCGGGCCTACGACGACGCCAAGCGGCGGCAGCAACGACACCTGTGACCGCGCAGACGGCCTTCCCCACAGCCCACCAGTGTGAGTTCCGTGCCCTGGACCGAGGTCTGAGTGGGATTTGACCGGCCGATCTCGTGAGTCGAGCGGGAAACGTCCCGGCTCGGCCGTCGAGGCGTCGAGCTGTTGTTCGCGGTCGGGCTTCCGGCTACGAGGGAAGCCGGACGGCGGCACCGAAGGGCCGCCCCCCGGGGTACGGGCACATCCGCGCCTCCCGATCCCACCCGGCGCTCGGCTCGGTGTCGCGGTCTCGCGTCCGGTCGCCGTTCCGGGCGTCGGAGCTGCCCAACCATGTCCTCCCCCCAGACGGTTCACCACCGTAGTGCAGGGCCCACGGGAACGTCAGCCTGACGCTGAATCAGCCGATTCTCCGGTCCCGAGATCCGGCACGGGCTCTGGAGGGGTCGGGCGAACCGAACGGGCACAGGGTCACGGCGCCGGCCTACGAGTTGGACACCCCTGCCCCCAGTCGAGGAGGAGCAGCTCGCCCTCGAAGAAGTAGCCGCCGTCGTACTCCCCGGTGCCGACCGCAAGCAGGGGCGCCGTGGGATGGAAGGCCAGCGCGTGCACCGGGAAACGCGTACGGAGCACGGCCCGGCAGGCAAGGTTCCCCGTGCCGTACACCGCGACCGTCGCTGTCTGGGCGAACCCGCGCTCACCCGCGACGGCGAGCAGGCCGCGCCCCTCGTCGGGGACGGCCAGGACAGGCTGACCGATCTCGGCGAACGAGCGGTGGCCCAGGACGTGGAGGACGCGGAGCGGGGAGTCCATGCCGGAGATCCTCCCAGCAGGCGGTGTCGGGCCCTTGCGCGGGCCTCGCCGGGAGACGGCGCAGCCCCGTACGAGGAGTTGAGGGCGGCGTGGGCCCGGTGGTGCGCGCCGGCTGACGGCGGAGGATCTGGGTGGTCCGGTCGACGAGGCGGCCGGCGAAGCCCTGGTCCGCCAGATCTTCCGGACACCAGGGCGGTCGAGCCGGGTCCAGCAGCAGGCGGCGGGCGCCGTCGCGGTCCTGGACGCTGGCCGCGACAACGTGCACGGCCAGAAGCAGGCCGAGGGTGTCGGCGACGATGAACCGCTTGCGGCCTTTGACCTTCTTGCTCACGTCGAAAGGGACCTGCCTTTGCCGGTCGTGGTGGGGATCATGAACGCGGCGCGCGGGGCGTCCTCGTTCGCCGAGGCGGGAGGCGGCGTCAGATCCGGAGCCATCGAAGCCGTGATCGGCGAGATCCTGGAACACACCGAGACGCTCGCCGCTGGTCCATCCCAGAGAAAATCCCCATCCCGTGCTCGCGGTGGGACAGACCTGCTCACCGCGGGTCCCACCCACAGCAAGCTGGCCCCGGCCCGCTGGGCTGTGTTGCCGGTCTGCCTGATCGGCTGGCGGATGGGCGTCCGATGGCATGGCGGACCTGACAGTGGCGGGCGGCCCGGCTCGGGGTGGGGCTACTGCTCGTGGGTGGGCAGTCCGTCCGCGCCGCGGACCTCGATGCGCAGGTCGAACTCGTCGCGCAGCGCCGCCGCCTGCCCGGGGGTGGCCAGCAGGTAGTAGTCGTCGGCGCAGGCGCCGTCGCCGGGGACGCAGTGGAAGACCCGCGGGTCGTCGCCGCCCGGGACGAGGTCCGAGATGCCCTCCTCGACGGCGCCCAGGTCGAGGTAGTCGTCGGACTCCTGCTCGATCCGCCAGGACTTGGGCTCGCCGTTGACCTTGAAGTCGAGATCCCGCGGCGAGCCGATCTCGCCGATCAGTTCCACGTCCGTGACGGTGACCGCGCCGCCGATCATCCGCTCCGCGTCCTCGAAGATGCCGGCGTAGGCGCCCTCGGCGAAGTCGACGTCCTCGCCGTGGGCCTGCAGGGCCACGTCGCAGACCTCGAGCACCTCGGTCAGCTCCTCGGTGCGCCGGTTCGGGTGGGGCTCGCCCCAGTCGGCGGTGTACGCGCCCGACTCGTCCGCCTTCTGGCGGGTGATCATGCCGAGTTCGTGCAGCCGGACGGCCAGGCGCTGGTATGTGTTCATCCCCGTGTTCTCGACCATGCGGGGGATTCTGACATGCCGTCATGACAGCGTAGTCAGGGCCCCGGTGGGAGCACGCCGGCTTGGTCGCGGCGGTTCGCAGCAGGTCGTCGACCGGCTGCAACCGGGCCCGGCAGTCGACGGTTACCGCCGGGCCGCGCCGAGGCTGTGACGGACCCTCACAGGCCTTGCCGGTGCACATGGGCGGACCGCCCGCACCTCGGGGCATCCCGCGCTCCTGACGGCCATCACGCCACGCCCCTCCACCGGCCCCGGCCGCTCCCGACACCCCGGGCCGTGGGGGTACGGATAACAGGGGCCGAGCGACGGCAGTACCGCCACGCCCACGTGAAGGGGCGCTCGGCTCCGGTCAGCGATTACCTGGCCGCAGGGACACAGGGACACAGGGACCGGCGGGATGGGGGAAGCGGGAGCTCCGCCTTGCCACGCCCAATTCCATTGCGACACAAGGGTGGTGCGCGCGTTTTGCAAATGAAAGTCCGCCCATACATGCCTAACGAGCGAAATAGGCAGCCCGATGGGTTCGGGACTGTGCTGTGACCAGGGTGCAGCGGCCCCGCTGCCACCGACCCGTACAACCCCGATTGCCGCTCCGGCACGGGGAACTCGAGGGGATGGACGGAATGGATCACACGAAGAAGGCCCGGGCGGCGTGGTGGACGCGGGCTGCCGACTGGGGCCAACGCCGGGCGGCGCTGCTCGGGGTCGCGGTCGCCGCATGCGGGGTGATAGTCCAGGCGGTCACCGGACGGTAGAAGAGTCCAGCCGGGACGGCACCCTGGTTGATGACCTCCCTCGCCGCCAGGCCCACGGGCCGAGCTCCCAGGTGCCAGCCGCGAGATTGGCCAGGCCGTTGTCGGGCACCGCGTCGTCGCCGGTGCGCAACGCGGTCGACCAGGTGCTCGGGCCAAGAGAGCGGATGCCGAGCCAGTACGCAGGCTGCAGGACGGGGCCGGTGTCGGCGAGCGCCCGGTAGGGCTGGGCGGACCAACGCGCCGCGCCGTACCCGGACCTCGGCCGCCACCTCCGGCGGGACGCCCGCGGCCACGACGAAGCCGCTGTCCACGGCATCCGAGGCCAATCCTCGTACAGCGGCGACCCCACCTCCAGCAGAGCCTCGACGCGTCAAGCCGGAGGCCGACGGCCTGGCCTCGACACGTCCCCGCGGGGATCCTCAGGATCGTTTGGGTCGGCTGGAGTGGGGGTGGCGTCGGGGGCGATCGTGGTGAAGCGGCCGACGGCGCGGGTGCCCAGGTGATGGAGGTCGGAGTCGTCCCACGCCCGATTTTTCTTTCTCTGCTCCTCCCTCACGATCCGCATGACCGAAGCGAACACATTGACGGCAGGGAAATAGAGCAAGAAGAAGAGTAGCCCGGCAATACACCATAGGACGTAGCGTGGATCCGTACCGAAAAAATATGGCGCACTTCTCCGCTGCTCTTCGGATTTTCCAAGGAATTTAAAGCACCCCGCCTCGCAGCCGAGGCTGAATAGAATCAAAAAAGCCCAAGCTGCACTAGCGAGAAAAGGAGCAGTTAGCAGCTTCCCCCCTCTGAGGGCGATCTTTTTCGAAGCCTCACGCATCTCAATGGCTCCGGCAAGAGCCAGGACCGGAATCGTTACGGCGGCAGTCGACGCGAAGACTTCTGTCATTGTCACATCCACGACATACATCGTCCGCCCTCAGGCCCGGAGTGCCACGGATTCCAGTCGGTGAGTCGCACCGAGGACGGATGAGATACCTCGCGCGGGGCGCACCCAGCCCTCAGCCACAGGCTGATGAGCCGCGCACCAGCGGGGAGTCGAGGATCGCCCGGCCCAGGTGCCGGCGGGCCGGGACGGGCCCGCCGCGGGACGCGAACAGCTCCAGCCGTACGGGCGCAGCGGCAGGGGCGGGGTCGGGGCGGGTGGAGTCGGTCATCGCGGGTGCTGCCTTCCGGGTCGGCGGGGGAACGGGTGAAGGGCGGCCCGGTGGTCGGGCCGCCCCTGTGGCGGTGTGCTACTGGCCGGTGGCGCAGTGGTGGTCCGACTCGACGTACTCGCCGTCGGCGAAGTCGGTGTCCAGGGACCAGCCGCCGGCGGAGCACTCGGCCCGGCCCTCCCAGCCGATCTCGGGTCCGTCGCCCTGGCCGCAGTCGTGGTCGGCGGCCACGCTCGTGCCGTCCTCGAACTGGGCATCTCCCCCGTCGCCACAGGCGCCGCACGACCACTCAGCGGACCAGGTGACAGGAGCCGGCGGGGCCGACGTGACCGCCTGCTGGGCGAGGGCGGTCAGCGCGTCCAGCAGGGCGAGCTGCTGGGGGCTGAGCTTTCCGTTGGTGCGGGCCTTGTCCTGCATGCGCGCAGCCACGCGCCCGGTCGGAAGGTCGGGTCGGTGCCGCCGCCGGTGCGGTTGCACAGGGTGGTGTGTTCGTCGGTGCGGGCGAAGAAGCTGAAGCGGTGATATCCGTCCGATGCGGTAGATGTCCTCGAAGTAGGCGGCGATGTTACAACCGGGAGAGTGTGCCCTCGTCCAAATAGAGGTGCCGCCGCTGTCCAGGTGGCGCCGGATGAGGTCGAGGAGTTGCTGCCCGGCGGTGTGCAGGGCGGTGCGGACCTTCGGTGCGGTGCTCCGGGCAGTTTTCAGCGCGGGTGCAGGGCCTCGGCGCCGCTCGTGACCGCCCCTCCCGTCTCCCGGCCCAAAGACAGGCGCAGCCGGTAGTCGACGGCGTGGCCGAGCGCGGCGAACTTCGGGTGGGCGACATCCATGGGCTGGACAGGGCGGGGGAGTTGGGGCAGTCGGGCCAGGTAGTCACCCCTCACGTGACGGGCGTCGGGCAGGTGCTGTTCCCTGAACCGGGACATGGGGGAGGCGAGGTACTTGAGCTGCCCGGTGAGGCTGAGTTCGAGGCGCCGCCCGCCCGCGCCGGGCCCGCAGCTGAAGGCCTTCTCGTATGCGCTGAGCCAGGCCATGGATTCCATGTCCAGGTGTCGGCGGGGCGCGGGTGACCGCGACGTAGGCCAGTCGTGCTTCGGGCAGGGACAGCGGCAGCTGCATCCCGTCCTCGTCGAGGGCGGCGCCTCGAACCCGCCGGCGATCCGCACAGTGTCCCACTCGCGGCCCTTGGCCTTGTGTGCAGTCGACACCGCCACTTGCGCATGCTCCTCGGGGGCGAGGCTCTGGGCAGCGGCGAGGATCGCCTCGGGGCCGTGCGTGTCGACGAGTTGGACGTTGCCTTGAGGTCGGAGTCGGCACTGTCCTGCTCGACGTACTCCTGCACCTCGCCCCAGGAGGAGAACAGGAAAAGCTCAGGGTGGGTGGTGCGCTTGCCCGCCTTGAGCTCCAGTACGGCCTGAGCGCAGGGCGTCGGCGTTGGTGCGGCACAGCACCGCGTCGGCGCCCGGATCGGTGATCGGATCCGCGTGAGCGGCCCCAACTCGCCGTCTCCGCCGTACTCGTGCCGTACGGCCCCGAGCGAGCGCCGGCCGGGCGCGCGCCCGGCGGTGCCCCACCGCGGACCGGGGCCGGTCTCCGTACGGATACACCCACCCGCACCCGGGGAAGCAGTTCCCTTGCGTGTCATACTTCGGCAGCCGACCCCCTCCCACCTGAGGAAACACCCTTGCGCACCTCCCGAGCAGCGGCCTGTGCCGCCGTTGTGACTCTCGCCCTCGCCTGCGGGTTGACTGCCTGTTCGGACGGGACCCCCAAGGGGCCGTCCGCCCAGGAGCTGCTGCGCCGGGCCGCGGAGACCATGGGCAGGGCCCAGAGCGCGGTGGAGCGGATCGACATCGAGCAGCCGGACGGCATCCAGCGCAGGTCCGCGAAGGTGAGTTGGGCGGCACCGGAGATACGTGCCGATCTCGGCGCCGGCGTACGGGTCGTGGACGGGGCCGCGTATCAGGACGCATCCTGGGCGGGCCTGAAGTGGGTCCGTATCGACGGTCCCGAGGGTCGGCCCGCCAACGCCTGGGCCGACCGTGCGGCGTCGTTCAACACGGCCGGGGGCTTTCTCAGGCTCCGCCGACAGCTCAACCCCGTCACGGGCCTCACCGGCGCCGGTGCCTCGGGCACGGTGGAGAATCTCGGGGACACCGACGTCGGCAAGGTCCGCAGCACCCGCCTGCGGGTCCGGATGCCCGCCACCGACTACTACGCCGCCGGTCTCGCCACCGACGAGCGGGCACAGGTCGCCCAGTCGCTGGCGGCCGAGGGCACCAGCACGGTCACCGCCGACTTCTGGATCAGCGCCAACGGAGAACTGGTCAAACGCGTGGAGGCCGAGAACACCTCCCAAGGCCCGCGCACCACGACCACCACCTACCTCGACCTCGGGGTCGCCGTCGACGTCCAGGCGCCGCCCGCATCGGATTTGTCCACCTATCAGGAGATGCTGCAGCACGCCATCCACCCCTGACCGCGGGCTCCCGGCAGGATCCGCACAGTCACCGACCGCGTCCCGGCCGGAACGCTGACGCTGTCCCGTGTATCCGCCGACGTGTGGCCGTATCGGCCGGTGTCTTCCCGCCCGTACCTCACAACGACGATGGGCCACCCCCGGCAAAAGCCGAGCGTCAGAGCATGCGGGCGGCCCCGCGCACCGGGAACGGTACGCAGGGCCGCCGTGTGTCCACCGGTTGGTTCAGCAGTGGGGCAGACCGGGCACGTTGTGGAACCGCACCGCGTTGTCCACGAACGGTGCGAACGTCCAGGACACCCCCACACCGATCTCGCCCCCGTTCTGCCACACGTCCTCGGTGCGGTACCAGACATCGCCGGCATTGCCGACGTTCCCGCCGGCCACCCAGCAGTCCGCCCAGACGTAGTCGCTCCACGGCGAGAGGGTGATGTTGCCGAACTTCGGGCGGGAAGGCACCCCAAGGGTTGGCTCGTCATGTGACTTGAGCCACTGGGTGAGGATCGATGGCTCAGGCCGGACGAGACGTTCCGGGTTCGATCCGACTACAACGGCGATGAGCTGGCCTTCTCCATAACCTTCTGGGTGGATGACAACGACCGGTCGGCGGGGATCGAGAACGTCGCCGTTTGGATCGAGAACGGTGACTGCTACGCGGAAGTCGTCGACAGGGCGGGCAACCTCATCGAGTGCGGCCACCAGAGGCCTGCGGAAGTCGACAGGCGACGGCAGGCCGCGCTCGAAGGGGCGCAAAAGCGCGCGGCAGCGCGGAAAGCGGTAGGAGAGACGGTCTGATGAATGGGCCGTCGCAGATACCGATCAGGGCCAGGTCCTCCTCCGCGACGCGGACGCTGGTCGCCTTCAGCAACTTCCGCTCTGCTGCCCGTGCGGAACGGATACGCCGAGAGCCGTCCGCTGGGTTGTCACCGGCGACGGGTTCCAGACCGGACCGTCTTCGAGTACGTCGTGCTCGCGCTGGTCCATGGCTCCGGCTACGAACGGATCGCTGGCGCCGGATGCTCCGACCGGACCATCCGGCGCCGCGTCAAGCAGTGGGCTGAACTGGGGATATCCGAGAAGGTCCATGCCCTTGCACTCGAGGCCTACGACCGCGTGATCGGCCTCGGGCTGAGCGAGATCTCGGTGGACGGCTGCATCACCAAGGCCCCGTCCGGTGGGGACAAGGCCGGGCGCTCCCCGGTGGACCGGGGCAAGCAGGGGCTGAAACGCTCCGTCGCGTCCGATGCCTGTGGTGTCCCGCTCGGGATCGTCTCCGACGGGGCCGACCGGCACGATTCACCCCTGCTCGGCCCCACTCTGGACGCGGCACGGGCACAGGTCGGCGCGATGCCGGAGACCGTCAGCGTCAACCTCGACCGCGGCTACGACAGCGCCAAGTCCCGTCTGCTGATAGCCGGGTTGGGCTTCGCTGCCGAGATCGCACGCAAGGGCGTGCCCGCCCCGATCCAAGCCGGAAAACGCTGGGTGGTAGAACGCACCCACTCGTGGATGAACGGCTACGGAAAGCTCCGTCGCTGTACTGAGAGGAGCGGCGAGGTCGTGGACTTCTACCTCTACCTCGCCGCCACTCTCGTCACGCTCCGCATGCTCATCCGACGCTCGACGAGCCGCTACCGCTGGGACGGCCGCCCCACCACCCGACGCCTCAAGTGATCCATTTGCCGGTCGGTCTTAGCCCCAGTCCTGCAGCTGCTGGAGCAGGTCGGCGTCGCCCTCCATCCGCAGCGAGCCGGCCGGGATGCGCATGTACATGAGCAGGGCCATCTCGCTCGCCGTGCCGTAGATGGCGGCGGTGGGCTTGCTCTCGGCGGCCTCCGCCGCGGTGAGGCGGGTGAAGCGGGAACCGGCGGCGTCCACCGTCTGGCGCCAGGAGCCAGCCTCGGCTGCGTGGTAGTCCATGGTGGCGGGCTCGCCCGGCCACGGGACCGTGCCGGTGCAGACGGTGGCGAGGAACTCCTCGATGGCGTCGACCGCCTCGGTCGTCGGCAGCTCCTGCGGGGTACCGGAGGCCAGTTGGGCGTCGTAGGTGTGGATCAGCGACTCCGGGACGCGGCGGCGGGCCACGGCGGCCACCGCGTGCGGCGAGGCCAGCGGCTCCCACCAGGCCCAGCAGCCCCGGTCCGGGCCGGCCTCGCGCAGAGCAGTAAGCAGCTGCTCCGTCGAGTCGGCCAGCCAGGTTATGAGGGCCTCGCGCTCCCTGGGCGCCGCCAGCCCGTCCTTGCTCGGCCGCTCGTCGCCCGGCGCGGTGTTCAGCACGATGTAGGCCCAGAAGCGGTCCCCCTCACTGAGGTGGTTCGCCAGGTCGTACAGCGTCCAGCCCGGGCAGGACGGGACGTCGGCGTCGAGGCTGGGGGCCGCGGCGACGGCGGCGCGGAACGCGGCGGACCGCTCGTCAATCATGCGCAGCAGGGTGGGGAAGTAGAGATGATCAGTCACACAGACCTTGTATCACCCGGACCGGGACTCTCGCACTCGATTAAGAGCGTGGTGGTGAACCGGTCTGTAGCTCGATGACCAGCAGCTTTCGAGTGGTCTCGGTGTCGGGGCGGTCGGCTGCGGGCAACCAGCGGAGGGTTCGTCTGGTTGTGGGAGGATCTGGAGTCCTGGCTGGAGATGTTGCGGGAGGCCGAGGTGCAGGCGGAGGCAGCCCGTCAGCGGCTGGAGCATGCGCGGATCGCCCGCGAGGAGGTGGCGCGCATGTTCGCCGAAGGTGCAGTCCCAGCCCGGGATGGTGACGGGGCGTCACCAGCGCCGACCGTGGTGGAGGAACCCGTGCATATGGCCGGGGCGGTGCCGACGGGGCCGGTGCTGCGGGAGGGCTATGACGCCCGGCCGCCGACCTGGCAGGCGGGGCTGGGGGCCGATGTGTTGTGCGGGGCCTACCGGCAGGTCTTCGAGACGGCCCTGGCCGCGTCGGGGCCGGTGACGGTGCAGGAGCTGACCCGGGCGCTGGGCCGGGACGCGGCGCGGTTGAACGAGGTGGAGAAGGTGCGCCATCGTGCCTATGCGCTGGAGGCGCGCGGCTGGCTCTTGCGCGAGCGGGGCCTGTTCAGGCCGGCCGCGGGTCCAGGCGCTCGGGCCGGAACTCCGGCCAGTGCAGACGCTCTTTCGCCAGCCTCCGCGTCAGGGTGATCAGGCCGGCCCACCACACCATCTGCGTGTGGTGGTCGGGCCGGCGCTCGTGATCGCGGTTCAGACGGCGGGCCCGCGAGAGCCACCCCAGCGTGCGCTCGACCGCCCACCTGCGCGCGAGCACCACGAATCCCCTGGTCCCGTCCGGGCGCTTGACCACCTCGACCCTGACCCCGTGCGCCGCGAACGCGTCCGCCAGCGCCGGGCCCTGGTAGGCGGTGTCCGCCCAGACCAGTTTCAGCAGGCGTCCGGGCTCGGCCATGAACGCGTCGATCAGTTCCGGGGCGGCCACCGAATCGTGCACGTTCGCGGCGGTGACGGTGACCTCCAGCAGCAGGCCGCCCGTGTCGGTCAGGATGTGGCGCTTGCGTCCGTCGCGCCGCTTGTTGCCGTCGATCCCGCGCGTGGCGGTGGGGCAGGTCTCCGAGCCGTCCACCGACTGCGCGTCCATGATTCCCGCGCTCGGCTCGGCCACCCGTCCGTCCCGCTCGCGCTGCAGGCGACGTAGTCGCTGGTAGAGCTCGCGCACATACCCGTAGCGCGACCAGCGGCGAAAGAAGTCGTAGACCTTGCGCGGGGCAGGCAGGTCGACGGGCATCGCCCGCCACTTCGCGCCGTTGTCGACGAGGTAGCGCACTGCGTCGACCATCTCACGGTGGCAATGGGCCTCGGGGCGTCCGCCCCGGCCCTCCAACCAGGCCGGCACCGGCATCGAGGCCTTGACCTGGGCCCATTCCGCATCCGTCATGTCGGACGGGTAGTGCGGCGCACGCCGCCCCGCCGCGATCGCCCCGTACTGGTGAACGAAGCAGTCACACGCCAGAGTGTCCGAAGTGGCATCGACCGGCACAGGGATGGTGAAGTGGTACGGCAACGGGCCTCCTGGGCCGGAGGGTTGGTCTCGACAACCGCACTCCTACCAAGAGGCCCGTTCGTCTACACCCGCCCAGCGGCCAGCATGAACGCTCAAGGCATCCACGACCCACCCCACCGAACACCACCCGGTTCACCACCACGCTCTGAATCCGCCTTCGCTGCCGCGGTCGCTATGAAAGATCACGCCGTCCACCACCCCACCGCGCGTTGCCGCGGCCATCTGCAACGATGCCGCGACCAGGGCGGCGTCGTGGCGGGCGCCCATCGCATGGCCGAGCAGGCGACGTGAGAAAAGATCAAGGACGGTGGCGAGGTAAAGCTCGCCCTCGCCGGTCTCGATCTCGGTCATATCGCCTACCCACAGCACGTTGGGTGAGACAGCGTCAAAGCCGCGACGCACCAGGTCAGGGGCGGCCTTGCGCTTGCCCTGCCGGGTGAGCGAGCGGCGCCGGCGCGGCGGCTTGCGGCCCTGCAGCCCCAGCTCGGCCATGAGCTCGGCGACCGTGTTCACCGACACCTGCCAGCCCTCGGACCACAGGTCCAGCGTGATCCGCGGGGAGCCGTAGGTGTCGCCCGAGCGGCGGAAGAAGTGCGTGATCCGCTCCATCAGCTTCGCCCGCCGGACCTCCCGGTTCGTCGGCGCGGCCGGGCGCCGCCGCCACTTGTAGAACCATGCCTGGGACACGCCGAGCGCCCGGCAGGTGACGGTGTGCGGGATGCCGTACTCGGTCCTCTGGTCGCTGATCACCCCGACGAGCTCCGCCGGGTCCGCCACAGCTACTTCACCCACAGGACCATGCAGCGTTTGAGGACATCACGCTCCATCGCCAACTCTTTGTTGTCCCGCTTCAGTTGAGCGTTCTCCCGGCGAAGTCGCGCCAGCTCCTCACCCTCCCCGGGCCCGGTGCCACCGGCTTGCCGGGCCCGCGAGACCCAGGTCGCCAGGGTCGTCTCGTTGATCCCCAGGTCCCTCGCCACCTCGGCCAGCGTCTTGCCGGTCTCGGCGACGATCCGCACAGCCCCCTCGCGGAACTCCGCGTCGAACTTCCGCCTCTTGTCTGCCATGACTCCCAACTTCCCCTGCAGTCACGGTCTCTACGCTACGAGGGGAAGGACAGGTGGGCCATCCACTCAAGGTGTCGCAGGATGTTCTCCGAGCGGTCCTGGACATCTCACCGCTGGGACGAACGCCCGAACCGCCGACCGCGATCCTTCGGCCCCGCTCCAGTCACTTCGGCAGATCGGCGGATAGGAAGGGAGCAAGGAGCGCGAACAACGCGTCGGGGCGGTCGAGGGGGATGATGTGGCCGCAGTCCTGGAGATGGTGTCCGACCAGGTCATCGGCGATGGGACGGAGTTGGCGTTCGAGCCCGGTGCCGACGGGGTGAGAGCCGACGGCCATGGTGGGCATGGTCAGCCGAGCCGTCGCGACGGCGTCCTGGATCTGCTGCGTGCTGGTGGGCAGGGCCCGGTAGTAGGAGAACGCGCAGCGAAGGGCCTCGCTCCCGGTGTACGCGTGAACGAAGGCCGCACGGATGTCGTCGGGTACTCCTCGCCCGAGCGTCCCCGAGTCGAGGAACCAGTCGATGTACGGGGCCTCGTTGCCGGGCAGGACGGTCTCAGCGAGGCCGGGGACGGCGTGGAAGCCGAACCACCACGGGGCGCCGCCCGCGACGACGTGTTCGGCTCCGGACAGGCGGCCGAGCAGTGCCTCCATCACGACCAGGCGCCGGACGAGGCCGGGCCGGCGCAGCGCGAGCAGGACGGCGGGGGCAGTGCCCGCGTCGATGCCGACCACCGCTGCCGAGGGCTCGCCGAGTGCGTCGAGCAGCCCTTCGGCGTCGGCGGCTAGGGTGCCTGCGTCGTAGCCCTCGACGGCACGTGCACTGGCACCGAAGCCTCGCAGGTCCGGGGCGATGACCCGGTACCGTCCGGCCAGTCGGCCCATGATGCCGCTCCAGAGTTGCCAGGTGTGCGGGAAGCCGTGCAGCAGGAGAACCGCGGGTCCGTCCCCGGCGATCGCGACGTTGAGTTGGACGCCATTCGTCGCGATGCGGCGCAGTTGGTGTGCGGTGGTGACGGGCATGACGGCTCCTCCGACTGGTTACCATTGGTGACCACAGAACGATAGGTAACTGTCCGACCGCTTGCTAGACGGCACTTTCAGGGAAGGTGGTGAGCCACAGGTGACCACCCGAGGAGCCCGGGCCGCCGGTCGTGGGGTACGCGGCGATCTGTTCGATCCCCACTGCCCGACACGGCAGTTGCTGGACCGTATCGGTACGAAGTGGACGTCCATGGCCGTCAAGACGCTCGCCGATGCCGCACCGGACGAGGTGCGCTTCGCAGAGCTGAGACGCCGGATGCCCGGCGTCTCGCAGAAGATGCTGTCCGTGACGCTGCGAAGCCTGACCCGCGACGGGCTGGTGTCGCGTCGGGTCGAACCGACGGTGCCGCCGCGGGTCTTCTACCGACTCACCGCACTCGGGCTGTCCCTGGAAGCCGCGCTTGCGGGGCTGCGGACCTGGGCGGAGGAGCACATGGCCGAGATCGACCATGCCAACGAAGCCATCGACCAGGAGGTCGATGAGGGATAGGCAGGCCGGTTCCGCGCTCAGTACTGGTTGGCTCGGGTACTCGATGTAGCCGGCGTCGCCGCCGGCTACCACGCAGGAGATGGAGGGGGATGTCGTCGGCGCGGTGGCTGGTGACGAAGGAGCTGGTGAAGGAGGGCGGGGGATGGTGTTCGAGGACGGCATCTCCCGGTTCTGCCCTGAGCACTCCAAGATCCTGGGGTCGCCGTCGAGGGCACCTGTCTGCGGCGGCTCTACACACCATGACATACAGTCACTGCTCCGAACCCATCAGGGACTTCGCGAAGCATCACCCCGACGAGCCGAGGTCGGTAACGGGTCAGACCTACCCGGAGGAGCCACGTCACATCCTCGCTCTCAGATGGCGTGGCCATGGGCCGCGGCGATGGCGCCGTCCAACAGCGCATCGGCTTCGGTGTCGTCGACGGCGCGCATCGCGACGTGCCCGTCGGGGCGGATGAGGATCGCTCCGGTGTCGCTGATCTCGCACAGGGCGTGCCAGTCGCGGTCGCAGACCAGGTCGGATCCGACGACGTAGGCGGCTATCCCAAGCATGGCGCGGCGCGCTGCCGCGGGCCAGGCCGTACCGTTCCGGCCGGTGAGGAGGAGGAACCGGCCTGGTTCGATCAGACGGTGTGTGGTGGTCCGCGTTCCGTTGTGCTCGAACCACGCGTGCGGGGCACGATCGCCGGGTCGTGCGCCGGGTGCATGGCCGAGGCCCAGTGGGTCGCGCTCCTTCGCGGGTGTGCCGTCCGCAAGGGTCGCACCGTCTTCGTAGCTGTGGCCGAGTTCGATGTCATGGTGCTGCCACTCGGGGCGCAGGGTGTACAGAAGTTCCCGCAGCCGGGCGCGGCGCGTTGCACCGTCCGCTCCGTCGGCCATCACCGCCTGGAACGTGGCGAGGTTCTGCGCGGGCGGGGCGCCGGCGACGATGCCCCAGGCGGCCTGGGTGGTCGTCAGGTGGTTGAGGGCGCTCAACATGGCCCATTCGATGTTGCGGACGGCCACTGGACGTCGTTCGCGCTCGTAGCTGTCCAGCAGGGCCTCGGCTGCGGCGTCCTGGAGCACGGCGGCGAGTTTCCAGGCGAGGTTGTGGGCGTCGGCGATCCCGGTGTTCAGCCCGAGCCCGCCGGTCGGGGGAAAGCGGTGAGCCGCATCCCCGACCAGGAACACCGGTCCGGTGCGGTATCGGTCGGCCAGAACGCTCTCGATCGTCCATCCACCGGATCCGAGCATCTCCACGTCGAGCTCGGGAAGGCCCAGGACCTCGCGGATCGTTGCGATCGCCGTGGCGTGGTCGATGTCGGCGGCCGTCGATGCGTCGTCGGCCGGGCCGATGACGTTGAGTACCCACTCCTCGCAGTGCCGGTTTCAGTTGGTCGGCCCCATCGCCACCAGCGCGACCTCCAGCATTGTCCCGTCGTCGGTGACGCGATTGATCAGGCGGATCCATGAGTCGTCGTCCTTGCGCAGCGCGTGCGACAGGTCGGCGGCGAAGTGGAGGGCGACCGCGCGTCCGAGTGGGGGAAGTCCGGACATGGCGATGCCGGCCGCGGCGGCCACCGTGCGGCCGCCGTCGGCCGCGAGCGCGTAGCGGGCGCGGATCTCGCTCTCGCCCGCGGCGGAGCGGACGACGGCGGTGACACCGTCCGTGTCGTGGGTGAGAGAGATGACCTCGTGCTGGAAACGTACGTTCCCGGGGTTCTTCTTCTCCGCGGCCCGGCGTAGCCGCGGCTCAAGATGCTTTTGCGGCAGGTTCCCGCTGATGTGTGCGCTGTCGCGGGCGTATGCGTGCGCCAGCGCGCCGCTGCCGAAGCCGTCCTGGCGCATCACCATCTCCCCCTCGGGGGCGAGGGTCGTGTACCAGGCGAGGCCGCCGGCCTGGCTGGCCCCGGCTTCGTAGATCTCCTCGGCCATGCCGACCGAGTCGAGGATCTCCATGCTGCGCGAGTTGAGGTAGTGGGCCTTGGGCAGGCGCGAGGTGCCGTCGCGGCGTTCCACAACGACGTGGGCGATGCCGAGGTCGGACAGCAGCAGGGAGCTGACGAGTCCGACCGGTCCGCCGCCGATGACGAGGACGTCGGTCTCGTGGGCTTGCTGGGGGGTGTCGTGCATCGTGTGTCCTTGGGTATGTGGGACGGTCCGGGAGGACCGGATGTGGCTGATCGGGTGTTGCTCTTGATGACTCGGAGGGAATGGCCGCCCGGTCCTCCGGGACGCTCCGACCACTGCTCCGGAGATTCCCCGTCGAGGCTGGTCAGCGCCGGTCGGGTGGCCGCTGCCGGTGAAGGTCGACCCTGGTATCGCGACGGTCCCCGTCCGTGTGGCAAGTACCCGCGCCAGCACGGTACTTCGTGCTGGTCTTGTCGGCCGGACCGGTCACCCCGATCACGGTGGTGCGCCTTCCGCGCACGGCTCGGGCCAGGCCCCCAGAGCCTTCTACACGTCCGGGGTTTCACCGGCACCGCGCTTCGCGACGACTCAACGCCTGCGGGATTCCGCGTCGAGCATCGCGGCACGCAGCCGGGCCCGGCCCGGCGGCAGCTCGCCGGCCGCACGGGCCTGCTCCAGTGCGGCCGACCACCAGGCCAGGTCGTCGAGTGCGACAGCGAGTCCCGCGCTCGTCAGTGGGCTGGTGGGTCGGCCCGCGTCATCGAACGCGTCGTCGACGAACGGGATCACGACCGTGTTGCGAAGCGGCACGGCCTCCGCCTCCACCATGATCTGGGCGAGGTGCTCGATCGCCCGGGTACCGCCGCCGATGCCGGCGCTGTAGCCGACGACGGCGACCGGCTTGTTGCGGAACGCGTTGGATACCCAGACCGAGTCGATGGCGTTCTTCAGGACGCCCGGGACGCTGTGGTTGTACTCGCCCGTCACGACGACGCAGGCATCCGCGTCCTTGATCTTCGCGTTCCACGCCTTCACGACCGGCTCGGAGTACGTCGGGTCGTGGATGTCGCCGATGGTGCCGAAGTGCTCGGAGAAGAACGGCAGCGGCCAGTCCCGCAGGTCCAGCACCTCGACCTCGAAGCGTTCGTGGGCGGCGGCGACGGATGCCACCCATGGTGCCACCCTGTCGGCCGCCCTGGTCGGGCGCGTGGTCCCCACGATGATCTTCAGCTTGGACATGTGCACCTCTGCGCCGCGATCGACAGATCGTGCGCTCGTAGCCAATGGACGGTGAACATCGATCATTCGGGGTCGTCGCCAACGGACGTCCTCGCGTCCCGGTCGACCGCCGACGGGACGTCACCGAGCTCTCCCAGGGCGACGGGACGGTGCGGGAGGCGGTTGGGGCGGGATTCGCTTCTTCCCCGGCTCAGCCCCCGACGAGCGCGCGACCCCCGACGAACGGCGGTCGCACGGTCGCGTCGACCACCCCGGTCACCACGGAAGGAGTCCGCCCCGTGCCGGCGCCTCAGGACCTAGCTGCGCGGGTCGCCCAGCCAGCGGGTCGCGGCTCGCTGGAATGCTTCGGGGTCGGCGTGGTGGTCGGCCCACGCCACGGTGCCGTCCGGTCGGATGAACACGGCGGCGAGTCCGAGGTCGTTGTGTACCGGTCCGGCCGCGTAGCGGACCCGGCCGTGCCAGCCCTCGGCCGCGGTCTGGAGCGCGCGGTCGAGGGTGAAGTCGAGGAGCACGCCCTGGCCTCGGCGCAGCAGTTCGCCGAGGCGCGTGCCGCCGGTGAAGCGGAAGTCGGGGGCGCTGCGGCCGACGATCGGCTGTTCGCTGCCAAGGTCGTAGCGGTTGAACAGCCCCGAGGTCTGCCGGTACACGTGGGTGACGCCGTCGGGGGTGCTCACCAGGTCGAGGATGAGCTTGCGCAGGGCGGGTGCGTTGGGGCCCGGCTTCATGGTGGCGACCTGGGCGCGGGACCAGTCGAGGACGGCGGCCCCGACGGGGTGGCGCTCGTCGGTGTAGGTGTCGAGCAGGCCGGCGGGTGCGGTGCCGTGGACGGTGGCGGCGAGCTTCCAGCCGAGGTTGACGGCGTCGCCGATGCCGAGGTTGAGACCCGGGCCGCCGAGGGGCGAGTGGATGTGCGCGGCGTCACCGGCGAGCAGGACGCGGCCCATCCGGTAGCTGCTGACCTGCATCGCGCGGTCGGTGAAGCTGGAGGCCAGTTCGACGCCGGTCAGCGTCACGTCGGTGTCGGAGATGCGGCGCAGGACCGCCTGAAGGTGCTCGCGGGTCAGTGGCTGGGAACGGTCGAAGGCGCCGTCGTCGAAGTCGTTCATGCCCAGGTACCCCCAGGGCGTACGCAGGTACATCCCGTTCGGCGTCAGGTTGAAGCCGAACGACAGCTGCTTGGGGTCGGCGAAGGTGACCTTGGCGACGTACCCGGTGAACTGCGGGTCGGTGCCGACGAAGTCGAAGCCGACGAGTTCACGCACGGCGCTGCGCCCGCCGTCGCAGCCCACCAGCCAGCGTCCCCGGTACTCCTGCCCGCCGGCGGTGGTGGTGACGCCGTCGTCGTCCTGCGCCACGGCGGTGACCGGAACGCCCCGGATGACTTCCACTCCGAGTGTGGCGGCCCGCTCGGCCAGCACCGTGGAGACGGCTTCCAGGCTCGTCATGAACCCTTCCATCGCCGGGCTGGGCAGCCTGAACGGCAGTGCGGACGCGTCGATGCCGCCCGCGTCCAGGCCCATGCCCGCGAAGTGGGACACGTCGCGGGGAACGGGTGCCTCGACTGCGTCGGGGTGCGCGCCGACCTCCTTCGCGTCGGCGCCGGAGGCGTCCAGCATCGCGTCCAACAGGCCGCGGCGGTGGAACGTCTCGGCCGAGCCGGCGTTCAGACCCCGCATCCCGAGCGGGAGCGTATTCAGGGGCGAGGAGAGTCCCTGGTCCCGCTCAAGGACCAGGACCGAGCAGCCGGCCAGGGCCAGTTCACCAGCCAGGAACAGGCCGACAGGGCCGCCGCCCGCGACTATGACGTCATGCATGAGAGGTTTCCCTTCAAGGAATGATCGATCGGCGGACCCGGCCGGATACGGAGGGTCAACGCAGGTGGGTGAGGCCGTCGAGAACGACGGCGATGCCGGTGAGGAACTGCTCGCGGTCGTCGTGCTCCCTGATCTGGCCGACGATGGCGTGCATGAACGGGTAGGTCTCGGCATCGAGGTCCTGCCACGCCTGCGAGGTCGCTTCGAGGAACTCCTCGCGGTCCGCCTCGGGGTCGACGCCCGAGGCGGCGTCCTCGATGCGGGCGTTCTGGCTGACCGCGCCGAGGATGTAGTGGACGAGCGTCGAGGCCGCGGAGAACCAGCGGGCCTGCGGGACGCCCAGGGCGCCGACCTGCTGGCCGAGCCTTTCGAAGATTCCCACCGTCACCGGGCCGACGGGGTTGCGGATGATCTGGAGGGTCAGCCGTGTGGCGAGCCAGTGGTGCTCGGCGATGGCGTCGAACAGGGCCAGGGCGACCGCGCGGATCTCGTCCTCGGGTGTCGCCTCGGCCCCGCCGGGCCGGGCGGCCAGGGCGGCGGTGATGACGGTTTCCGTCGCCGTGTCCATAAGCTCGTCCCGGTTGCCGACGTGGTAGTAGATCGCCCCTGACCCGGTGGTCAGGCGATCGGTCATCGCCCGGACGGTCAGGGCCCCCTCGCCACCGGTGTCGAGAAGGTCGATCGCGGTGGCGATGATCTGCTCCCGGGATAGCACCTGGTTACGCCGTTGAGTCTGGCGTGCTCGTGTTGGCATGCCCCAAAGATGACACATTTGGAGCGACGAGCCAAATTGGATCGCCCGACCAAATTGGAGCGTTGCACCATCTGAGTCTATGGTTCTACTTTGGAGCGGTGCGCCAAATGGGTCGGCGGAGCACGCCGCCCCCGCTCACGAAGGAGGCACGATGCACCCCGTGGCCATCATCGGCGCCGGGCTCGGCGGACTCGCACTGGCCCGGGTCCTGCATCTGAACGACATCCCCCCTGTTGTCTGCGAGGCGGAAGCCTCACCCGCGGCGCGGGCCCAAGGCGGCACGACATCCGCTCGCCGGCCCGGAGAAGGCGGCCGAGCGGGCGGGGAAGGACCGGAGGAGCAAGACGGGCAGGATGCCGCAGAAGACCCGGAACGGGACGAGCGGCGAGGTGTCCGACATCGACGCAAGCTCCGTCTGAAGGCCCCCTGCTCCGGCGCTCCAGGGGCGGGCAGACCGGCAGGTCCACGTCGCCGGCGAGCGAAAGGCCGCCCGCTGGCGGCCGTCCTGACCGAGGGGCAGGCCGCCGACAGCCCGCAGTTCATCCCCGTGCTGAAGAAGCCGGCCCTGGCGCCACGAACCGACCGCGGCGTTCAGCCGCCTGGCGGCACTGCCCGGACCGGCAACCTGACAGGCGAATCCGCCCCTGACCGCCACGCCCCGAGGACCCGGGGGCACCCGGCCGCGCCGGGTCCTCGGCACGCCCACCGCCTGACGGCGGCCCCGCAACCTCCGTGGCAAGGGCCGTCCCAGATCAGCCGACGCGGACCGAAACGCGGAGGTCAGCCGACGTTCAGCGTGAAGTACCTGACGGTGAGCGTGTCCGACTGCGAGCCGGGGTGCAGGTCGATTCGCTCCACGAATGCGCCTCCGAAGTTGTACCGCTTGATGATGTGGCCGGAGGAGTCGGGAACTCCGACGGTGATGTTCTTGAGGCGCCCCTCGCGTCCCGCCATCGCGTCGTCGATCCACCGGTCGACCGCAGGGCTGTGGAATTCGGTACGCACCAGCGTCACCCGGTGGTCCGCGGGATCCAGCCCGCTGACCTCGCGCAGGAACTCGACGGAGGTTCCGTCCATCTGCAGGATGAAGATGTCAGTCGCGGAGACGTCGTGCGGGTTGATTCCGCCGCTCAGGGCCGGGCCGGCGGGCATGGCTGTGGCGGGGGTGGCCGCCACCCCGGTCGCGGCCAGGAGAACGGCGCTGATGACGCCAATCCCACGAACCGCCCAGCGTCCGCCGAGAACCTTGCTCATATCGATCTCCTTCCGAAGGGCATGTGCCATTGTCATGTTCACATCCAGAGTCGAGAGAGTGAAGAGCCGAAACCGGCCAGCTCGCCCCACAGTTCCAGCCAGAGTCACCCATCCGACACTTCGATGCCGCTGCGTCATGGCGTAGGGCGGACTGCGCCTGGGTGTCAGCCCCGGGCACGTGAAGTGCGAGGGCGGCACGTCGAGCGCCCGGATCGCCGGGCTCATCGCGACGTCGCCAACCCGCCCCGGCCCGGCAGGGGGTTGGCCGCTCAGATGATGGTGGTGCGCCGGTAGAGCCGGCTGCGGTCGTCGCGGTACCAGCAGGTGCCGTCGGCGTCGGCGAATTGGACCTCCAGCGGGACGCGGGACTGCGGCGCGAACTGGCCGAGATCAGCGATCTCGACCTCGACCTGCTCTCCGGGCACCACCAGGCCGACGGCCACGATCATCAGCGGCTCCTCGCCTTCCAGCAGGGATGGCGTGGGGGGCCGGGACGCAGAGCGTGGCGCTGTGAACCGGCCTGGACCCGGAGGTGTGGACGACGGCCGTGTGGAAGTGGTGGTCGCCGAACTCGCCGAACTCGCCGAACGCCTCGGCCGCGGTCGGAAGCACCGCGCCCTTCGCCAGCGCCTTCCGCAGGCCGGTGCACCAGGCGTCCAGCGCCTGGACCGTCTTCCCGTAGCCGACGGCTCGTGACGGACCGTCCAGCAGCTCGCCCGGCCCTGCACCGTCCTCCTAGGGTGCGCCGTTGCGAGCCCGAGATCAGCTCCAGGTGCCACTGCGGAGGCGTCAGGTCCTTGACGTGCAAAGGGAATTCGTGCAGAAGCGGCCGGCGCCCGGCCGACTCGATCTCGTCGGCGGTGAACAGGTCCTGGAACCACGGCAGGCACACGGGCGTACTCGACGCTCGAATCCAGCCGTTCCATGTGCCACAGCCTCGTGAAGCCGTCGGTGACGACCTGCTTCGCCAGCAGCTGCTTCGTGGCACCGACCGCCCCGGACTTGGAAATCAGTAAACAACCGGATGTGGAAGCGCAGAGCGTCGTCGCGGACCTGAAGCCCGGTGGCGGCTACCGGGGGCCGTCGGCCCGCACGCGGGCGCAGTGGCCGACTTGTCCGGGCGGGAGTCTCGTCGCCTGTCACAGCCACACGAGTCCGTGAGTCCGCTGTTCCTGCGGCCGTCCGGCCAGGGCGCGGGCCATGGCCGCGTCCAGCGCGTCGCGGGTGTTGATGAGGTCTGTGATTTGGGACGAGAGCTTCTCGCGTTCCTGAGCCATCCGCTCCACCGCAGCCTGGGAGTATTCGAGACTCGGCGAGTCGACACAGGGCAATTCGGCGCGTCGGGGGATCCCGCGGCCGGGCTGCTGGTGGGGGCGGACCTGCGGCCGGCGGCCCTGGACGTCCTGGGCCATGTCGTGCTCGGCTGCGCCACGCTGGGTGAGGCCGCCGAGGCCGCGGTCCGCTACCACCGGCTGGTGAGCGAGGCCGGCGAGATCGAGCTGGTGCGCGGCAGGACCCTGTCGCGGGTGGTGTACCGACCCACCGTCGCGCCCGGCGCCATGCGCCCGCAGCAGGTGGAGGCCGTGGTGGTGGGGATGGTGAGCGCCGCGCGCTGGCTGGCCGGGCCGGCCTGGACGCCCGCCGGGGTCACCTTCACCCATCCGTGCGGGAGCGAGCGGCTGGGCTACGAGCGGGTGCTGGGCTGTCCCGTGGCGTTCGGGGCGGCGGACAACGCGCTGACCGTGCCGACGGCCGAGCTGGAACTGCGCCGGGCGGTGGTGGACCAGGGCCTGGCGTCGCTGCAACGCGCCTACGCGGACCGGCTGCTGGCGGACCTGACCGGGCCGGACGCCGTCCCGCAGCGGCTGCGGCGGTGGCTGGCCGGTGTGCCGCTGGAGGGGGTGGGGTTCGCCGACGCCCAGGCCACCTCGCGGATGGGCGGGCGGGCGCTGCGGCGGGTGCTGCGCGAACACGGCACCTCCTGGCGGGTGCTGCTGGACGAGGCCCGGCACACCCGGGCCAGGCTCCTCCTGGAGACCACGGACCTGACCACCGACCGGGTCGCCCGCGCGGTGGGGCTGAGCGGGGCGGCGGCGCTGGGGCACGCCTTCGTCCGGTGGCAGGGCGTCAGCCCCGGTGCGTACCGCCGTACCCGGCGCGCGGGCGCGGCGGGCGCGGCCCCGGCTTCCTGACGCCGCAGGCGGGGCCCGCTCGCAGGTCGGGCGACGCGCCGGTGGACGGTGCTCCAGCCGAACGGTTGATCCTGGCCGTGCTCGCGGTGTCGCCCGGCTCGCAGACACCGCTGCCCGCCGCGGTCCCGGCGTCGTGGCTGCCCGGCATGGCGACCCGGTCGAGCGGCCGGTCCCCGATCGTTCCCTGCAACTGCTCCATCCAGGAATCCAGTTGGATGTCCTGCGCTGCGGATGCGGCCCCGGCCGGTACCGAGAGCGCAGCGGAACCGGTGATCCCGGTGCTCTGCGCGGGCACCGCCCCGACACCCGACAGGCCGACGGCCACGACGCCGACCCCCGGCCGGCAGCGGAGCCGGGTGACCTTCCCACGCGCCGTGACGGCCATGCACATCCTCCTGAGGTGCTGTCGGCGGCCCGGTGCCGCACCGTGCCGGGACTCGGTTGCCGCCCGACCACCGGAGACGGGCGGATCCCGCAGGAGCCCGCACAGAAGGTAGGCCGTGGCGCGACGGCCGTCATGATGCGGGCGGCCGACTCCTCGACCCCGAGGGCCCGCGGGAGCCGAGGCGGCCGGGTCAGGATCGGGTCAGCGTCCGGTCAGGCCGGTACGGCAGGCTGAGGGGACACCAAGGGAGCCCCGGAGGCGGGCTCCCAGGACTGGGAGAGGTGCCCGGAGCGGTTCATCGGGTGCCTGGCCGGCAATGGCCGAGCAGGGTCCGCGAGGGCCCGCGCAGGTTCGAATCCTGCCCTCTCCGCCGCACCGGCCCGGCCGCTGCCCACGGCGGTCCGGCTCGCGCGGGCGGGGCTCCGCCGGCCTCCGATCCCGGCCCGGTGGGCCGCCCTACGGGAGGCGGCCGGTGCCGGTCCCTCGGTCGGGCAGCCCCAGAAGGATCCGTGCAGGCCGATCTGCGTGAAGTAGGCGCCTGCCGCGGCGGGGTCACGGCGGGTGTAGCCCGCGTCCAGGCGGCCGGTGTACCAGTCGGAGGCGAAGTGCCACAGGGTGGCCAGGTCCATCACGTAGCCGCGCTCCTGGCCGGTGCGGCGCAGCCAGCTGCCGACGCAGTCGGTGGAGCAGAACAGGCGCTGGTTGCCGCAGGTGCGGACCACGTCGTCCCAGACCCGGTGCATGGGGACGAGGAAGTGCGCCACCTGGTCGCCGGGCGGAGGCGCCTGCCGGCCGACCACCCAGGCGTGCGGGGTGTCGCAGGCCGGACAGCGGGTGGCGACCAGGACGTCGGTCTCGTCCCGCAGGAGGTGGGGCATGGCGAACGAGTCCCAGGCGCAGCCTCCCCACCACAGCGTGCGGGCCCCCATGACGGAGAAGCCGAGCGGCACGGACGCGAACGGATGGGCCATCACGATCCGATCGCCGTCCCGCGGGTCCAGTACCAGGTCATGGCTGTTGTGCAGCGCGCGGAGCTCCCGGCGTACCCCGTCCGGGGTGAGGGCATTGAGCGCGGCGAGTTCCGGCACACCCGGGGCGCGGCCGGTCCGTGCGAATCCGCGGTAGACGGCCAGGCGCACCCGTTCCGTCGCGGGCAGCGGGTCCGAGGCCTCGGGGCGGGTTCCGGTCATCCTTCTCGCTCCTGCGTCGGCGGGGGCGACCTGGCCCGGTCGCCCGTACCAGGATCGACCACACCTGTACCGGGCGGCGCCCGAACACCCCCCTGCCGAACGGTCGATCGCCGACGGGTGGCTCGGGGGCGGGTGTCACCGTCGTCGCCGAGGTCCGGCAGGTCGGCGGACAGCAGGTGCTCGGCGCCGCCTTCGGGCCGACCAGCTCGGCGATCTCGGCGTGCAGGTTCTCGACGTCGGGGAACGGGCCTCCAGGAAGTCCACGGTGTACTGCAGAACGGCAGGGGAGACGGCCCGGCGCACCCGTGACCAGGCGCCGTCGGCGGGCCCGGCGACGGTGGTGAGGGTCTGCGCTCGGTCCGCCGGGTCGGTCCGCCGGACACCCGTGTGCTGCGGCCCGACCCGGCACCCCTAGGATGCGGGGCCATGACGAGACGTGGCCTGATCCTGGCCCTTGCGATACCCCTGTCCCAGGTGACCGGCGCCGGCGTGGCCCATGCGGACGTCTGTACGACGATGACGTCCGGGACCTACCGGATCGACGGGGTGTACGGCGCGGTCCCCAAGGTCCGCACGGGCGGTTCCCGCGAGACCGACAACACCCTGCACCTCGACGCTCCCGACCAGAGTGCCACGGCGTTCGAGGTGGCGGTCGTCCCCACCCGGCAGCAGGGCGGCTACACACCGGGGCCCGCGCCGTCGGTGCAGCTGAGCGTGGACGGTGGCCCCGCGCACCGCTTCTCGTTCACCTGGAAGCCGGCCCTCCAGCCCGGCAACCTCGGCACCTGGAACTCCAACCGTGTCGAGTTCGGCGGACTGACCCGCGGTGACCACGTGCTGCACGAGACCCTCTCGATGCCCGCCGGCAGCCCGGACGGGGTGTACGAACTCGGCGCGTACCTCTACCCGGAGGGGCCCTGCTCGATGGTGACGGGCACCAAGATGGGCGGCGTGAGCTTCGAGTTCACCGGCGGCAGCCCCGCCCAGGCCCCGACCCCGGCACCCGGCGGCGCCACGACGCGTAAGCCGGAGCCGCGGACGACGGCGGCCACGACACCCGTACCGCGCACGACGCAGACCGGCACTCCGGTGCCACAACCGGCTGCCGACCCGCCGTCGCCCGTACCGTCCGAGGCACCGTCGTCGCCTGCGCCCGAGGCGCCGGCACCGAGCGCGAACGCCACCCCGAGCGCGGCACCCACGGCGCCGGACCGGCCGACCGCCGTGCCGCTGGCCGCCACGCCGGCCGCACACGGCAGTCCCGTACTGCCCTGGGCACTGGGCACGTCGGCGCTGCTCGCCGCCGCGACGGCGGGCGGGGTACTGGCACTGCGCCGGCGCCGCGCGACGGACGGAACAGCGGACGCTCCGGCGACCGCCGACGGCGGCTGACACGGCGGCCCGGGCGCCCGGCGCCCCGATACCCGAACGCAGAGAGACCGCTCGAACCTCGCGGCCGGGCGGTCTCTGTCGTCCGGGCGGGCCCATGCGCCAACACGGCCCGCTGCGCCGCCGCCGGCCGCCGACGGGCCGCGCCCGGCCCCGTCCTGGCTGCCAGGACGCGCCGAAGCGATCGTGATCGTCGTCGTCATCGCCCTCGCCGCCGCCCTGGTCGCGGCCGGGATGGTGGCCGACGCGGCGCTCGAACTGGCGGGCGGCAGCTGGCTGGTGGGACTCCGGCTGCGGCGGGAGCGGGCCTGAGCGAAGAACGCCGACCGCGATGGGACGCAGAGAGAACCCGGTCGCGGCGAGCGAACCGGCACTGCGCCGCCTGGCCTGCTGGCTGCGCGAGCAACGTGACCGGGCCAAGCTGACCTACCGTCAGCTCGCCGACCGGACGAACTTCCACCCCACCACCCTGCAGCGGGCCGCCGGCGGCCGGTCCCTGCCGAGCTGGGAGGTCACCGAGGCCATCGCCCGCGAGTGCGGCGCGGACCTCAGAACGGCCCGCAGGAAATGGACCCAGGCCAACTACTGGGCCCACGTCCCGCGCACGTCCGGCGGACAGTGCCGCCGCGCACCACGGCGCCTCAACCCGGAACACGTCGACTCCTTCGCCGACCTGCGCCGGGCCATGCACGAGATGCGCCGCAAAGCGGACTGACCCTCCCCGGAGGAACTGGACCGCCGGGCCCGCGCCCGGGGGAGCCGCCTGCCCTCTAACACCCTCGCCCTGGTCCTCAAGGGTGAAGCGCCCCTCCACAAAGCCCTGCTGACCACCTACGTGACTCTCCCCCGGATGGATCAGGGGGCTTCTCGTTACGCCTGGTCGGCGTGACGACGGACCAGCCCGGCCCGTAGAACGTTGCGTGTTCCCACGGTGTCGGCGTGCGCTTGGTGGCCGCAGCTGACGCAGTGGAACTTCTCCTGTGTGGGTCGGTTCTCCTCGGCGGTGTGCCCGCAGTCGGGGCATTCGCGGGAGGTGTTGCGGGGGTCCACGGCGATCACTTCCCGTCCGGCGCTCTCAGCCTTGGCGTGCAGGATCGTCAGGAACACCCCCCCACCCGGCATCGGCTATCGAGCGGGTGAGCCCGGCCTTGGCGGCAGCCCCGTTGGGCAGGAACGCGCGCGGCGCCGCGAGAACTACCGGCGCTACGCCGCCCTGCTGCTCACCCCGGACGACGCCGGCGGCGTCGTCCGCGACGCCTTCCGCGAACTCGCCGGGCACTGGCACCACGTGCTGGCCGCCGCCAGCCCGGCCGCCTGCGCCTGGCAGAGCCTGCGCAGCCGGGTCTGCGCGCTGGCCGGCCCTCGCCCGCTGCGCCCGGTCGCCCACCTCACCGCCCCCCGGCAGGACGTCCTGCTGCTCCACCTGGTTCTCGGCCTGCCTCCGGCGGTGGTCGCGGCGCTGACCGGCACCGAGCCCGCGGCGGTCCACGCCCGGCTGCGCTCCCTGGCCGCGGCCCGGCCCCGCGGCTGACCCGCCGGGGTCCGGCCCGGGCCTCAGCACCCGCCCGCGCGGGCCACCACGACGATGTTCTCGCCGGTGGCGGTCAGCGGGCCCCGCACCCGTCGCCGTACCAGCCGTCGACGGTGAAGCCCGCCTCGGCGAGGAAAGCCCCGATCCCGTCGGCGTCCAGGAACCGCAGACGCGCCCGTTCGGTGCGCAGGGGCTCGCCCTCGCGGGTTGCCGTGGTCTCGGTGAGGGTGACCACCCCGCCGGCGACGGACTCGACCGGGTGGATCAGCCGCAGCGGACGGCCCGCGTGGTCGACGACGTCGAACGGGCCGGACGGGTGCAAGCCATCCCGCGCCCGCGCCCCCGGGTCGCGGGTGCCGAAGACGTACCGCCCGCCCACCGCCGGGGCCGCGCGGATCGCCGCCAGGGCCTTGGCGCTCGTCTAGGGACGGAAGGTGCGGCGGTATGTGTCGGGTGGGACGCCGACGCTGCGGTGGAAGTGGCGGCGCAGGGTGGTGGCGGTGCCCATGCCGGCGGCTGCGGCGATGGTGTCCACGGTGGCGTCGGTGGTCTCCAGCAGTTCCTGGGCGTGGCGAATGCGCTGGGTGTGGAGCCATTGAAGTGGCGTGGTGCCGGTGAGGTGCTTGAAGTGGCGGCCGAGGTGACGTGAGCTCATGCGGGCCTGGCGGGCCAGGTCCTCGACGGTGAGCGGCTGGTCCAGCCGCTCCAGCGCCCAGGGGAAGAGCTCGCCCAAGGGATGGTTACCCGGGGCGGGGAGGGGGGTGGCGATGAACTGGGCCTGGCCGCCGTCGCGATGGGGTGGGACGACCAGGCGTCGGGCGATCTTGTTGGCGTTGGCCGAGCCGTGGTCGAGGCGGACCAGGTGCAGGCACAGGTCCATGGCGGCGGCTTTGCCCGCGGAGGTGAGGACGTCGCCGTTGTCGACGTAGAGGACGTCCGGATCGACGGTGGCCGCCGGGTGGCGCCGGGCCAGTTCCCGCGTGTGGGCCCAGTGTGTGGTGGCGCGCCTCCCGTCGAGCAGTCCTGCCGCGCCCAGGATGAAGGCGCCCGTGCACAGGGAGGCCACGCGGGCACCGGCCGCGTGTGCGGCACGCACCGCCTCGACCAGTTCGGCGGGCGGGTCGCGGTCGGTGTCGGCCCAGCCGGGAACGATCACCGTGTCTGCGTGTACGAGGTGGTCGAGCCCGTGGTCGGGGTCCAGGCGGAAGCGGCCGACGTGCACCGGCCCGCTCCCGCAGAGGGCGAAGTCGTACCAGGGATCCACGATGTGGGTCAGGTCGGCTCCGAAGACCTCGACGGCCACGGACAGTTCGTAGTGGAGCATGCCGTCGGTGACGGCCAGTGCAACAGCAGCCATGTCCGAAACTGTACGCGGCATGTCGTTTCCGACGCTCGTACGGGGCGCTGCCGGAGGGACAGGATGTGGATGTCAGGCCGCAGCGGATCGACCTCGCAGCGGGCGTTCGAGTAGAGCGGGAGAGTCTCATGGGGTCAGGTCAGCTGGTGACGGTGTTCGGCGCCTACGGTCACACCGGGCGGTTCGTGGTCGCGGAGCTGGCCGCGCGCGGGTTCGTCCCGGTGCTGTCCGGGCGCAACGCACAGACCTTGGAGGAGATGGCCCACGAACACGGACTGGAGGCCCGGGCGGCGTCGGCCGAGGACCCGGCTTCGCTGGACCGGGCCCTGGCGGGCACGGCGGCGGTCATCAACTGCGCCGGCCCCTTCGCATCAACCACCGGCCCCGTCATCGAGGCCGCGCTCCGCGCGAGGATCCCCTACCTGGACGTGGCCGCCGAGCTCGAGGCCAACCTCGACACATTCGCCCACTACGGCGAGCGGGCCCGGGACGCGGGAGCGGTGATCGTCCCGGCCATGGCCTTCTTCGGCGGCCTCGGCGACCTGCTGGCCACCGCGGCGATGGGCGACTGGACCGAGGCCGACGAGGCACACATCGCCTACGCGCTCAGCAACTGGCACCCCACGGCCGGCACCCGGCTCTCCGGCGCGGTCTCCCGCGAGCGACGCGGCGACCACCGCCTGCGCTACCGCGGCGGACAGTGGGAGCGCCGCACCGACGCCGCGCCCACCCTGGAGTGGACCTTCCCGGAACCGATGGGACCCCGGCTGGTGATCGGGGAGTTCACGATGGCGGACGTCGTGACCGTCCCCCAGCATCTCTCCATCCCCGATGTGACCACCTACATGAGCGCCGAGGCGGCCCGAGACGTCGCTGCCCCTCAAACACCCGCCCCGACCGCCGCCGACGAGAGCGGGCGCTCGAACCAGACCTTCCTCGTCGACGTCGTCGTCCGCTCCGGCGGAACCGAGCGCCGGGCCACGGCCGGCGGCCAGGACATCTACGCCGTCACCGCGCCCCTCGTCGCCGAGGCCACCGACCGCGTCCTGACCGGCCGCACCAGGACCGTCGGCGTCGTCTCCGCCGGGGAGATCTTCGACGCCTCCGACTTCCTGCACGCGCTCGCCCCGCACATCACAGTCGAGTTGCACCCGCAGAAGCAGAACACCTGACCTGAGCCATCCGCCCGGCCGCCGACCGCGTGCCCTCAACGAGCCGTGGCTGCGTGGGCCTCCACGCTCGATTCCCTCGCCTGCACGGGTGCTGCCCGAAGTCCTGAACGCTGCCCAGAGCCGTGAACAGGGCCACGTGGATCACTCCTGCGTTCGGGTTCTCGAACCTCCGGGCGCACCCATCGTGTGCGCGGGCATCCGGTCGCGCGGGCCCCGTGCCGTGGGAGCGGCAGTGTCACCTCTGGGCGGGACTTCCGGTCAGCGCATCCGAGCAGCCGTCGTACCACCCCTGCGGCAAGGACTCTCCGGCCAGGTCCGAGCAGGCCCGCCCCACCGCCATGACGTCCTCGGCGGTGTGCCTGACCTGCCTCCCGGACTGCTTGCCCGCCTGGTAGCCCGCGCGGTAGGACGTGGTCCCGATGTCGCCGCCGTCCGTCCCGAGCAGCGCGACGAGCAGCACCAGCGAACCTCCCAGGACGATGGCGGCGGTCAGCCAGGCGGCGAGGCCGGACCCGGGCCCCCGGTGCCGGCCGCCTGGTGCGCGCTGCGCGTCTGTCTGCGGTGTCAAGGTGTTCTCCCTGCCGTCGGATGCGCCGGTGTACCGGGGGAGATGACTACCGGTCAGTAGGGATCGGTTCCCGCCGCGGCGACGGGCGTACCGGGGCCCGTCGCCGCCACCGCGTCAGAGGGCGGGCGTCCCGGTGCCGTCCGGTGCGGAGGTGAGCAGCGCTGTGATCCGGTCGGCGAGGTGCGGGCCGAGTCGGCCCCAGCCGTCCTTGTAGCCGTAGACGCCGCCCAGGGTGCGGGCCTCGTAGTCGCCGTTCATGATCTCGATGTCGTCGGGCGTGATGAGCGCCGGGTGGGCGACGCCGAGGGCACCGGAGACCTTGATCAGCTCCTTGCGCAGGGCTCGCAGGTAGACGGCCGCCCGGGTGGACTTGGACGCCGGGTCGACGCCGCGGGCCAGCCACGGGTTCTGGGTGGCGATGCCGGTGGGGCACTTGTCGGTGTGGCACTTCTGCGCCTGGATGCACCCGATGGACAGCATCGCCTCACGCGCCACCCCTCACCGGGGCACGTCGCAGGCGTTCTCGAAGAACCCACCGCTGGGCCCGGCCTGACGGGTGAGCAAGCCGACGCTGCTGGACACGGTGACGATCCGGGGCGACCGGGAGCGGCGCAGCGACGGCAGCAGCGCGTCGGTGACACGGATGACGCCGATCACCGGGTGCACCTCGATCTGGCCACCACCTCGCTCGCCCACCAGGCGGAGCTGGTCGCGCGGCTGAAGGATCTCGGTGCGACGCTCGCCGACGTGGGACAGGGTGACGTGCCGTGGACGGTCATGGCCGACCCGGAGGGCAACGAGTTCTGCCTGCTCAGCCCTCGCTGACCCCGGGTACCGGGGCGCCCGGCGGCGGGGTCGGGCGGACATCCGGAACGCCCCGCCGGCCGGCTGCGGCGCCCGGGCCCTGTGGTGGAGGGCGTCCCCGGCCGCCCGGCGCACCGGGTGTCCGAGGTCTCCCGTACGCTCGGGCGGCACCCTGGAATCCGGAGCGGTCGGTGCCCCGGCCGGCCCCTTCGACGAGAGAGCACCGTGGATCGATCCGACGATGACGAGCGCGCCGAGTTCGCCCGCCTCGACGCCCTGCTGACGGAGCTGCACCCGCGCCACGGCGCCACCCGGCGCGCCGCCGCGCCCGCTGCGGACGTACCCCGCAGGCTGGCCGCCCTGTGGCAGGGCATCGGCGTCAGCGAAGTGACCGTGGCGCCGGGCACGCGGACCAGCACGGGCACGGCCGAGAGCCGGCGGATCATGACCGAGGTCTTCGAGGAGTGGTTCGACGACGCCGAGCGCCGCGACCGCTGGGGCGTGGAGGCGGACGACCACGGCCCGGCCTGGGCACGGCTGGGACGGCGGTTCCGGGTGCTGGCCGCCCGCGGGCCCCGCAGCGAGCTGGCGGCGGTGCTGGACGAGGTCGCCGTCACCGACGAGTCGGCCGGCCAGGACGATCCGCCGGTGGTCGTGGTGAGGAGCGACGGCCGGCCGGTCCACCGCTGGCACGGCAGCGCGGTGGAGTGGCAGATCTGGCACATCCTGCAGCGGGCCGCGCTGCACCGCTCGGCGCGCTTCGATCCGCGCTGCGGGCTCACCGGCGAGCCCGTCCTCCCGTCCGTCTATCCCTGGCTGGAGGTGCTCGGCGACGGTGTCTGGCGGCTGAGCGAACCCGGGCCGGCACGTCAGGACGTTCGGCCCGCACTGCCCGAACTGCTGGTCTTCCGCTCGCCGGCACACTACTTCGCCCTCGCCCGGAGCGTCGACGACGCGACGCTGGCGCGGCTGCACCCGCCGGGCCCCGGCCGACTGATCGTCACCGCGGCGGTACTCGACCTCGACGGGACGGACGTCCGCCGGGTGCCCCGCGACCGCCGGACGCCGTTCGACCGGACGGTGGAGGCGATCGGCCGGATCGACGGCGCGGACGTGTGGATCGAGAGCCTCGGCGACCAGGCCGTCCTGCACTGCGACCCGCGGCACCGGACGGCGGTGGGCCAGGAGTTGACCCGGCTCGGCGGGCGCGTGATCCGGGACGAGACCAGGGAAGGGTGGCAGCAGGCATGGTGAACGTCCACGGGCAGAGGGGCACGTCCGATCCCGACGGGCAGACCCTCGACCGGTCGCATCCCGACGGGCGGCCGCTCGACGGGCCGGACCTCGGCCGGGTCGGCGCCGAGGCCCAGGCCATCCGCGAGCTGTTGGAACGCCAGTCGCTGCTCTACCGCAGCACCGTCCGCCCGATCGCCTTCGAACCCGCCGAACCCCCGCTGATCCGGGCCTTCTGGGAGGCGGTCGGCTGGGCCCCGCTGTTCGCCGCCGGACGGATCACGAACCCGCACGTCGCGTCGGGGATCACCACGGTGCGCCAACGCCTCGCCGAGTACGGCGCGGAGGAGCACTTCACCCTCACCGAGGCCGACCTCCCGTCCCGCTACCGCCTGGTGTACGCCGACAACGACGGCATCGGCTTCGCGGTCACCGACGAACACGAGGGCGTCGCCGACCCGGCGGTGCTGAGCGTGCTCTGGGACGACAACGAGATCGTGCCGTACGCACCCAGCTACCTCCGGCTGTCCGCCGAGGCCGTGCTGAGCGCCGCGTTCGGCTCCTGGTACTCGATCTGGCTGACCGCACCCGCCGAACGGACGCTGGTGCCCGGCGGGGGAGCGGTGGAACGACCGTTCCCGCTCCTGGTTCCGGGCGCCCACCGACTCGACCCGGACCGCTGGCTGCTCCGCTCCACGGAACACTCCGGGCCGACGACGGCCTGGCTGCTCGCCGCCCCAGGCTTCGAGCACCTCGTCGAGTGGCTGCACGGGCAGAACCTGGACGGGCTGCGCATCGCCCGGCTGCCCGGCGACACCCTGCGCCGCACCGGGCCGCTTCGGGTGGCCGACGGCACACCGGTGCGGCTCTCCGGTACCGACGAACCCGACCCGGACCGCTGCCACCGGGCCGGCTGGATCGGCGGCATCGCCGTGATCGTCGAGGAACGCGGGGACCGGCTGACCATCGCGGTGAACCCGCGCCACCGGGCATCGCTGGAGGCGCTCCTGGACGGCTAGTCCCGTCCTCCGCACATGCGTGGTTCGGATGAACTGATGATGTGGCCGGTACCTCGGTGGGGTGCGGTTCGTTGGGCGGGGCGTGTCGTCGATATCTCGCTCGCCGCGGTCCCGGGTGCACCGTCCACGCTTCGTCGTGGAGATCGCACCCGTGGTGGAGAGGCGTCTGGGTGCTCTGCCCGCCTCTGCCGGGTTTCTGCGCCGGCTGGACGTGGCCGGGATCGTCGACGAGCTGTGTCCGGTGCGTGAGGTCGCGCATCTGACACACGGGCAGGTCATCGAGGTGCTGGTGGCCAATCGGCTGTCCGCGCCCGCGCCGCTGGTGCGGGTGGGCGACTGGGCCGCCGAGTGGGCGGTGGACGAGGTCTTCGGGATCGAGCCCGCACTGCTGGGCGACGACCGGCTGGCCCGGGCGCTGGACGCGATCGCTCCTTGTCTGGAGGAGATCGTCGGCAGTGTGGGCGCGCGGGCGATCGCCGAGTTCGGGATCGACGTGGCGCGGCTGCGCTGGGACATGACCAGCATGTCGCTGCACGGTGCCTACGAGGACCAGGAGGACGGCTTCCCGCAGGTCAGATACGGGCATCCGAAGGACCGGCGGGTCGATCTGAAGCAGGTCCAGGCCGGGCTGGCGGTCACCGGTGACGGCGGCGTGCCGGTGTTCCACCGCGTCTACGACGGCGGGGCCGGTGAGGTCGCCCAGGTCGTCGGCGCCATGACCGCCCTGCGGAAGATGGCCGGCCGACGGGACTTCCTCCTGGTCGCGGACTCGAAACTGGTGTCCTACCCGAACATCACGGCCCTGGTCGGGGCCGGGGTCCGGTTCGTCGCCCCGGCCCCCGCCGCCAAGATCCCCGACCACCTCTACGCCGCTCTGGACCCGGCGTCTGCGCAGGTGGTCGACTACACGGCGGACCGGGAGGCGGGCAAGGACCCGGCCGAGCGCGGTGTCTACCGGGTCCTGGAGGACACCCACGTCCTGGCCGGGCCCCGCAAGCGCGACCCCGTGATCGGCCTGCGGCGGATCCTGGTCCACTCCACCGGCAACGCCGCCGGCCAGCGCGCGGCCCGTGACAAGCGCATACGCCGGGCCGCCGAGGACCTGGACAAGCTCCAACGCGGCTGCGGCGGCCGCTTCTACAGCACCGCCCAGAACGTCGCCGCCCGGATCGGCGTGATCACCAAGACCCACCGGGTCGCGTCCTGCCTGCGGACCGCCATCGGCGCCGATCCTGACGGCCACCCCATCCTGACCTGGTACTTCGACCAGGAGGTCCTGGTCGCCGAGGCCGCCGTCGACGGCTGGTACGCGCTGCTGACCAACCTCACCCCCGACCAGGCCACCGCCGAGCAGGTGTTCCTGCGCTACAAGGGCCAGGCCGTGGTCGAGCGCCGTTACAGCGACTTCAAGGGCCCGCTCGCGGTCGCCCCGATCTTCCTGCAGCACAACCGGCGCATCGCGGCCCTGCTCACCGTGATCTGCCTGGCCCTGCTGGTGTTCTGCCTGATCGAACGCCAGGTCCGCCAAGCCCTCGGACCCGAGCAGACCATGCGCGGCCTCTACCCCGACAACCGTGCCGTCCGTGGACCTCGGTCAGTCGATGCCTTCGACGATGCGGAAGTCGCGCTCGACGCCGTCGGAGAGGGCGACCAGCGCCTCCTGGTAGGCCGCACTCTCGCGTGCCGCGACGGCCTGCTCGAAGCTGTCGAACTCGATCAGGACGGTACGCTCGGCGATTCCGGCGTCATGCGCCACGACCCGACCGCCACGGACGAAGGTCCGACCGCCCCCGGCCTTGACGGCCGGAGCGGCCAGCTTGTTGTAAGCAGCCAGCTTCTCAGGGTCTGAAATGGTGCGGTAGACGCTGACCCAGTAGCCCTTGGGCATGGAACCTCCAGTGTTGGGATGAGTGCATCTGACTTACGGGTTGGTCTCGGACGAGCGTCGGCGGGCGAGAGCGAGGCTTGTCAGCGTCGTGATCGCCATGGCGCCGATGCCGACCAGCGCCGCGGTGGTGTAGGCGCTGTCGTCGGGGAAGAGGTGGCCGGGGCCGGTGCCCGCGGCGAGGATCAGGCCGCCGATGGCGCTGCCCAGGGAGTACCCGACGCTGCGGACGACGTAGTTGAAGCTCATGGCGCTCGACGTCTCGCTCTTGGGGGTGACGGCCAGGATGACGCCGGGCATCGCGGCCGAGAAGCCGCCGACGCCGAAGCCGAGCACGCCCATCGCCGCGAACAGTTCGGCCAGGTCCGACCGGGCCGCCGCGAACAGGGCGAACCCGCCGCCGACCACGACGGCGCTGCCGGCCAGGAGCAGGGGGTCGACGATCCGCGTCCGGACCCGCGGCGTGAGCTTGCCGGCGACGAACCCCAGCACCGAGAACGGGATGAGGACCAGCCCGGCGACGAAGGTCGTCAGCCCGAAGCCGTAGCCGGCGCCGTGCGGCGTCTGCGCGTACCGGGTGATGAGCGTGAGCAGGAGGTACATGCCGATCCCGCCGACGAACGTGGCGAGGTTCGCCCCGGCGACCGCCGGGTGCCGCACCGCCCGCACATCGACCAGGGGCGTCGTGCTGCGCAGCTCGATGACGGCCCAGACGCAGAGCAGCACCACCGCGACGACGGCGAGGCCCGCCGCCACGGCGAGGTGCCGGCTCCACAGATTCCGTTCGCCGGCGAGGAACAGCACCAGGAGCAGCGCAGCGGCCAGGAAGACCGCGCCTGCCACGTCCACGTGGGCGGAGCGGCCTTCGGGGGCTTCGGGCATGGAGCGCCACGCGGTCAGGAGGGCGGCGGCGGTGACGACCAGGCCGAGGCCGTAGGCGGCCCGTACCCCGCCGAGCTCGGCGAGCAGTGCGGCCAGCGGGTAGCCGACGCCGGCCCCGATGATCGAGACCACCGAGATCAGGGCGATCACGGCCGCGCTGCGCTCCTCGGGGAGGTGGTCCCGGGCCACGCCCATCATCAGCGCCGTCAGCCCGAGCCCAACGCCCTGCGCCGCCCTGCCGGCCAGCAGCCACGCGAACGGCAGCGGCAGCACGGTGAGCGCGCTGCCGGCGACGACGACCGCCAGCGTGGCGAGGATCGTGGCCCGCCGGTGCGGGCCGGCTCCGAGCCGGCCCAGGACCGGTGTGGCGACGGCGCCGCTGAGCAGCGCGACGGTCAGCGTCCACTGCGCGCTGCCGAGCGAGACGTGGAACGAGGTCGCCACGCTGGTGATGAGCGGCGTTCCGAGGCTGGCGACCGCCGCCACGACCAGAGCGATGAACATCAGGGCGGGGACCAGCAGCCGCGCCTCGGAACGCGCCACCGGGAACGCCTTCACCGCGACCCCGCCGACCGGCTGCCCGGTCACTGCTTCGGCCCTTCGCGGTCCTGGCTTTCGAGCTCTGCCAGATGCTTCAGCGCCGGAAGGGCCGCCACCAGCGCCTCGACCTCGTCGCCGGTGAGCTCGCCGATCAACCGCTCGAACGCGTGGACGCCCGCCTGGCGCCGCGTCCGGACATAGGAGGCGCCGGCCTCGGTCAGGCACACCAGCGTGACCCGCTTGTCGGACGCGTCGCCCCGCCGCTCGACCAGGCCGGACTCCTCCATCACCCGGACCAGGGCGGTCATCGCGGGCTGGGTGACGCCCTCGACCGCGGCCAGATCGGTGATGCGCCGCGGGCCGGTCCGGTCCAGGGTGGCCAGGGTGGCGGCGGACGTCAGGCTCATGTCCCGGGGCAGGCGTCTCGCGGCCCTGGTGGCCAGGCCGTAGAGGGCTGCCCCGATGGCGGCGGACGCGCCAGGAGCGGTGTCTTGACGACTCATGCTCGAAGCATAGCATTTTTATATTCATAGTTTATGGAAATGGTGGACTGGCGCGGGCGGCCTCGATCCGCACCCGCGACGGCGGCCAGCCATCGGGCTCGGTGCGCGGCCGGAACCTGCCGTCCGTCGACCAGGAAGTGCGCGTCCAGCACCTCCAGCGCGTGGTGGGCCATGGCCGTCTCAGCCCGAATCCACCGAGCTGATTCGGGGCTGAGGGTGTCGGCGGTTTTGTCGGGGTGAGCGGCTGGAGGGCGTGGGGTGTCCGCTGGTCTGCCCAGCTCTTCCACGTCTGCTCCGGTCGGGCCCTGGCGGGCGGTGGTCGGGTCGGGTGATCAGCCCGGTGGTGCGTGGGCGGCGTCGAACAGGTCGGTGAACGCGTGCTGCCAGGGCCATCGGGCGGGCAGGTGGAGTGTCAGCCTGCGGGCCGAACGGGCGATGCGGGCAGGAACGTTGACCAGGTGGGCCCGCAGGGTCGCGGTGGTCGCCCTGGTGTGGAAGACGCCGGCGAGGCTGCCGGCGGCCCGCAGCAGGTTGAACGCGATCGCCCACAAGGTCAGCCACGCGTTGTTCGCCTGGAAGCTGCCGGAGGGCAGGTGGGCGAGTCCTAGGGTCTGTCTCTTCGATCATGAGCGGATCCAGATGATGATGGCTGCGAACGTGACGGTGCCGAGGAAGACATGGCCGCGCTTGTCGTATCGCGTTGCCACACCTCGAAAGCCCTTGAGCTTGTTGATCGCTCGCTCCACGACGTTGCGCTTCTTGTACCGCTCCTTGTCGAAGCCGGGAGGCCGACCGCCGTGCGAGCCGCGCTTGACGCGGTTCGCCGCCTGGTCGGCCTTCTCCGGGATCACGTGCCGGATACCCCGCTTGCGCAGGTAGGCCCGGGTCCGGCGGTTGCTGTACGCCTTATCGGCACTGACGCTGTCCGGTCGCCTGCGGGGCCGCCCGGAGCCGGTCCTCGGAACGCGGATCTTCTCCATGACCGGCTCGAACTGCGTGCAGTCCGCCCGCTGCCCGGACGTGACCAGCAGGGACAGCGGCCGACACCGGCCATCGGCACTCAGGTGGACCTTGGTGGTGAACCCGCCCCGCGAGCGGCCCAGGCCCTCACCTGCCGCACCACCTCCGCCAGGTGGCCGGCCAGGCCCTTCCAAACCGGATCGATCTGGTGTTCCACCACCGCTGCCCCCCTTTAAGGACATGGGCGGAGGCGCTGTGCGAGCCCCGGCGGCGTGCTGATGAGCGCGCATCACCGTGGAATCGACCGAGATGTCCCAGTCGATGGCGCCCTCGGCGTCCGCGACGGCCTGAACCTGCTGGAGAAGCCGCTCCCAGGTCCCGTCGGCCGACCACTGCACATGCCTCTTGTACACGGTCTTCCACGGACCGAACCGCTCAGGCAGATCACGCCACTGCACGCCGGTCCGCACCCGATGCAGGACCCCGTTGATCACCTGCCGGTGGTCCCGCCATCTGCCACAGCGTCCGTTGCTCACCGGCAGGAGCGGCGCCAGCCGCTCCCACTCACTGTCGGTCAGATCCCCGCGGCCAGTCATATCGAGCCAACGAGTCAGATGATCGGAGAGGCATGGTTCGGGGCAGGGCCAGTGGCACCCCAAAACGACAGGGGCTGCGCAGAAAAAGGTTCTTGATAAACAATCTGTGACCGCGGCGACCACGCCGTGCGCGACCTGCCAGCACCCGGATGCGTCAGTGGCGTTCGCCGGTCTGGGATGCCCGGTTGCGTAGGGTGACCGCAGAGCCGGGCAGGCAAGTGAGCCAGCCCCTGGCCCCGGACGTGGGAAGGGTCGTGCGGTGGGCGAGGCTGAGCACGGGGACGTTCCGAACGGCGGGAAGCCGGACGCGGCAGCGGTTCCGGCCAAGCAGTCGGGCGCCCATCGGTGGCTGCACATTCTCGGCGCTGTCGTGGTGGCGATCGGGCTGCCGGTCGCGGTGGCTGGGATCGTCGCCGGGCAGCTGGGTGCCCAGGCCGTGTTCCTCGGCCTGCTCCTGGGCGTCGTCGGGGCGAAGCTCGGCGGAACCCGCCGCATGCTGTACCTCGCCCCCGCGGCGGGGGTTGCGGTCGGCCTGGGCGCCCTCACCGCCTACGACTGGTGGTGGGTGGCGCTCCTCGCGGTGACCGGCGCCGTCGTGGGGGCCGGGATCGGCTTCGGCTGGCTCCCGCCGCTGCTGACGCTCGCCTTCGCCGCCACGTTCGCGGCACCGACGCAGTCCGGCACCGACGCGCTGATCTCCGGGATCATGGCGGCCCTCGGTGTGGGCTACGGCATCGTGATCGCCCACCGCTTCGGCGCCGCCCCTGTCGTCGAAGGCGACCGCCTGCCCGTCAAGGTGGCCGCCGTGGTGGCGCTCGTGTTCGGCGCCGCCCTCGGTGCCGCGGCCGCACTCGGGGTGGCGCTCGGGTGGACCGAGCCCTACTGGGTGCCGGAGCCGATCATCATCCTCGCGCTGTACATCGTCACAGGAAAACGCGACCGGATCCGGGGCAAGGCCATCGGCACCGCCGCCGGCGCCGGCGCCGCCCTGCCCGTGGCGATCCTCGCCCCGTCCGTCTGGGTCACCTCGGCCATCGCCACCGTCGCGTTCATCGCCGCTCTCACCCAGGCCAACAGGTATTGGCTCATGTACGGCCTCTACACCTTCGCCATCGTCCTCGCCCTCGCCTCCCCCGGCCAGGTCGCCGTCGAAGCCGAACACCGCGGCTTCGAAATCCTCGCGGGCATCGCCATCCTCGTCATCGGCCTCGCCGTCGTCCACGTCATCGGCGACCGCCTCCTGCGGCACAGCCCACAACCCGAACTCGCCACCAGCAATCACAGCAGCTAACGGCTGCCCACACCTCGCTCGCCCCTCCTGGGCAGCAGTCACCCTCGCAGTCGGCACCATCTGGAGCAGCTCATGATCGGGGAGACACGGCCTAGTGGTCGAGGTCGACGCGGACGGAAGATTTCAAGTCCAGTGAGACGGTTGTGACGCTATGAGGTTTGTGGTGTGGGTTCCCTGCGCTTGGCGGGGTCGTTGATCCACGCCGTCTTCGGGATCTCGGGTGGTCTGGGGCGGCGGCCGAAGCGTTCGGGGTGCCGCGCGTAGGCCTCGGCGAGGGTGACGGCCCGCTGGTCACGGATCTCCTCCGCGGTGCCGAAGTGGACGCTGGCGGGCGTGTGAAGTCCGATGCCCGAGTGCCTGTGCTCGTGGTTGTAGTACGAGGTGAAGGCGTCGAACTATTCGCGGGCGTGGGCCAGGGAGTCGAAGCGCGCGGGATAGTCGGACATGTACTTGGTGGTCTTGAACTGGGCCTCGCTGTAGGGGTTGTCGTTGGAGACCTTGGGGCGCGAGTGACTCCGGGTGACGCCGAGATCGATCAGCAGCTGGGAGACCTTCTTGGAGGTCATCGAGGTGCCCCGGTCGGCGTGCACGGTCTCGGGGACGATGCCGTTGCGCGCGATGGTCTCGCGGATCAACTCCTCAGCCCGCTCGGCTGATTCGGCCAATTCGACGGTGTGGCCGACGATGTAGCGGCTGAAGATGTCGATGACGACGTAGGCGTGGTACCAGATGCCCTTGCCGGGGCCGGCCGCTTTGGTGATGTCCCAGGTGAACACCTGGGAGGGGCCGTCGGCGACCAGTTCGGGCACCGTCTTGGCCGGGTGGGTGGCCTGGCGGCGGCGCTCACCCGACTGCCCCCGCGCTCGCAGGATCCGGTACATCGTGGAGACCGAGCAGTGGTAGCGACCGGTATCCAGTTCACGGGCCCAGATCTGTGCGGGTGGCAGCTCGGCGTACTCGGAGCTGTTCATCAACGCCAGTACCGCGCCACGCTCTTCGGCCGTCAGGGCCGACGGCTGGACCTGCGGGGACCTGGGCCCGCGCGGGGGCGGCGGCTTCAGCCTGCGGTAGTGGGTGGCTCTGGAGCGGCCGGTCAGCCGGCACGCGGCCGTGGTGCCCAGCTCGTGTTCGACGGCGGTGAACGCCTCGTCCACGACGGGATCGGCGGCGTGCCTCAGTCCGCGCTCTCGGAGATCATTTCCAAGAGCGCCGACGGTCGGGTGGCCCGGGGGAATCGCACCCCCGGGCTCCCACAGATCCCGGCGTGACAGTCTCCCGTCACCGGGCTCCTATCGCCCTCTTCGTCAGGTGACGTTGACCCATTTCCAGTGCGCGAAGAATGCGGGGTAGGCCGCTACGACCTGATCCCATCTCCTCGTGGCCTTCTTGTAGGTCTTCAGTCGTTTGTGCTTCTTCCGGACCCAGCGCAACAGGTAGTAATTGATGCGCTGTAGGAGGGGATACAGTTCGGTTTGATAGAACGCCCCGTAGTACTGCATCCACCCGCGAATGATGGGGTTCAGCCATTTCGCGAACTCACTGAAGGAGTAGGTGACATGCATGTGAATCCGCCACGAGCGGACTTCCATGCTCATCCTCTTCAAGGCGTCCTTGCTGACCGCCGGAAGGAAGGACGTGAACACATCTCCATTCCGGTCGACCGCCGGACGGTTCCGGAAAGTGTAACCGAGAAAAGTGAAGGATGTGGCGGCTCCGCCGCCCTCCTTCGTCTTCCCGCAGTACACGATCCGGGTCTTGTCCGGGTGCAACTCAAGTCCCACCTCTGCCATCCTCAGTCCCAACTGCTCCAGGACCTTTCGGGCCTGACGCTCGGATGAGCAATGAATTACCGCGTCATCCGCATAGCGTTCGAACTGGACGCCCGGGAAAGTCCGGGTGAGCCACATGTCGAACGCGTAGTGCAGGAACAGGTTGGCCAGTACGGGTGAGACCGAGGACCCTTGCGGAGTTCCCCGATCTCGGTGCTGCAAGGCACCGTTGGGCATCAGTACTGGGGCGGCAAGCCACCGCTTCACGTACAGAATCACCCATGCGGCATCGGTATGAGATTCGACCGCCTTGACGATCAGGTCCCAGCGGACACTGTCGAAGAACTTGGCAATGTCGAACTCGACCGCCCACTTCTTCTTCCAGCATCGCCGCCGGCATGTTGCCACCGCGTCCAGGGCCGACCTTCCCGGCCGGTAGCCGAAGGAGTCGGGGTGGAACACAGGCTCTACCCGCTTCTCCATGTGAACGGCCACCACCGTCTGGGCGATCCTGTCCGCCACGGTAGGCACACCGAGGAGTCGGACCCCGCCGCCATGCGGCTTGGGAATCTCCACACCTTTTACCGGAGGCGGAAAATAGCTACCCGAAGACATGCGATTCCAGATCTTGTAGAGATTCCCCTGCAAGTCCTTCTCGAACTCTTCGACAGTGCAGCCATCCACCCCCGCAGCACCCTGATTCTCCCTCACCTTCAGGTACGCATCCCAGACTTCTCTCTTCGAAATCTCAAACGACTTCCCTGACGACTTCAGCCCGCTCACGCAGCTCCTCCCGGACAAAGCCCGGTTGACCAAACAAACGAACCACGGACAATCCGGCCCCTTCGCTCCACCCCCACCGCGCTCAGCAAGGGCTTCACCACTACTACGGACCGGTCCGCCAACACGAACTGCATCGGTACTCTGCCTCTTACGGGTTCTCCGCTTGAGGTCCTCCCTTGCGCGGCATCATCCAAAACGGGTAACCGCAACATCAGTTCGTGCCTTCCCACGTTCCCTGCGAGCGCAGCAGACCAGGATCACGTCGCCTCCACGCCGGGCACCACCTGGCCAGTAGATCGGGTATCCGCCAGGCTCATCCCGGGGCAAAAAGTAACCCCCGGTTTTGATGCCGCTTCAATCCTTAACGACGCGTCAACAGCGTCCCCCTCGCGGGGATTTGCGCTCCGTCTTCCTGATCCCTACCTGACGCCTCTTGGACGCCTTTTCCACATCGCTCACCACGGTCGCGTCACCGCTTCCGCAGCATGTGGTGGTTTGAAGCCTCCCCCCGCAGGGCGGCTCCGAAGGGCCTACCTTCATCACTCGCACAGCATCGCGTTCAGCCGCTCAACTACCCATTGCGGCCTCCCGCGTTCGTGGCGCACCTTTTCCCAGGACCTCCACCGCAGCCTTGTTCCGGGCGAGCTCCTTCTCCAGCCGTTCCACCTGTCGGCGCAGCTTCTCGTTCTCGACTTCGGCGGCGGACTTCTTCGGGCGGACCGGGCTCGTGCGCCGGTCGACCAGGCTCTCCAGGGCCCCGGCATCGCGCGCGGCCCGCCACTCGGTGACGTGCGAGTGGTACAGGCGCTCACGGCGCAGGACCGCGCCCTTTTCGCCCTCGGGCGCGGCGTCGTACTCCGCCACGATCCGCAGCTTGTACTCGGGGCTGAACGTGCGGCGCTTCGGCCGGGGAGCCGGGTCGGCTGCGGGCGGATTGGTGCTGGTCATCAGGGGTGGAACTCCTACTCGGGCCCTCTCAGGCTAACCCGACAAGCGGGACGTCTCACCCAAGGCTGACAGAGAGGGTCTACGCGGACGTCCAGGCACCGCTACTCCACCTGCCGAACTACTGCGTCGAGGCGTTCACCGAACGCCTCGACCGCCATCGCACCGAGCCCGGATTCGAACTGGTCCTCGGCTACGACGGCGAGGTCGCCGTCGGCTACGCCTACGGCAACACCGTCGACCGGTACTGGAGCCGCCTGGCCAAACCCCTTCCCGCCGGCTTCACGGACACAGCCGTGCTGGCCGTCAAGGAGATCGGCGTCCGCACCCCGTGGCGCGGCACCGGCGCCGCCCGCCGCATCCATGACTCCCTGCTGGCCACCCGCACCGAGGACCGCGTCGCGCTGATGGTCAACCCGCTCGCGGGTGAGGGCAGGGTCCGGCGGCTCTACGAGGCCTGGGGCTACAGGGCGTTCAACACGCAGCCGGCCACCGCGGATTCCCCCCTCCTCACCGCGATGAACCGCCCGCGCTGACGGCGCCCCGTCCGGCCGAGCCGTTCAGCTCCGAAGAGCGGTGCCCAGCGCGATGATGCCGCAGAGCAGGGTGAGCGCGACCGCGAAGGCGCCGCCCGCGCGGGTGATGGCACCGGGCAGCGTGGCTCCGTCCCAGCGTGCGAGGAATCCGGCCGCGGCGGCGGCGACAAGTGCGACCAGGACTGCGGCGAGGACCGCGGCCGCAAGCATCCAGACCGCCGCGCCAGACTGTGTGATCATCGTTCAATCTCCTTTTTCCCGTGGGTCGTTGTCCGCAATTCACGATGCCACCCGGCGTGTACGCTGGCGTTCGGGTGAACGCATCTGTACACCGCGGTCGGCTGCACGGCCGGTGCCCCGGAGGGTTCTGTGGCAGATTCGAACGACGCGGGGCGAGACCGGCCGGACGACCGCTCGGCGGCGGACCGGCTCCGTCGACTCCTTCGCAACCGCCGTGCTGAGCTGCGGATGACGACGATCGCACTGGCACGCCAGGCATCCCTTGGCCGCACCACGGTCAGCAAGGCGCTGAACGGACCGGAACTGATGTCGTCGGAGACCTTGGACGCGCTCGCCAAGGCCATGAGGATGACGGTCGAGCCGCTGCACGAGCTGTACGACCGGGCGGAGGAGGAGCAGTCCGATCCCCCCAGGCCGCAGCTGAGGGAGTTCTTCGACAACCTCATCGGGCAGCACACGCATCTCTTCGCCGGACGGCAGGCCGAGACCGCTCTGATCACGGCGCACATCCGGGACCGGGGCTCCGGCTACGTCTTCGTCGAGGCGAAGTCAGGCTTTGGCAAGACTTCCCTCCTCGCGGACCTCGTCCACCGGAACCCCGAGTTCCACTACCACTTCATCAGCCAGGCGTACCGGGGCGGCAGCGGCTTCGATCCCACCAGCCTCGTCCACGTGCTGAACTGCCTGTGCGAGCAGCTGGATCCCGCGCACGTGCCGGGCCTCGACCCCACCAGCCTGCAGCAGCACTTCCGCGGCCTCCTCGCCCGCCAGCCCAGGAAGCAGACCGTCGTCGTCCTCGACGCCATCGACGAGCTGGCGGAAACCTCCGAGCTCGGTCCTCTGCTCCCGCACCGACTGCCGCCGGGGATGACGGTCGTGCTGTCGGCCCGGTGGCTGGACGGGAGGTCCTACCTCGACGACATCGGCTTCAGGGCGGACCACCTGGGCCTGCGCGTGTCCCTTCCGGGCCTGGACCTGGCGGCGCTTGTGGAACTGCTCGGCATGGCGGGCGGCGAAGCCCCGGCGCTGGCGGCCGACGAGGACTTCGTCTCGGAGATGTACCGGGTCTCCGCGGGCGACCCGTTCTACATACGGTTCCTGGTCGACGACGCCGCGACCGGACGGCTGACACGCCAGACCGTCAAGCGCATGCCCACGGGCCTGGAAAGCTATCTCGACCAGCAGTTGGAGCAGCTGTACCGCAGCGCGCACCGAGCGGAGCACCTCCGGATTCTCTCCTACCTGCTGAAGGCCGGCACCCTCAGCGGGAGTGACCTGGTCAGGGGCGTCCCGGGCCTGGCCTGGTACAACTTCGATCCGATCATCCGCGAGATCCACCGCTTCCTGCTGGTGCAGTACCTCGACGGGCCCCTCGCCGGGCTCAACCGTCGCAGCTACAGCTTCTGCCACGACCGCTTCCGGCAGTACTTCCTGAGCCGGCTCCAAGACGGGGAGGCATAGTCGATGGGCGACTTCCTCAGCGAGATGCGGGCCCTGTGGAGCAGCGGCGAGCTCGACGCCGGCCTGTCCGCGCTCGCTCGCGACTGGCGGGCGGACCCCACCGACTACTCGATCGGGAATGCCGTCCGGTGCGCCGCCGACGAGAACCGCGGCGACGACCTCCTCGACACGCTCCTCGACCCGGAGTTCCAGCGTCTGCGGCGGCTGACGACCGGTCCGGTGGGACGCATGGACGACGGGCCGAACGCCCTCGGAGCCGATCTGCGCATCGCGCGCGACCACTTCCTGAAGAGCAGTCCCGATCTGGTCCGCTACCTGCAGGTGGTGCTCGTCCAGCAGCACCCGTTCGCCAGGCCCGGGAGCATGGAGGCGCAGCGGGCGCACTGCCGGGCCTACGCCGAGTTCCTGCAGCTCGACCTGCTGCCGGACGAGCGGTCGGCCGCCGGGCTCGACAAGGTGGTGAAGCGCCTCTTCGCCTCGAAGGCCCGCTACGGCCTTCGGCTGCGGCTCGCCGGCTACGAGCTCGGAGAGTGGACCTGCTCCTGCGGCCGGGTGACCGGGCTCGCCCGCCGGTTCGACCACCACTGCCCGTGCGGCGAGGTCGCGGGCCACGGCCGGATCCCGCACCCTCCCCCCGGCTGCGCCTCGTGCGGCGAGTCCGTCTGTTACGCCGTCTGCCCCGACTGCCGCACCAGAGTGACTTTGGCCAACCTGTGGCAGGTGAGGCGCGGCGGGGCGGGGCCGGACGATTTCCTCGTCCCCCTCACCGTGGACGTCCGCGTCGACGGCGAGTCGGGAGAACTCGAGGAGGAGCAGCGCCTGTTGCTGATGTGGCTGCCGCTGCCGATCGGTGTCCGCGAGCGCGACGGGGTGGTCGGCTTCGACCCGCCTGCCGTCTTCTGGGCCAGCGGCCGGGCGGAGCGGGACCGGCCGGAGGTCGGCGACCGGTTCCTCGGGTTCGAGGACACGGTCGCGTACGACCGGCAGACCGGGTTTGAGCCCCCTCTGCTGGAGGCGATGCTGCGGCGCACGCTGCTGCGGCACCGTAGCGGATACGACCGGTTCACGGACCTGCTGCTGGGCCAGCTGATGGAGTGGGACGACCACGAACGCGTGCGCCCTCACCTCTACACCCGCGGATTCTGGCACCGGCTACGGAAGGTCGCCGTGCCCGACCTCAGTCCGGGCGAGTTGGTGAGCCGGGGCACCGTCACGTTCCAGTGCACTGTCGCCGCGTCACCCAGACTACGGGGCAGGGCCGCGGTGGTCGCGAAGGACTTCGCGGCAGCGGACGATCGTGCGGTGCCCGTGCTGCACCAGGTCGGTGTCGCTCTGACGAACGGTGCGGTCCTCACCGCGAGCCCCCCGTCCGTCGACACCGAGCAGGCGTCAAGCCTCGATGAGTCCGGCCTGCCCGTGCCAGGTCGCCCGGTGCTGCCCGGCCAGTTGCTGGTGGGCATCGCCGCGCCCATGGGGCCGGAGACACCCCGTACGCCCGAGCAGAAACTGCTGGAGGTCATCTACCCGGGTCAGATGATGGAGGACCGGTCGCTGCGCATGCCGGGGGACCAACCGGGACACGTGCTGGACCAGTGGATCGATCCCGGCTTCCCGGCGAAGCACAGGCTCCCGGCTGCGGTGGGGCGCCGTTCGGACGCCGGGTACGGGCTGCAGACCCGGGTCACGGTGACCGTGGCCACCGACCACCGGGTACGGGACGGGGACGTCCTCACCGACGCGGACGGCGCCGATGCCGTGGTGTGCGGCCTGGTCGGGAGGGCCCCACTCGAGCGGCTCGCCGCCACCGGCGCCTCGCCAGACATCGTGGTCGCACCGGACCACCCCTGGGCACCACCGCCCGGGACGCCCCTTCGCACGGTCGTGGTGAGCTTGTCCGCACAAGGACTGGCGAGCCTCGACACGGCGGCGCGCGGCGCCGGCGGCTACTCCCTGCTGAACCACCAGCCCCTTCAGGGCGACGGCGGTGCCCAGCTGGTCGAGTCCGCGGACTTCCGGTGGCTGACCGCTCACGGAGCCCGCCACCTGGCCATGGAGCTCTACGGCCCGCGGAGTGACTGCGCGGCCTGGCGCGAGAGCCTCACCACGAGGCTGGAGACGGACGGGGTCACTCCGCTCGGCCCGCCCGCCAGCGGCCCCGCGAACCTGGGCGAGGCCGCGAGCCACGCCGTGCGCAGCCTCGGCTCGACGCTGCGGGCCGCCCGCGTCCTCCCCACGCTGACGGCCGACCGCATCAGCCTCCAGCTGATGACCGACAACGACGTGGTGGCCCAGTCGCACGGCGAGGTGCGTGACCCGGAAGGGATCAACTTCCGCACGACCCTTCCGAATCCCGGCGGTATCCACTGCCAGCGGATCTTCGGTCCCCTCCGGGACGATGTCTGTCCGTGCGGGGAACCCCGCCACCCCACGGACTCCGGGCGCACCTGCCGTGCCTGCGGGCAGGCGACCGTCCCGTCCGGCGAACGCGGCCGCCGGTTCGGCCACATCGAGCTCCCGGTGTCCGTCGTCCACGGCTGGTACCTGCACGGCCGGGCCTGCACCGAGCTGGCCCGCGCCATCGGAGTGACCGAGCACGAGCTCCGGCGGATCGCCGACTGCATGACACACGTGGTGACGGAGCCCGGGTCCACGGGCCTGCGGCCCGGGCAGCTGCTGGCCGACGACGAGTTGGTGGCGCACCCCGGCAGATACGAGATCTCGACTGCCACCGGCGGCCAGGCGGTGAAGATGCTACTGCACCGGGCCTCCGGCAGTGGCCCCTCCGGTCGGTACGGCCCACCACTCGACACGGTGGTCATCCGGCGGATCCCGGTCCTGCCACCGGATCTCCGCCCGCACGTGCGCACGCTCACCGGCTACTGGGCCACCAGCGACCTCAACACCCTCTACCGGCCGGTGCTCACCTGCGCGGCCACCTACCGCCGCCGCCAGGAGGAGGGAGCCAGCCCCAGGTACATGGACCGCGAGCAGCGTGAACTCCAGCTGGCCGTCACGCGTCTCCTGGCCAACCGCGACTGCCCCGATCCCGCCGTGGGAAGCGAACGGCACACGCTGGTCGGCCTGTCCGACCACCTCACGCCCCGGCCGACCACCACCGGTACGCTGCGCGAGGCGCTCCTGCTCCGGGCCGTCGACTACAGCGCCCAGGCGCGGTTGGTGATCGGCCACCCGTCGGCCGCCGGTACGGAACACCAGCCGGAGGCGGACCTGCCGACGGACGACCCGGGCGCCGTCGTCCTCGACCGCGGCATGGCCCTGCGGCTCCTCGGTCCCCTGGTGGTGCACGCCCTCACATCCTCGGGAGCAGCCCTGCGGCTGCGGGACGCCCGTGCGATGGTCCGGGCGCGCTCCACGGCGGCGTTCGACTGCCTGGACGCGGTGTGCGAGCGCGCGGTGATGCTCCTCGGTCTGCCGCACGGGCCCTGGCGGCTTCTCTCCGTCCGCGTCCGGGCAGCGCACGCGTCTGCCGCACCGACCGCGTCCGGCGTCGTCGTTCCGCCTGCGCTCCTCGACCAGGTCGGCTGGGAGAATCTGGGCGAGACCGTCCGGATCTTCAGCGTCCTGTCCCAAGAGGCACGGCAGGAGGCGGACCGCTTCCTCACCGCCGCGGCGTTGCGGCGCCGATCGGTTCCACGACAGGTCGAACCCGCCGCGGAGGGCGCGTTCTTCGACCTGCCGTGCGACGGACTCGACGGTCGCCTCGCCGACGCCGCACGGACACACGGCTCGATGCCCCTGCTACCGGACGACGCCCTGCTGCTGTGCGACCCCGCCTGGCTCACCGGCCACCGACCGGGGCCCCCGGCCGACCCAGGTAGGTGAGCAGTTTGCGGATGGACCAGTGGGTGAAGGGCTGCCCGAGCTTGGCCGGGCGGGTGGTGGCCGTCTGGACGACGAAGTCCTCGTCGTCAGTGCTGAGCAGGCGGGGACGGCCTCCCGCCCATCGAGGGTCCAGGCAGGCCAGGCCGATCTCGTTAAACCGGTGGATCAGGTCCCGGACGGTGTCCTCGTCGGCCTGGACGAGCTGGGCGATCACTGGCACCCGGTTGCCGTCGGCCGAGGCCAGCAGCATCATCGCCCGTCGGTAGCGCACCGTGTTGGTGCTGCCCCGGCGCACGATCCGTTGTAAGTGCTGGCCCTCCTGATCGGTCAGTCTCCTGACCTTGACCGGCTCCGCCACCGTGCCCCCACTCCGTTGGATGTCCGCCACATCCAACCGGTTCGGCCCCGCCACCACCAACCCGGTGAACGTTCCCGGTCACAGCACTACCCAGGTGATGTGACGGCGAAGTCCAGACGGCCGTTGGGCGTTCTCGATCACGGCCGGCACCGACCGCGATCACCCGGACGGGGCTCCCGTTCGATCGGCGAGTTCCTTGGTCGGTAGGGCAACGGCTTCCTACCCGTCGAGACGTGGTCTGAGGCGAGCCGCCAATGGTCGGGCCGGGGCGCGCCCTGTCGATGCAGGGCTCGCGGCGCTGGGAGGGTTCCTCCGGTGTGATGGCGGTGGCTCGCACGGGGAGTGCGGGTGATGTGTGCCTGAGGACGACCGGGAACGATATCGCCCACGCCGTCGGGCTGCTCCTGCGGCGGGGCACCCGCGCCCGCGTCCACACCCGCCTCACCGAGGGGCTGGGGGAGGCGGTCGATGACTTCACCTGCCGGGTCTTCGGCGGCTTTGCCTGGTCCGGTCGGTGCTGCGCCGCGGGCCTGGGGCGCGGGGTCGACCTGGGGCGCTCTGCTGTCGGTCGCCGCGCCGGCCGTGTGGAGCGGGCCGGCCTGTTGTGACGTGGGTCCGACCCGGCCGCCGGCCGTGTGACCGTGCTCGCCCGCACCGGTGACGGCGGCGGCATCGTGGCGGTCACCGGGCGGTGAGTGGTGGCCGCCGTCGAGGCCTCGCTCGGCACGTGGCCGCGGGTGGATGCCCGGGTCTTCGCCCGCCTGTTGCGCCGTTTCGTCGACGGGGGCCTTTCGTCGCCGGCCGTGACTGGCCGTCGCGGGCCTTGTCGAGAGGTCGTGGGCCTCATGGTGGGTGGTGTCGTGGGCTTTCTGCCGGTGTGGGGGTGGTCTTGATGGCCTGTCGGGCGGGCGGGGTCGCCCGGCGGGAGGGGGGACACCGCTTCCGGCTCGTGTTCCGCGTCGTGCGCTCGCGATACCGCCGCGCCCGGCGCCTTGATCGTCTGGGTTGTTCCTGGTGACGTCGTGGTGCGCTGTGACGGGTGGGGACTGTGGCCGCTGGGATTGGAACCGGGTCGCTGTCGGCGGTTTGGTGGTTTGGTGGTTCGGGTTCGGTGGGGGCGGGTGGTGGGTGCTCAGTTGGTGCCGCTGGAGGGGGTATCCGGGGTGGTGTCGGTTGTGCTGGAGGTGTTGCCGGTGGTGTCCGTGCTGGCGTCTGTGGTGGTGTCGGGGGTGCTGTCGGCGGTGTCCGGTGTAGGGGCGGTGGTGTCGTGGGTGGTGGTGTCGGGGGTGTTGTCGGTGCTGTCGTGTGTGTTCGGGGCTTGAGTGCTCTGCGGGGTTGCGTCGGCGGTGTTCGGGGTGGTGTTCGGGGTGGTGTCCGGCGCAGGGTTGGCGGTGTCGTGGGTGGTGGTGTCGGGGGTGTTGTCGGTGCTGTCGTGTGTGTTTTCGGTTTGGGCGCTCTGGGGGGTGGTGTCCGGCGTGGTGCTCGGGGTGGTGTCCGGCGTGGGGTTGGTGCTGTCGTTGGTGGAGTCCGGTGTGTGGCCGGTGCTGTCGTTGGTGGTGTCCGGTGTGGGGCCGGTGCTGTGGGTGGTGTCCGGCGTGGGGTTGGTGGTGTCGTGGGTGGTGCTGTCGTTGGTGGAGTCCGGTGTGGGGCCGGTGCTGTGGGTGGTGTCCGGTGTGTGGCCGGTGGTGTCGTGGGTGGTGGGGCCGGTGGTGCCGGGAGTGTTGTGTGTGTTCGCGTCGGGGGTGGTGTCCGGGGTGGTGCTTTGGGGGGAATCTGCTGTGTTGTTCGTGGGGTTGTGCTGGTGGGTGTCGGTGCTGGGGGCTGGGGTCTTGATCGGGTGGCCGCCCGGGTCGGCGGCGTGCCAGGTGCCGCCGAAGCGGGTGAGTCGGTGGCCGGAGGCCTGCCCGGCGGTCTTGTCGTCGGCGCACAGGTACAGCGGGTGGCCGTCGTAGAGGACCTGGATCGTCTTGTCGGCGCGGATGGTGGTGCCGAGCAGGCCTTGGGTGGCGCCCTGGCCGGCGATCGGGGCGGACGTGGTGGTCAGCGGGGGCAGTGCGGTGGCGCAGGCCTGGTAGCAGGTCGACATGGCGATGGTGTCGGCTTCGAAGACGTAGAGCGTGTGGCCCTGGGCGTCGGTGAGGACCGGGCCGAGCGGGCCGGAGTTGCCCACCGTGACGGTCGTGCCGGGTGCGGCCGGGACCGGCGCGGGGAGCCCTGCGGGCACGGTGGCGTGCCCGCCGGTGGGCTGCGGTGTGGGGACGGCGTGGGTGGGGCTGGGCGCCGAGGGGGGCAGTGGGCGCCACTCGCTGGCGCAGCTGCTCAGGGTGGCGGTGAGCATCGCGGCCGTGAGGGCGGCTGCCTGGCGGGTTCGGGGCATGCGCTGCTCCTTGGGCGAGGGTGGTGGTGCCTGTCTCCACTACCTCCCGGTTGCGGGTGCTCGGCCACTCCACAGGTGCTGTCGCGGACGCGCGGGGGAACGGTTTGCGCTGGATGGCTGATCGCCTGCGGGTCTTGGTGCGCTCCGGGTCGGGGGTGGCTCGCGCGGTGTGGGGTGGGTTCCCGTGCGACGGTCTGTCAGCGAGGGCGGCTGGGAGCGGCGGAGGGGCGGTCGGAGGGCGGTCGCGGGTCGGCCGGTCGCGGCGGCTGGCCGGGCAGGGGTCGTTCTGGCGGGCCGGGAGATCGGTGGATCTGTTGGGGGAGTGCGGTGTGACCCGTTGTGTGCGGGTGTGGACGGGACGGGGTTTCGGAGCGTTGGGGCGCGTCGCCCCGTCTCGGCGCCCGTCGGCTGGTCTTTCGCCGGTTCGCGTGTGGTGCAGGGCTGGTGTGTGCGCTGCTGGGTCGTTTCCCGGTGTCGTTTTCCGGCCCGGTAGCTCGGGTGCGGTGAGGAGTACCGGCGGTGCCTGTCGGTCGCCGTGTCCGGTCGGCGCCGACCGGGATCTCGGACCTGTGGCCCGGGCCCGGGGCCCGGGCCTGAGGCCCGGTGCGGAGTGGTGGTGCGCGTGCCGGTGGTCCGGGCCCGAATCAGGGTCGGGCCGCCGGCGGGGTTTCGGTGCGGGTGTGTGGGCGGCCTGTTCGGTGACGGTGTGCCCCGTGTTCCGGGCCCGGCTTCTGTGGCCGTCACCACCGGTCGGGCTGCCGGCCGGGTTTCGGTGCGGGTGTGTGGGCGGCCTGTTCGGTGACGGTGTGCCCCGTGTTCCGGGCCCGGGCCCTGTGGTCGTTGCCGTTGGTGGGGCCGTGTTCCGGGCCCGGGCCTTGTGGTCGTTGCCGTTGGTGGGGCCGTGTTCCGGGCCCGGGCCTTGTGGTCGTTGCCGTTGGTGGGGCCGTGTTCCGGGCCCGGGCCTTGTGGTCGTTGCCGTTGGTGGGGCCGTGTTCCGGGCCCGGGCCTTGTGGTCGTTGCCGTTGGTGGGGCCGTGTTCCGGGCCCGGGCCTTGTGGTCGTTGCCGTTGGTGGGGCCGTGTTCCGGGCCCGGGCTCTGTGGTCGTTGCCGTTGGTGGGGCCGTGTTCCGGGTCCGGTGCGCAATCCCGGTGCGTGGCCTCGGTGCGCTGTGTCATCCCGGTGCGTCCAGTGGGACGGCTTCCAGTGCGGCGAGCACCTGCGGGTCGCGGACCAGGGCGTCCAGGTCCTCGGGCGTCATCGCCCTGGACTCCTGTGGCTCGCCGCCTTCTCCCTGGGGTGGGGTGGCTGTGGGGAGGGTTCCCAGTCCGGCGATTCGGCCCTGTGGGGTGACGAGGGTGAACTGGGTGCCCGGGTAGGAGGTGGTCCGGTACAGCCAGCCGGTCGAGCCGTCCGGCAGGGTCCGGGACACGCAGTCGCTCGCGTAGACCGGCCGGCCGGCCCGTGGTTCGCACGGTGAGGGCGCGCGGCTGCCCGGTGCCAGCGGATCGCCCATGATCGTCGCCACCGCCGTGAACCCGCCGTCGGCGCGGACCAGCCGGAAGGTGGTCGGGCCGCCGCCGTCCAGCACCCCGGTGTACCCGGCCGGCAGGTGGGCGGCCAGGGCGGAGCGCAGCCGCTCGTGCACCGCGTCCAGTTGGTCCATCCCGTAGCTCGACGGCTGCGCCGTCGAGGGCCGGCCCCCGGCCGGGTCGAGCCCCACCAGGTCCCGCAGCCGTGGCGTCCCCGCCGGCCCCGCTACGGCCAGCGCCGCCGTGAGCGTCAGCACCGGTACCGCCGTCAGTACCGCCGCGCCGAGCGTGAGCCGCCGCCGGGCCCGCAGCCGCCGCCCGCCGGCCCGCACCGCCGCCAGCACCGCGGGCGGCTCCGGCTCCGGCTGCTCCAGCACCGCCCGGAACACCTCCGCCGCCATCCGCCGGTCGGGGTCCTCTCCACCGTGCGTCATGCCCGCTTCCTCCCTCTCGCTCCGCGTCCCCGGCCTCGCCCGTACACCCGCTCGCCCACCTGTCGTGCCGCCGATCGGCCGTGTCGCCCATCCGCCGCGCCGTGCACCTGCCGCGCCGTGCACCTGCCGTGCCGCGCATCTGCCGGCTTGTTCACGTGCCGGCGATCTCGTGCACCGAGTCGCCGAGGATCGTCCGCAGCTGCGCCAGACCGCGGTGGGCGTCCGACCGCACCGTGCCGCTGCTCCGGTCGAGGATCGCGGCGCACTCCTCGACGCTCAGGTCCTCCCAGTAGCGCAGCACCAGCACCGCCCGGTAGCCCGGTGACACCCGGGCCAGCGCCGCCAGCAGTGCCAGCCGCCGGTCCGGGTCGGCGCCCACCGCGGCCGTCTCCGGGGGCTCGGCGCTGGCCACCTCGCCGGCCGAGCGGCGCCGTCGCCCGTCCACGAAGGTGCGCACCAGCGTGGTGCGGGCGTAGCCCCCGGCGGTGTCCGGGTCGCGCAGCCGCGGCCAGCGCGCGTACACCTTGATCAGGGTCGACTGCACCAGGTCCTCCGCCAGGTGCCAGTCGCCGCACAGCAGGTACGCGGTGCGGCGCAGCGCCCCGTACCGGGCGGCGGCGAACTGTTCGAACAACCTCTCGCGCTCCGGCGACATCCGTGCCCGGCCCCCTTGTTCCGTCGTCCGTGCCGAGTTGCCCGCGCGACGGTGGTGCCCCGCGTCGACTTCTACACGGGACCGGGCGCGGGAAATGTTGCGTCCCCGGCGGATCCCGACCGTCCGCGAGGGCCGGCCCGCCGCCGTGCCCCGCCCGCCTGCCGCCTGCCGCCTGCCGCCTGCCGCCTGCCGCCGCTGTCCCGGGCCCGCCATGGCACGGCGCCGTCGAGACCCGCGCCGCCGCCATCCGCGCCCGGCACATCGGCTGCCCGCCGCGCCGCCCGGCCGCTGTCCTTCGGTTCCCGGCGCTCGTTTCGGTGCGCGGGTCCGAACCCCTGTGGGGAGCAAGCTCGATGAGGCCCTGCGGCCTGACGGCCGTCGGGGGTGTGTGGACATCCTGGTGTTCCGCGGTCGCCGCGAGGACGGCTCCACCGTGGGGATGGGTTCTCGGGTGGTGGTGGAAGGGGCCGGTGGTGTGCGGCGGCCGGTCGGGCCGGTGTCCTGGCCCGGTTCGCCGGGGGGTTGCCGGGTTGCCGGGTTGCCGGGGTGCCGGTTCGCTGGCGGGGCTGGGGTGTTGGCGGGGTGATGGGTTGTCGTGGATGCCGTGGCCGACGGTCCGCGCGGTGGGGTGGTGGGGGTGGCTGTGGGGTGTGGGGTTCGGTGTCAGTGGGTGTGGGGGAGGGCGGGGCGGCGGTGGTGTTCGTAGGCGGTGATGTCCGGTGCGTGTTGCAGGGTGGCGGCGATGGGGTCGAGTCCTTGCAGGAGTCGGGTGCGGGTGTCGTCGTCGATGTCGATGGGGTGGACGAGGTCTTCGCAGCGCAGTTGCCGGTGGTGCAGGTCGACGGTGAGGGGGGTGGTGGGGTCGGCGTCGATGAGGTTCCAGAGCGTTTCGACGACGTGGGGTGGTGCGGTGACGGTGAGGAGGCCGTTCATCAGGGCGTTGCCGCGGAAGATGTCTCCGAAGCGGGGGGCGACGACGGCTCGGAAGCCGTGGTCCTGGAGGGCCCAGACGGCGTATTCGCGTGAGGAGCCGGTGCCGAAGTCGTTGCCGGCGACCAGGATGGTCGCTTGGTGGTGTTCGGGCCGGTTCAGGACGAAGGTGGGGTCCTCGCGCCAGTCGGCGAAGAGTGAGGCGGCGTGTCCGGTGCGGGTGGAGTGGACGCAGAAGCGGGCCGGGATGATCTGGTCGGTGTCGACGTTGCTGCGCTTGAGGGGGGCGGCTGTGCCGGTGTGGACGGTGAACTTCTCCATGGGTGTGGACCTCACAGATCGGTGGGGGCGGCGAGGTGGCCGGCGACGGCGGTGGCGGCGGCGACCGGCGGGGACACGATGTGCGTTCGGGAGCCCTTGCCCTGCCTGCCTTCGAAGTTGCGGTTGTTGGTGGAGGCGGCTCGCTGTCCGGGGCCGAGGCGGTCTTCGTTGAGTGCGGCGCACATGGAGCAGCCTGCGGCGGCGCGGAAGTCCGCGCCGGCGTCGGTGAAGATCCGGTCGAGGCCTTCGGTGACGGCCTGCCTGCGGACTTGGGCGGAGCCGGGGACGATCAGCATGGTGGTGCCGTCGGCGACGCGGCGGCCGCGCAGGACGTCGGCGGCGGCGCGCAGGTCCTCGATGCGGCCGTTGGTGCAGGAGCCGAGGAAGACGGTGTCGATGGGGACGTCGCGCATCGCGGTGCCGGGGCGCAGGCCGACGTAGTGCAGGGCGCGTTCGGCGGCGGCGCGTTCCTCGGGGTCGTGGAAGTCGGCGGGGGAGGGGACGCGGCCGTCGAGGGGGACGCTCTGGGCGGGGTTGGTTCCCCAGGAGACGTAGGGGCGAAGCCGGCCGGCGTCCAGCTCGACCTCGGTGTCGAAGACCGCGTCGTCGTCGGTGCGCAGGCCGCGCCAGTGGGCGGTCTCGGTGTCCCAGTGTTCGCCTCGGGGCATGCCGGGTCGGGCGCGCAGGTAGGCGAGGGTGGTGTCGTCGGCGGCGACCATGCCGGCTCGGGAGCCCGCTTCGACGGACATGTTGCACAGGGTCATTCGGGCTTCCATGGACAGCGCGGTGACGGCCTCGCCCCGGTATTCGATGATGTGGCCCTGGCCGCCGGCGGTGCCGACCTCGGCGATGAGCGCGAGGACGAGGTCCTTGGCGGTGACGCCGTCGGGCAGGCGGCCGGTGACGGTGACGGCCATGTCCTTGAGCCGGCGCATCGGGAGTGTCTGGGTCGCCAGGACGTGTTCGACCTGGCTGGCGCCGATGCCGAAGGCGAGTGCCCCGAAGGCGCCGAGGGTGGTGGTGTGCGAGTCGCAGCAGACGATGGTCATGCCGGGTCGGGTGAGGCCGAGCTCGGGGGCGATGACGTGGACGATGCCCTGGTCGGGGTCGCCGAGCCGGTGCAGCGGGATGCCGAACTGTGCGCAGTTCTCGCGCATGAGGGCCGCCTGGCGGCGTCCGGCCGGGTCCCGGATGACCTTGTCGATGGCGAGCGTCGGGGTGTTGTGGTCCTCGGTGCCGAGGGTGAGGTCGGGCCTGCGGACGGTGCGGCCGGCCGCGCGCAGGGCGTCGAACGCCTGGGGGGTGTTCACCTCGTGGAGCAGCTGCAGGTCGATGTAGAGGAGGTCCTCGCCGGCGCTGCCGCTCCGTACGACGTGTGCGTCCCACACTTTCTGCGCGAGTGTCCTGCCCATGCGGTTCCTACTCCCTGGTGACGAGGTTGCCGGTGGTGTGATGCGCGGACGGCCGCTCCGCGCGGGGGCGGCCGGGGAGGCGTTTCGTGGCGCCGTGGCGGGGCCGGTGAACAGCGCCGGCGACCTGGGGTGCGGGGGCTGCCGGCGACCTGGGTCGTGCCGTTCTCCCGAAGGCCGAGGGCCCTGCGGGATCCGGGGCGTCACCGCGGGTCCGTATCCGGACGCCGTTCCCAACACGCCCTGCACGCCGTGGTTCTGACTGTGCTTAACTTACCGCCCGTGTCCACGATACAAGAAGATATGTATCGGATTCTGGACTATATGAAGAAACGTCATGGAAGGCCCAGGCCCGCGTTCCACGCGTTGAGGGGAAAGAACTATGCCGCGTATCCGCGCACCGAAGGACGTCTGGCTCGCCGACGGTGAGCTGGCCGAGCCGGCGCCGCGCGTCCTGCTCGCCGACCACGACCCGGTCTCCAGGCACGTCCTGGGCCGGGTGCTCGACAGAAGCGGGCGGCTCGCCGGCGTCGTCTGCGTGGACACCCGCAGCCCGTGGCAGGAGTGGCCGCTGGCCCAGGTCGACGTGGCCGTGCTGGCGGTCGGGCCGCAGGAGGACCTCACCCGCACCGTCCGTGAACTCGCCGCCCGGGGCATCCGAATCCTGATGATCGGCGTCGACTGGACCCGGCAGCGGCTGGACGGCGCCTTCGCCGCCGGCGCCGCCGGCTGCCTCGTGAAGGACGCCCGGATCGAGGGACTGGCCGCGGCGGTCCACACCGTGGCGCACGACCACACGGTGCTGTCCCCGGAGCTGCTCGGGCTGTACGCGCGCGCCCCGCGTCCGTCGGCCGGCCGGGCCGCGGCCGCCCGCGCCGGCGGCGGCCCGTCCCCGGAACACCTGTTGGGCGCCCTCACCGACCGGGAGCGCGAGGTCCTCGCGCTGCTGTCCGACGGGCTGTCCACGGCGGAGACCGCCGGGGCCCTCAGGGTCTCCCCGGCCACGGTCAAGAGTCACGTGTCGCACGCCCTGACCAAACTCGGCCTGCGCAACCGCCTGGAGGCCGTCCTGCTCATCCAGCGGGTGCTGCACGGCCACCACCCCGCTGCCCGCCCCCAGCACCGGGCGCACGGCGCCCCTCGTCCGCTGGTCGCACGCGGCGCCGGCGCCTGACGGCCCATCGGCCCCGCCGCGCGCCGGCCCATCGGCCCCGCCGATCGGCGGCATCGGCCAGACGCCCTGCTGGGACGTGGACGACCTGCAGCTCAGGACCGTAGCGTCGTTCTCACCGCCTCCCGCAGAAGAGGGATCCACCCGATGACTTCGATAACTCTGGCCCGCCCCAAGCGGTTTGTCGTATCCAGCGTCTCGTCCGACGCGCACATGTGGAATTTGGTCTTCCTGCAACTCCTCCTGGAGGAGCAGGGCGGCGACGTCATCAATCTCGGAGCCTGCGTGCCCGACGAGCTGATCATCGACGAGTGCCGCCGCATCCGACCCGACGTCCTGGTCATCAGCACCGTGAACGGCCACGGCCACCTGGACGGACTCCGGCTGATCCGCAAGATCCGCGAAGACCCGGACCTCGTGGGCCTGCGCGTCGTCATCGGCGGAAAGCTCGGAGTCAAGGGCGCCGGGAACGCCAAATACGTCGACGAACTCGTCACCAGCGGATTCGACGCCGCATTCGAGTCCGACGCCGGCCTCGGCCGGTTCGAGGAGTTCCTCGCCTCCCTGGAACCGGCGAAGCAGCCCGCCCTGACCAACCGGCAGCCCGAACCCACCAACCGGCAGCCCGCCCTCACCAACCGACAGCCCGAACCCACCAACGGGCAGCCCGCCCTCACCGGCCGGCAGCCCGAACCCACCAACCGGCAGCCCGAACTCGTCGGCGCACGGAACGGAGCCCGGAAGTGATCGGCGACGCAGAGACCGCCGCACCGATGACCGCCGCACCGATGACCGTCGCACCGAGGACCGCCGCCACCCTCCCCAGGCGGGGCCCGCACGGACGGTTCTCCCGCTTCGTCGGCAACGCGCGCGACGCCGGCCACCTGGTCGTGCAGCCGCGCATGGGATTCGGCGAGATGCCGAGAATGCGCGCCGGACTCCAGGCGGTCCGCCAGGCCCGGGGCGCCACCGTCGGCACCATCACCGTGGACAGCTACACCCGGGTCAACGACCACGAATCGGCCCGGCGCGCGCTGGCCAAGGGCGACGACCTCAACGGCTTCCCGGTCGTGGCCCACGGCCCCGAGCGGGTCCGGGAGATGCTCGCCCAGGTGGCCGGCGAACGGTTCCCGGTCCAGATCCGACACGGCTCCGCCCAGCCACAGGAGCTCTTCGCGGCCCTGGCCGCCGCCGGCGCCGACGCGACCGAGGGCGGCCCCGTCTCCTACTGCCTCCCCTACAGCCGCGTCCCGCTGTCCCAGGCGGTATCGGCCTGGTCCGAGTGCTGCAGGCTGCTCGCCGACCTCGCCGAGCCGATCCACCTGGAGAGCTTCGGCGGCTGCATGCTCGGACAGCTGTGCCCACCGAGCCTGCTGGTGGCACTCAGCGTCCTGGAGGGCATGTTCTTCCGCGAGCACGGCCTGCGGAGCATCTCCGTCAGCTACGCCCAGCAGACCGACCCCGCGCAGGACCTGGAGGCGCTGGCCGCCCTGCGGGCGCTGGCCGGCGAATGGCTGGGCGACGCCGACTGGCACGTCGTCCTCTACACCTACATGGGCGTCTTCCCCCGGACCCCGGTGGGGGCGTTTCGGATCCTGGAGGACAGTGCCCGGCTGGCGGTGCGCAGCGGCACCGAGCGGCTCATCGTCAAGACCCCGGCCGAGGCCCACCGGATCCCCACCGTCGCGGAGAACGTGGACGCCCTGGAGTTCGCCGCGGCCGTCGCCCGGGACGAGTCCACCCGGGCGCCGCACGTGCGCCCGTCGGACACCGGCCTCTACGAGGAGGCCCGCACCCTCATCACCAGCACCTTGCGCTTCGGCGACGACGTCGGCAGCGCCCTGGTGCGGGCTTTCGCCCGAGGGCACCTCGACGTTCCGTACTGCCTGCACCAGGACAACGCCAACCGGTCCCGGGCCCGCATCGACGCGCGCGGCCGGCTGCGCTGGTCCGAGAGCGGCGGCATGCCGGTGGCGGTGCCCGCCGACGGCGCCGGGGAGCGGGCGGTCACCGCCCGTGGACTGATCGACATGCTCGGCTTCAACGAGCGCCGCTTCGACCGCGAACAGCTGGTCGGCTCACACCCGAGGGGTATTCGATGAGCGCCACCACGACGGCCGCCGGCTCGACCGGCTCCGCCGGCTCCACCCTGCGGCGGATCCGGTCGGCCGGCACGCTGCGGGCGGTGGTCAGCCGCGGCATCCGCGGCCTGTCGCTGCGGGGCGCGGACGGCCACTGGAGCGGCATGGACGCGGACGTGGTCCGCGCCGTGGCGGCGGCCGCCCTCGGCGACGCCGCGGCGGTCACGTGGCTGCCCACCGACCCGGCGCAGCGTCTGGAGCGGCTGGTCGCCGGCGAGGCGGACCTGGTGGCCTGCAACCTCACCTGGACGCTCGGCCGCGAGGCCGGCCACCCGGTGCTGTTCGCCGGCGTGACCTGCTACGACGGCGAGGGCTTCCTGGTCCGGGCCGCCGACGGCATCACCACCGCGGAGCAGCTGGCGGGCCGCCGCCTGGCCGTGCAGGCCGGTACGACCAGCGCGGCGAACCTGGCCGGCTGGTTCGGCCCGCGCGCACTGGCCGTCGAGCCCGTCGCCTATCCGACGCCGGGCGAGGCGCTGGCGGCCTACGCGCGGGGCGAGTGCGCGGCCTACGTGCTGGACCGGGTCGCGCTGGCCGGCGAGCGCGCGGCCCTGCCGGACCCCGCGGCGCACGTCATCCTCGAGACGGCCATCTCCCGGGAGCCGATGGCGATGGCGGTCGGCGACGGTGACGCGGCCTGGTACCGGCTGTGCCGGTGGGTGCTGCGGTTTCTGACCGCCGCCGAGCACGCCGCGGACGAGGCCGCGGGGCAGGACCGGGCGAACGCCCTGGCCGCCGCCGCCCGTTCGGCGGGCCGCCACGGGCCGGCCCTCGGCCTGGACGAGGACTGGGCCGCTCGCGTCCTGGCCGCCGTCGGCACCTACGGCGACGTCTACGCCCGCAACCTCGGTCCCGCGTCGGGCCTGGACGTGCCGAGGGGCCTCAACGAGCTGTGGACCCGCGGCGGCCTGCACTACGCGCCGCCCCTGCACTGACCCGATCCACCCGATCCACCCGATCCACCCGATCCACCCGATCCACCCGATCCACCCCCGCACCGAGATCCCGCCGGGGCCTCGCCCCACAAGGAGAGTGACATGTCCTCATCATTGAAGTCGCGTGCCAAGGAGACGGCAGGCGCGATCGAACTCACCCTTGCCATGGTCCTCTCGGGCACCATCGGCATCTTCGTGGTCGAGTCCGGAGCCTCCCCCTTCAACATCGTCTTCTTCCGCTGCGTGTTCGGAGCGGTCGGTCTGGGGCTCTACTGCCTGGCCCGGGGCTTCTTCACCAACCACGGCTTCACCGCGAAGAAGCTCGGCCTGACCGCCCTGGGCGGGGTGTTCATCGTCTTCAACTGGGCCTTCCTCTTCTCGTCCTACGAGAGCACCTCCATCTCGGTGGCCACCGTCGTCTACCACACCCAGCCGTTCTACGTGGTCCTGCTGGGAGCGCTGCTGTTCCGCGACAGGATCACCGCCGCCAAGTTCGGCTGGCTCGGTGTCGCCTTCGTCGGCCTGATCCTGGTCGCCGGCGTCACCGTCTCGGACCTCAGCGGCGACAGCGGCTACCTGGTCGGCCTCGGACAGGCGCTGCTCGCCGCGGTGTTCTACGCCTTCGCCACCGTCATCACCAAGCGCGTCACCGGCGTGCGCCCCCACCTCGTCGCGCTCGTCCAGGTCGTCCTCGGCATCCCGCTGCTGCTGCCGTTCACCGATCTGGGCAAGGTCTCGCACCTGGGGAGCGGCTGGGCCTGGCTGGTGGGCCTCGGTCTGATCCACACCTGCCTGATGTACGTGCTCATGTACTCCGCCTACCAGAAGCTGCCCACCCCCAAGATCGCGGTCCTCGCCTTCGTCTACCCGGCCGTGGCGATGCTCTGCGACTGGGCCGTCTACGGACACCACGTCACCCTGCTCCAGGCCCTGGGCATCCCGCTGATCGTCGGCGCCAGCCTGGGCATCAACCTCGGCTGGCGGATCGGCCCGCGCCGCACCCCCGCCCCCACCGCCACCCCCACCGCCACCGCCACCGCCACTCCTGCCCCCACCGCGACCGCGACCGCGGCCGCCCAGCAGACCGTCACCGTTGGAGAGAACCGATGACCCTCGTGAGCGATCCCTCCGCCCCGCGCATCACCCTCGTCGGCGCCACCGGCGCCGTCGGGAACACCCTGATCCGGCTCATCGAGGAACGCGGCTTCCGGTACCGCGGGATCAGCCTGGTCGCGTCGGCCAGGTCCGCGGGCCGGGAGATGACCGTCGACGGCCGCTCCCACCGGGTCCACGACCTCGACGGCTTCGACTTCTCCGACACCGATGTCGCCTTCTTCTCGGCCGGGGGGTCCGTCAGCGAGAAGTGGGTGCCCACCGCCGTCGCCCAGGGCGCCCTGGTCATCGACAACACCAGTGCCTTCCGTATGGACCCCGACACTCCGCTGGTCGTGCCGCAGGTCAACGCCCACGAGCTGGACCGCCGTCCGGCCAGCGGCGTGATCGCCAACCCCAACTGCTCCACCATCCCGCTGGTCCGCCTGCTGCAGACGATCGAGGAGCGCTGGGGCATCCGCCAGGCGGTGGTGAGCACCTATCAGGCCGCCTCCGGGCGGGGGCACTCGGGAGTCGCCGAACTCTACGAGGCCAGCCGGATCAGCCTCGAGGACCACGAGGCGATGGGACCCGACGAGGAGTTCACACCGTCCCTCGCGTTCAACGTCGTGCCCAGCATCGACCGCCTGCTGGACAACGGGTTCACCTTCGAGGAGCAGAAGATGCTCCAGGAGTCCCGCAAGATCCTCGGCCTGCCGCACCTGGACGTCACCACCACCTGCGTGCGGGTCCCGGTCGTCAACGGGCACTCCGAGGCGGCCTGGATCGAGTGCCACAACCCGGTCGACCGCGAGGAGATCGTCCGGCGTCTGGCGGCCCTGTCCGAGGTCACCGTCCACGACGAGGTCACCGTGGGCGCCTTCCCGACGCCCCGCACCGCGGGCCACCCCGACCACGTCCACGTCGGCCGTATCCGGGTCTCCCCGCAGAACCCGCGCGGCTTCTGGCTCTGGATCGTGGCCGACAACGTGCGCATAGGCGCCGCCCTGAACGCCATCCAGATCGCCGAGGCCCTGACCGAGAGGGGTGTGCTGTGAGCAACCCACCCGCCGTCCTGAAGTTCGGCGGCTCCAGCTTCCGCTCGCCGGAGGCCTACGCGGACCTGGCGCGGGCCCTGTCGGAGCGGATCGCCGCGGAGCGCCGCCCCCTGGCCGTCGTCGTCAGCGCCATGCCCGGCGAGACCGAACGGCTGCGCGAGCGCCTCCAGCAGGTCAACCCCCACCCCGCGGACCCCAGTGTGGCCGGCCTGCTGACCATGGCCGACACGGTCAGCGCGCACCTGCTGGCCACCGCGCTGCACAGGGCCGGGCGCCGGGCCACCGTGCTCGCCGGCTCCCAGCTGGGGCTGACGACGGACAGCACGTACATGTGGGCCCGCGTCCGCGAGGTCGATCCGGCCCCGCTGGTCGGCGCGCTGGCCGAGCACGACGTCGTGGTGATCCCCGGCGGCCAGGCCGTCGACGCCCACAACCGCCCGACCTGGCTCGGCAAGAACAGCTCCGACCTCTCGGCGCTCCTGGTGGCGGCGGTCGTCGGCGCCGGCGAGTGCGAGATCCACTCCGACGTCGACGGCATCTACAGCGCGGACCCCAACCTCGTCACCGGGACCCGCCTGCTGCCCGCGGTCTCCTACGAGGTCGCCACCGCGCTGTCGCTGCACGGCGCCAAGGTCCTGCACCGGCGCGCGGTGAGACTCGCCCAGCAGCACGGCATCGCCATCGTGTGCCGGCACAACCGGGCGCCGTTCCCGGCCGGAACCACCATCAGCGCCGTCGGATCACCCACCGAGGCGGTGATCGTGAACCGCCGCTCGGTGGTCCTGGGCTACCAGGACGACGCGCAGGCCGACCTGGCGCACGCCGCCTTCCACGCGCAGGGTGTCGACACCACCCGGCTGGAGGGCGCACCACAGGTCGCGGTCATCGGCGGCTACCTCGACCTGGAGGAGTTCCAGCGCCGCCACCACCTGCCGCCCGCCCGGGTCGAGGGCATCCCGGTCTGCGAGGTGCACGGCAGCCGGGTCACCACCCACCTCGCCCCGGACGAGTACGAGGCGGTCGTGCTGGCCCAGCGGCTGCACGACGACATCGCCGCCCCCGCACGCCGGCTCACCTCGGTCTGAACCAACCACAGGAGAGAAACCGTCATGACTGTGATCGACCACCGCGGCCCGCAGGCCGTCCGCCCCCGGACCCTCGCCGAGATCGCCCTCCCGGACGTCGCCCGCGACGCGATCGGGCGCGAGCTCGCCGCGATGTCGGACCCGACGAAGGACATCGACCGGGCGATGGCGCGCTACTACCAGATCTTCGCCTCGCTGCCCGTCGACATCCTCCAGGAGATGCTGGACTTCGGCCGCCACCCGGACGCCCCGGGCGTCGGCCTGGTCCGCAACCTGCCGGTCGACGCCGAGCTCCCGCCCACCCCCCGGGACGGCAGGCCGTGCCCGGACAAGGCCACCTACACCGCCGAGGGCGTCCTGCTCGGGCTCAGCGGCCTGCTCGGCGAGCCCGTGGGCTTCCTGTCGGAGAAGGACGGCCAGCTGGTGCACGACGTCATACCCGTCGCCACCGGCGCCCAGAGCCAGACCAACCAGGGCTCCACCGTCTTCCTCAACTTCCACAACGACATCGTCCACGACGTCATCGGCCGCTACGACGTCAGCAACCCCGACTTCCTGGTCCTCAGCTGCGTGCGCGCGGATCACGAGGGCGTGGCCGCGACCTACTACGCGGACGCCCGGGACATCGTCCGGGCCCTGGACCCGCAGGTCCTGGAGGTGCTGCGCAGCCCGCTGTTTCGGCTCAACGCCCCCGGCAGCTACGTGCGGGACGTGGCCGGCGGCGCCGAGGTGCTCTCCGACCCGGTGGCCATCATCAGCGGTCCGGACGAGGCGCCGGAGATCTCGGTGTCGGCCAACGGCGTGCGGGCGATGACCCGTGCCGCCGAACAGGCCCTCGAGGTGCTCCAGGCGGTGTGCCGGGAGGTCTCGCACGAGGTGTTCCTGCGGCCGGGCCAGGCCCTTTTGATCAACAACCGCAAGGGGCTGCACGCCCGCTCGCAGTTCACCGCGCGCTACGACGGCCGGGACCGCTGGCTGCAGCGGACCTACGTGCGACGCGACCACTGGAGCATCCGCTACCGGGCGACCTCCGGCAGCCGGCGCGTCCACTACTGAGCCCGCTCGACCGTGTGGGCCGCGCTCCCGGACGACGGAGCGCGGCCCACACGGTGTTCGGCCCGGGGGAGTGGGCCGGTGGCTCACGCCGCCGCGGAGCCGGCCTCCTGCACGGCACGGATCGTCTCGTCGATGAACAGTTGCAGTTCGCGCGAGAGCCGCTTGCCGCGCCGCCACGCCAGCTGGGTGTGCACCGCGAACGGCGGCTCCCACGGCAGGGCCACGAGCGAGCCGGCGGACAGCGCGTCCCGTACGGCCACCTCCGGTATCAGGCTGACTCCCAGGCCGGCGACCGCGCCGCGCTTGATCGCCTCGATCGTGCCGAACTCCAGGAACGACGCGGGCTCGCCCGGCCCGGTGCTCAGCTCGGCCTCGAAGAGGTCGCGGTAGGCGCAGCCGGGCTCGGTCGCCAGGACGGTCACCCGGCGCAGCTCCGGGACGGTGATGCGGGACGCGCAGGCCATCGGGTGGCTGGGGGAGGCGACCAGGACGAGTGGCTCCGGTGCCAGGACGACGGTCTCCAGGCCCTGGTGGTGCACCTGCTGTTCCATCAGGAAGCCCACGTCGTAGGTGCCCTGTTGCAGGGCCAGGCGGGTCTCCGCGCACAGGCTCGGCCGCAGGGTCAGCTGGATGCGCGGGTAGCGGTAGTGGAACATCTCCAGGAGCGGGGGCAGGCGGTAGGAGGTGATGCTCTCCATGGTGCCGACGGTCAGGGCGCCGGCCGGCTCCCGGACTCCGGTGAGCTGGTTCTGTGCCTCCTCGGCGAGCGCCAGTATCTGCTCCGCGTAGGGCAGGAGCCGTTGGCCGGCGTCGGTGAGCTGGATCCTGCCGCCGAGCCGGTCGAACAGCTCGGTCTGCAGGGCCGCCTCGAGGTGCTTGATCTGGCTGGTGACGCTGGACTGCGCGTAGCTCAGTTCGGCTGCGGCCCGGGTGAAGCTCAGGACCGCGGCCACCTTCTGGAACGTCACAAGATGTCTGAACTCCATAACGGCTCCCGGTGAGATGGGTTGGTTCACCGAACCGGTGGTTCGGATCGGTGCTGGTGCGCGCGGTTGACGGCGCTGACGGCGGCTTTGACGGACGCCCTGGCGATGCTGGGGTCGGTGCCGAAGCCCCAGACGACCCTGTCCTCGACCCGGCACTCCAGGTAGGCGGCGGCCGTGGCGCCCACGCCCTGGTCCATGGCGTGCTCGGCGTAGTCGAGGATCCCGATGTCGACGCCGACGCCGGCGAGGGCGTTGACGAACGCGTCGACGGGACCGTTGCCGTGGCCGGTGAGGACGGTGTGCGCGCCGTCGACGACGGCGTCGGCGGTGAAGGTGTCCCGGCCGTCGTGTGTGCTCAGGGCGAGGCGTCGTCCCAGCCGGATCCGGCTGCCGGGGGTGTCGGCGGTGTTCTGGTACTCGTCCTGGAAGAGCGACCAGATCGCCGCGGGGGTGACCTCGCCGCCCTCGGCGTCGGTCTTGGCCTGGATGATCCGGGAGAACTCGATCTGCATCCGGCGCGGCAGGTCCAGCTTGTGGTCGTTCTTCAGGACGTAGGCGATGCCGCCCTTGCCGGACTGGCTGTTGACCCGGATGACGGCCTCGTAGGAGCGGCCGACGTCCTTGGGGTCGATCGGCAGGTACGGCACGCCCCAGGTGAACTCCGAGACCGGGACGCCGGCCGTCGCGGCGTCGACCTGAAGCGCGTCGAAGCCCTTCTTGATGGCGTCCTGGTGCGAGCCGGAGAACGAGGTGTAGACCAGGTCGCCGGCGTACGGGTGGCGCTCGGGGACGGCCATCTTGTTGCAGTACTCGTAGGTGCGGCGGATCTCGTCGATGTCGGAGAAGTCGATCATCGGGTCGACGCCCTGGGAGAACAGGTTCATCCCGACGTTGACCAGGTCCAGGTTGCCGGTGCGCTCGCCCTGCCCGAACAGGCAGCCCTCGACGCGGTCGGCGCCGGCCATCACGGCCAGTTCGGCCGAGGCGACGCCGGTGCCCCGGTCGTTGTGCGGGTGCGCGGACAGCGCGACGAACTCGCGGCGCGACAGGTTCCGCGACATCCACTCGATCTTGTCGGCGTAGACGTTCGGGGTGGAACGCTCGACCGTGGTCGGCAGGTTCAGGATGATCTCGCGGCCCTCACCCGGCTGCCAGACGTCCATCACCGCCTCGCAGACCTCCAGGGCGAAGTCCAGCTCGGTGTCGATGAAGATCTCCGGCGAGTACTCGTAGCCGAGGACGGTCTCCTCGCCCAGCAGCTTCTCGCCGTACTCCATCACCAGCCGGGTGCCGTCGACGGCGATGGTGCGGATGTCGTCCCTGGACCCCTTGAACACCACCCGGCGAAACAGCGGCGAGGTCGCGTTGTACAGGTGGACGGTCGCCCGGTGGGCACCGACCAGGGACTCCACCGTGCGCTCGATCAGGTCCTCACGGGCCTGCGTCAGCACGGAGATGGTGACGTCCTCCGGGATCGCGCCCTCCTCGATGATCGAGCGCACGAAGTCGAAGTCGGTGGCGCCGGAGGACGGGAAACCGACCTCGATCTCCTTGTAGCCCAGCTTGACCAGCAGGTCGAACATCGTGCGCTTGCGGGCCGGGGACATCGGGTCGATCAGCGCCTGGTTGCCGTCCCGCAGGTCGGTGGACAGCCAGCGCGGGGCCTGGGTGATCACCTTGCTCGGCCAGGTGCGGTCCGGCAGGTCGACCGCGGCGAACGGCACGTACCGGTGGAACGGCATACCGGACGGTCTCTGACGGCTCGTCGCCCCGGCGGCCGGCGCCGGCCGTCCGGGCGGAGCGGTGGGCACAGGAAGGTTCACGGTCGTGGTCATCGGGCTCCCCTGTCGCGTGGGCTGTTCGAAGGGGGCGCGAAAGGCGCGACGGCCGAGGTGAACTGACGTGCGCAGCACCGGCGCAGCGGCGAGGTGGCCTCTGCCCGTTGCACTGCCACCTCGCGAGGGGCGTGGTGCGGCCCCTCGCCCCCTGTGCCCTTGGCCCCTTCGGGTAGCGGACCACATCATGCCACAGAAGAATACCTTCTGGAAGGAATGTTAGGGGCGGGGCCCGTCACCGCACACGACCCGGCCCGGCCGCGCGTGGATCTCACGCGGGGCCGGGCCGGGAACGGCACGCCCGGCCGGTGGGTCGCACGGGCCTGGGCAGCGGGCAGGTGGAAGGGCAGGTGAAAAGGCAGGTGGTCGGGCGCGGTCCGTACGCCCGCCCGGGGGAAGCGGGCGTACGGACCGCCGAGGGCGGCCGTCAGTCGGCCACCCGGCCTGGGACGCCGTCGAGCCAGTGGCCCGAGTACCGGTCGGCGGCGCTCTGGTCGCGGAACGCGTAGGTCTTCAGCAGCCAGCGCCTGCGGGCCCGCGCCGGGTCGTTGATCTCCATCTTCTCCCGGCTGTGCAGACCGTCCTGGTTGGCGAGGGCGAACAGGTCGCCGGTCAGGATGCGGTGGCGGACCTTGTCCGCCCGGACCAGCGCGTTCTTCATCGCGAGCAGCGCCCGGACGGCCTCTTCCGGGCTTCCCTCGGCGACCGTGGTGCAGGTGTCGAGGTAACGGAAGCTGTGGTGGTTCTCCAGGATCGGATGCCGCTCGGAGACCGTCTGGCGGCTGTTGCTGTCGCGCGAGAACACGTCGAACGGGGTGATGAAGCAGGGCTGCCGCAGCACCGCCTGCTGCTCCTCGGACAGGTGGGCCAGCAGGGAGCGCCCGTCGACGAAGCCCGTGTAGATGAAGTCGGCGTCGGAGCAGCGCATGCCGAGCAGCGAGATGAAGTCCGCCCTCACGGCGTGGGCGGTGCGGTCGTTGTGGAAGACGAGCTCGCTGTCGCTGAAGCCGGTCTGCATGCCGCTGTAGCGGTTGATGGCGACGACGTCGGTGAAGAAGTCCCCGTTGAAGCGCGTGGCGTACGCCAGCAGGGGAGTGGCGACCAGCTGTGCGAACAGCTCCAGGAAGGCCTCGGCGACGAAGGTCTTCTTCTTGGCGTACTTGTCGGCGATCGGGTCGTCGGGGTCGAGGTCCGGGACGTGGGCGTCGATCGGGCAGTTGCGCAGGACGTGGGCGTCGGAGACGCCGGCTTCGCGCTCGGCGCGGATGCGCCCGCAGACCTGCGTGAAGAAGGCCGGCACCTCCCCGCGGTCCACCACGTCGGCCACCGCGCGGGAGAAGGCGGGGTAGTCCTCGAACGGGTTCTTCCCGACGCTCTCCAGGACGCGGTACAGGGCGTCGCGCTCGTGGTCGGACAGGGCGTAGAAGGGTTTCACGGGTCGCTCTCCCCGAGGCTGTGGGCCGGTTGGTGCCCCAAGCCTCGGTCCGGCGCGGCGCCCGGTCATCGGTCGGTGGTGGAGGCCGTCGCCTGCCGGTCATCCCGAAGGAGGGTCCGCACTCCCGCTTTGGTGGAGGCCGGGACCTGACGCCGCAGGTCACCGCCGGGGTCATCCATGAACAAAAAGAATACCTTCTAGAAGGAATTTTTCTGTGTCATCATGGCCCGACGCCCCCGAAGGGATCGCTATGCCCACCACTGACACGACGTCACATCGCCTGCCCCCGCGCCGGGACGACGCCACGCCGGATCCGGCACCCCCGAACGCCGCGCCCGTGTCCCGCCTGCCGCTGATCGCCCTGAGCCTCGGCTACTTCCTCGTGATGCTCGACGTCACCGTGGTCACCGTGGCCGTACCGGCGATCCGCGGGTCCCTGCACGCCGGCCCGGCCGGCCTCCAGTGGATCGTCGACGGCTACAGCACCGTCTTCGCCGGCCTCCTGCTGCTCGGCGGGGGACTGGGCGACCGCCTCGGCCACCGCACGATGTTCGTCGCCGGACTGACCGCCTTCACCGCCGCCTCGGTCGGCTGCGGCCTGGCGCCCACCACCGGCGTCCTGGTCGTCGCCCGCCTGCTGCAGGGAGCGGGCGCCGCCTTCCTGGTCCCGGCCTCGCTCGCCCTCCTGCAGACCGCCTACCCCACCAAGGCCGACCGCGCCCGCGCCTTCGGCATCTGGGCCGGCGTCTCCTCGATCGCCTTCGCGTCCGGCCCGGTCCTGGGCGGCCTCCTGGTGGCAGGACTGGACTGGCGCGCCGTGTTCTGGCTCAACGTGCCGGTGGCCCTCGTCGCGGTCCTGCTGACCCTGCGCCACGTCCCCTCCCCACCGCCCCGCCCCACCCGGACCCGGATGGACCCGGTGGGCCAGGTGCTCGGCGTGGTCGGCCTGATCGCACTGGCCGGCGCACTCAACGAGGCCGGCACGGCAGGCTGGACATCACTCCCGGTCCTGGCCGCGTTCGCCGCGGGCGCGCTCGCGCTCACCGTGTTCGTCACGGTGGAGCGCCGCCTGGAGAGTGGCCTCGCCTCGCGGCCCGACGGCCGGGCACCGCTGATGCCGCCGTCGCTCTTCAGCCGCACGGGCTTCGCACCCACCGCCGTGATCGGCTTCCTGCTCAGCTTCGGCTACTACGGCATGCTCTTCCTGGCCACCCTCTACTTCCAGCAGGAACGCGGCTACGGCGCCCTGGGCACCGGACTGGCCCTGCTCCCCTCGGTCTGCATGTCCCTGATCGCCGCGCCGCTCTCCGGCCGGATCACCGCCCGCACCGGCCCCTACCCGCCGATGTGCTTCGCCCTCCTGCTGGGATCCGTCGGCTTCCTGGGCTGGCTGGCCGCCGACCACGACACCGCCTACCCCGTCCTGCTGTTCGCCCTGATCGCCACCGGGCTGGCCACACCGATGACCGTGGTCGCCGCCACCGCCGCGATCATGGAATCCGCGCCGGCCGGCGGAGCGGGAGTCGCCTCGGCGGTCTTCAACGTCTCCCGACAGGTCGGAAACGCCGTCGGCGTGGCGCTCTTCGGAACCCTCTGCGCCACCGCGGCCCACTTCACGTCAGGCCTGCACCGGTCGGCCCTCATCGCGGGCGCGGCCTTCCTCACCGGCTCCGCGCTCGCGGCCGCCACGATGCGACGCGGCGCCCCGCCCGCCTGAGGGGAACCACACCCGCACCCCGGCACCCAGCGCACCCCGCACGGCCCCATCCCGAACCCCCCATCCCGAACCCCCCCATCCCGCACCGCCCATCCGTCCGCACACACATGGAGGACGCACAATGGACCACCGACCCGCAGCGCGACGGATCTCCGTCTTCGACACCACACTGCGCGACGGCGAGCAGGCCCCCGCCAACGCGATGACCCCCCAGCAGAAACTGGACATCGCCCTGCGCATCGAGGCGCTCGGAGCGGACTACATCGAGGCCGGCTTCCCGGCCTCCTCACCCAGCGAGTTCGAAGCCACCCGCCTCATCTCCCAGCACCTCACCACCGCCCGGTTCACCACCTTCTGCCGCGCCGTACGGGCCGACGTCGACCGCGCCGTCCAGGCCGGCGGGACCGCCAACCACCAGGTCCAGGTGATGGCCACCGGAAGCGACATGCACCTGAAGCACAAACGCGGCATCACCCGCCGCGAGGCCGTCGACGAGGTCGCCGACACCGTGGCCCACGCCTACTCCCTCGGCGTCGAGTCGGTCTCCGTCGGCATCGAGGACGCCAGCCGCGGCGAGCACGACCTCCTGCGCGCCATCACCGAAGGCGCCATCGACGCCGGCGCCACCTGCTTCGCGGTCGCCGACACCTCCGGCTGCACCACCCCCGAGGAGTACGCCGACCTCATCGCCGCCTTCCGCCGCTGGGCCCCCGCCCCCATCCGGCTCTCCACGCACTGCCACGACGACTTCGGCCTGTCGACCGCCAACGCGGTCGCCGGCCTGCAGGCCGGCGCCGACGAGGTCCAGGCCACCCTCGGCGGCATCGGCGAGCGCGCCGGCAACACCCCCTGGAGGAGGTCGCCGCGCTGCTCAGCTACAAGCGCGGCGTCCTCGGCATCTACACCGACATCGACCTCGCGTCCATGTACGAGGCGTACACGGCACTGCGCAGGACCATCCGCCTGGAGGAGCCGCGCAACAAGGCGATCTTCGGCACCTACGCCTTCGGCACCGCCGCCGGCATCCACCAACAGGGCATCCTGCGCAACCCCGCGACCTACGAGTACGTGGAGCCGGCGCGATTCGGCCGCGAACGGTCCATCCTGATCGGCCGCCACTCGGGCCGAGCCGTGCTGCGCCACCTGCTGGACCAGCTCGGCGTCGAGGTCGACAACGAGCGGCTGGCCGAGCTCTACCGGGTCCACATCGCCGAGCGCACGGGCGCCGACTGCGAGGACCTCGCCGTCGTCAAGGCGCGCCTGGCCCGCGAGCTCGGCACCCCCGTCCTGGCGGGCGCCGTGTCGTCCACCGGCTGACCGACCGGACGCCGCCGACGCGAGCCGGCGGGCACGGGCCACCCGGCCCGCGCCCGCCGGCTTCGGCGTCCCCGGGCCGCGCCCGCCCACGAGGGCGGCGCGGCGCGGAGAACGGCGGCGGCGCCCGGTCGGGCCGGGCGCCGCCGCCGTACCGTCGTCTCCCCTGCCGGGCCGTCAGCCGCGCACGGCCGCGCCGCGCCGACCGGCCAGCGCGGTGGCCATCCGCTCGAGCGCGGCCTCGATCACATCCCGCGAGGTCGCGAACGAGAGCCGCACATGGCCCTCCCCGCCGGGCCCGAAGGCCGAACCCGGCGTCACCGCCACGCCCGCCTCCTCCAGCAGCCAGGCGGCGAACTGCGCGGACGTCCCCAGCCCGGTCGCGCTGATGTCGGGGAACGCGTAGAGGGCGCCCTCGGGAAGCTCGCAGCTGACCCCCGGCAGGGCGTTGAGTCCCGCCACGATCACCTCCCGACGGACCGCGTACTCGTCCACCATCTCCCGGATGAAATCCTGCGCACCGGTGAGCGCGGCCAGGCCGCCGCGCTGCACGAACGACCCCGCGCAGCCGACCGAATGCTCCTGCACCTTCACCATCTCGCCGATGACGTCGCCGGGCCCGGCCACGTACCCGAGCCGCCACCCCGTCATCGCGTAGCCCTTGGAGAACCCGTTCACGACGAGCGTGCGCCCCGCGGCTGCGGGCAGGCTCGCCAGGCTCAGATGCTCCGCGCCGTACAGCACCTTCTCGTAGATCTCGTCCGTGATGACCAGCAGGTCGTGCTCGGCGGCGAACTCCGCCACCTCGAACGCCTCCTGACGGGTGAGGGCCCGCCCGGTCGGATTGTTCGGCGTGTTGATCAGCAGCGCCTTCGTCCGCTCCGTCACATACCGCTCGAGGAGCGCGCGGGAGAGCCGGAAGCCGTCCTGGGCGCTCAGCCGCGCCGCCACCGGCCGGGCCCCCGCGAGGCGCGCCATCGACTGGTAGCTGACCCAGCTCGGGGTCGGGATGATCACCTCGTCGCCGGGATCGAGGACGGACATCATCGAGATGTACAGGGCGTGCTTCGCCGACGGCGTCACGATGATGTCGGTGGCCGGGTCGACCACCACCGCGTTGTCGCGGGCCAGCTTCCCGGCGATCGCCTCCAACAGCTCCGGAAGGCCGCGGCTGGGCGTGTAGTGGGTGAATCCGCCGAGCAGCGCCTTCGACGCCTCGGCGGTGATGTGCGCGCTGGTATCGAAGCTCGGTTCGCCGCTTCCGAGGTCGAGGACGTGGACCCCCTGCGCGCGCAGCGCGCGCACCGTGTCCACCACGGCGAAGGTCGCCGACTTCTCGATGCCGGAGAACCGGGCCGCTGTGCGGTTCTTCATGTCTCCCACCCTTCTGCTGGGCCGACGGCACGGTTGCCGCCGGCCGGTTCACTGGATCTCTCCCGGGACGCCCCCGCGGTCGGCACGGATCACCGCGCGGTCCGAACGGGCCTTCGCCGTCAGGCGGGCAGGGCCCGGTCCACGCTGGTGATCGTCGCGGTCCGGGCCAGGACCTTCAGCGCCGCCTCGTGCAGCTCCTGGTCGGAGGTGGCGGTGGCGTCCTCGAGGACCTCGACGCGGTAGTCGCGGTCGTGCCCCTCCCGGGCCGCGGACAGCACCACCAGGTCGGTGGTCACCCCGGCCAGCAGCAGGGTGTCGACCCGCAGACCGCGCAGCAGCACCTCCAGGTGCGTGCCGTGGAACGGGCTGACCCGCCGCTTGGCCACGACCGCCTCGCCGTCGGCGGGCCTGATCGCCTCGTGCACCCGCGTCGCCCACGTGCCCAGCACCAGGCGCTCGTCGGCACGCGCCGAGTCGAATACCGGTGACCCTTCCGGCCAGTCGGCGAAGCCCGCCGAAAAGCCGACCACCACGTAGATGACGGGAATGCCCGCCGCACGGGCACGCCCGATCGCCACGGCGGTCCGTTCGAGCACCCCTCGCCGGGTGATCTGCTCAAGATATCCCTCGGCGGCGTATTTCCCGTCCGGGTGCACAATCTCGTTGATCAGGTCCATCACCAGAAGTGCCGGTCGTCGTCGCATTCCTGTCTCCGATCGAGGTATTCGGCCGCTGTCGGCCACGACAAGGGGTGAAGGCGGCCCAAGGCCGCCGGTGCGGCCGCCGCCGGCCACGAGCGGCACGCACGGCCGGCGCGGTCCGGCTCGCTTCGGCGGCGGCGAAGCCGCGCATGAGAAACGCTCATGCCATGCATGAACCAAGCGCCGTTGAACCGCCTCCCCGTCCGGTCTACGCTCGGGGAGTCGCTTGAGGAGAACACCTCGCCCCCCATTTCGGACGTCAATCCTGGCTGCGCGGATATGCCTGGTCATATCTCCGTCCGGTCCGTCGGGAGCGAGCGCGTTCACGAGAATTCAGAGAAAGGTGGAAAGGTGAAGAGCCGAGTCGCGTCCCGCTTCGAGGAACCGGCCGCACGTGCCACGTCCGCCCCGGTGACGGGTGCCCCCCGGCCCCCGCGCGAGCACGCCGGCCACGGCCGCCCGCACCGCGTCGCGGTGGTCGGCAGCGGCCCCCGGGGCCTGAGCGTGCTCGAACGCATGGCGGCCCGCCTGGCCGAGGCCCGCCCCACGCGGCCGGTGGAGATCTACCTGATCGACGCGGTCCAGGTCGGCAGCGGCCGGGTGTGGCGCACCGACCAGCCGGACTGGTTCCTGATGAACACGGTGGCCGCCGAGGTCTCCTCGTTCTCCGGCCCGTGGGACGGCGGCCCCGTCCGCCCCGGAAACGGCCCGTCCCTCGCACAGTGGTGGAGTACCACCGACCCGGCGTTCCCGGGCCCCGACGGGTACGCGCCGCGCGCCGTGCACGGCCGCTACATGCAGTTCGTGCTGGACACCGTCGAGGCCGCGCTGCCCGCAGGCTCCTCGCTGCACAGGATGAACACCCTGGTCGAGGACCTCGAACCCACCCCGGGCGGCTACCGCCTGACGCTGTCGCAGGGCCCCGACCTGCTGGCCGACCGGGTCGTCCTGGTCACCGGGCACACCCAGCCGGAACTGACGGGCCACCAGAAGGAGCTCGCCGGCTTCGCGGACACCCACCCCCGGCTCACCTACATCCCCGGCGACTCCGCCGCCGACATGCCCCTGGACACCATCGCGGCGGGCTCGGCGGTCGGCGTCCTCGGCCTCGGCCTCTCCTTCTACGACGTCATGGCCGCACTCACCCTCGGACGCGGCGGAACGTTCGACGACGACGGCGACGGCGGGCTGCTCTACCGCCCCAGCGGAGACGAGCCCGTCATGGTGGCCGGCTCCCGCAGCGGAATGCCGCTGCCGGCGCGCGGCCGCAACCAGAAGCACCCCGACCACCGCTACCGGCCCCTGCTCTTCACCGCCGACCGGGTCCGCCGCCGCGGCGGCGGCGAACGCGTCGACTTCATGGCCGACGCCATGCCGCTGCTGATGGCCGAGATCGAACTCGTCTACTACGCCACCGCCCTGCAAGAGCGCCGCGGCGCCGGCGCGCGCTCCGCCTTCGTCGCGCAGGTGGTCGACGCCGTGCGCACCGAGGTGCCCGACGTGGCCGCCATCGCCGCCCGCCACGGCGTCGGCGACCTGCCGCCCATCGACCTCGACCGGCTGGCCCGCCCGTTCGCCGGCCGGACCTTCCCGGACCGGGAGTCCTTCGAGGACGAGCTGACCGCGGCCTTGCGCCGCGACCTCGACCACGCGGAACAGGGAAACGTCGACTCGCCGCTCAAGGCGGCACTGGACGTCGTACGCGACACCCGCGGGGTCATCCGCGAACTGGTCGACTTCTCGGGCCTGGACCCCGCCTCGCACCGGACCGACTTCCTCGGCTGGTACGTGCCCAGGAGCTCGTTCCTGGCCGCGGGCCCCCCGCTCGGCAGGCTGAAGCAGACGGCGGCCCTCATCGACTGCGGCCTGCTGCGCATCGTGGGCCCCGACGCGCGGTTCGGCACCGACGCGGACACCGGCACCTTCCTGGTCTCCTCGCCCCTGGTGGCCGGATCCGAGGTCGCGGTGGACACCGTGATCGACGCCCGGATCCCCTCGCCCGACCTCACCCGGGACCCCGCCGCGCTCACCCGCCGGCTTCGCGAACGGGGCATCTGGACCGAGTACGTCAACCGCGCCGGCGACGACGCGTTCCACACCGGTGGCGTGGCCGTGACCGGCACCCCGTTCCACCCGGTGGGCCGCGACGGACGCCCGGACCCCGGGCTGTACGTCCTGGGCATCCCCACCGAGCACACCCGCTGGTTCATGCAGGGCGGCAGCAGCCGACCGGGTTTCTGGACCGACTTCGTCCACGACGCCGACGCGATCGCGGGCGACGCGCTGGCCGCCGCGCTGCGCCCGGTGGGGCGGCCCCGGCTGGTGGACGCCTGAGCGGCGGGCCCTTTCGGCCCGGCCGCCGGGCCCGGCCGCCGCCGCCGCCCCGCACGCATTCGCACGTACCCGTTCGCAGGTGAACACCGAGGAGAATCCGCCATGTCGATGCCCACTCAGCTCTCCGACGGCCCCCGGGGCCGGAACGTCACGGTCCTGCGGGACCTGTTGTCCCCCGAGGGGTTGGAGAACCTCGACTGGGTGCGCTGGGTCCAGCCCGGCCGGGCCGGGGTGGAGGTGTGCCCGATCTACACCACCGAGGCCCCGCAGTCGGCGTCGGCCTTCCTGGTGCGGATGGCGCCCGGGGCCCACGGCGACCTGCACGAGCACACCGGATACGAGCTGATGTTCGTCCTGTCGGGGGAGTTGTGCAACGACAACGGCGACCGGTACGGGGTCGGTGACCTGATCGTCGAGGAGCCCGGCAGCGTGCACCGGGTCCGCACCGACACCGGCTGCGTCGCCCTGGGCGTCCGCGAGGCGCCGACCGCGCCCCTGTCCTAGCGGCCCGGGCCGTGGGAGGCGGTGGTCGCGGCCCATCAGCGGACCGCCGGTGGGCCGGCGGTCCGCCGGAGTCCGGCGGTCGGGGCGGGGGTCGGGGCGGGGGTCCGGCGGTGCTGGGCCGGCCGGTGACTCCAGTCGTTTCGCCGGGCGAGGGCCTGCGCGGTGGCGATGAAGGCCTTGACGGCGGGGGAGTTGCCTGCCGCCCCGCGGACGCCGATGGCGAGGTGGCGGGTGACGGTGGGTTCGAAGGGCAGCGCCCGCAGGCCGGGGGGCAGCGCGGGCAGCGCGAGGGCCGGCAGGACCGTCAGGGCGAGTCCTTCGGCCACCATGGCCAGCAGGGCGTTCACATCACGGACGCGGTGGGCGACGACCGGTTCCAGGCCGGCGGTGCGGAAGATCGTGCGAAGCATCGGCTCGACTCCGCCCTCGGGCATGATGAGGGACTCGGCCCTGAGGTCGTGGATCCGCAGGGCGCGGGAGCCGGCCAGTGGGTGGCTGTCCGGCAGGACGGTGTACCACTCGTCCTGCAGCAGCGGAATGGTCGTCAGATCGCGCTTCGGCAGGGTCACGATGCCGACGTCGAGCGCGTATCCGCGAAGCCACTCGGTGATCTGCGCGTCGGTGCCCTCGCGCAGGGCGATCTCCAGGCGGGGGAACGTGGAGCGGAACTCCGTCATCAGGCGCGGCAGCAGCCGGACGGCGAAACTCTGGCTGGTGCCGATGCGGATCGTGCCGCCGGCGTCGGTGCGCAGGAGGTCCGTCTCCTGCCGCATCTGCTCGGTGTGCAGGATGACGGCGCGGGCGTGGCCGAGGACGCGCCGGCCGACGTCGGTGAGTTTGACGCCGCTCCGGTCCCGCTTCATCAGCGCCACGCCGAGTTCGGCCTCGAGGCCCGCGATGGCGTGGCTGACGGCCGACTGGGTCACTCCCAGTGCCGTCGCGGCGCTGGTGAAGGTACCGGTGTCGGCTATGGCGACGAAGGCCGCGCACTGGGCGAGCTTCACTGGACGACCACCTCCACGGACACGACGGGCACCTCGGGCAGGGCTTCAGGATGACAGAGTAAAATACCTTCCGAAAGGTATTTTCATCGGACGCCGATCGGACTTTCCGATCGGCGCGGGGTCCGGGCCCGGTCAGCGGCGCACCGTCGCCGCGACCAACTCCCAGATCTTCTCGGCCCGTTGGGGCAGCGAGGTGCCCGCGGTCGGCGGCGGGACGAAGTGGATCCCGAGGGCGACCGCCAGGAGCAGCTGGGCGACCGTCTCGGGGGAGTGCTCCGGGGCGACCTCGCCGGCCGCCTGGGCCCGCTCGACGAGGTCGACCAGATGCCGCTGGATGTCGAAGAAGGCCCCCGCCGGCCCGGTCTGCAGCCACGCGCGCTCGACGACCAGCCGCAGTGCGGCCTTGAACCGGACGCCGTCGCCCGGATGCGCGGCGAGTTTCAGCGTGAGCGCGCGCAGCGCGTCCAGCGCCGGGACGCCCGGGGCGTCGCACGACTCGCGCAGCGCGTGCCAGGCCCGCTCGCCCTGCTGGACGAGTGCGGCGGCCAGGTCCTCCTTGGACGCGAAGTGCCCGTACAGGGCCCCCTTGGTCAGGCCCGTGCGGGCGACCACCGAGTTCAGGCTCGTGCCCGCGTAGCCCCAGGCGGCGAACTCCTCCGCCGCCGCGTCGAGCACGTGCTCACGGGTCGTGCGACCGCGTTCCTGCCGCGCCATCCTCACCCCTCGGTCGGCCCGCAGATAAAAAACCATCTGGAAGGTATGTTACATGTCCGGGGTCGACCCCGGGACCCCTTGCCGCACCCCGGGCCGGACGGCGATCCACTCCCGGCGGCCGCCCCTTCGAAACACCGGGGCACGGCAAGGGCCGACGGACCGGGCCGATGGGCGAGACGAACGCCCGCCGGCCCGGCCGCCCGGCTCAGCGACCGCCGGCCGCGCGGTCCTTGCCGTGGACGCCGGCCGGCAGCACCGGCCAACGGCCCTCGCGCGCCCGCGCCAGCAGGACCGCATCCCGGCCCACCACCCGGGGATGCCCCACGGCACGGAGCATGGGCAGATCGCTGGCATGGTCGGCGTAGCAGAAGCACTCCGCGGCGTCGAGACCCAGCTGCGCGACGGTCGCGGCCACCGCCTCGGCCTTCGCCGCGCCGATCATCGGCCGGCGGACCTCACCGGTCAGCAGCCCGTCCCGGGCCACCACCGGTTCGGTGCACAGCAACCGGTCCGCCCCGAGGTCATCGGCCAGCGGAGCCAGGCACGCCGCGAAGGAGCCCGACACCAGCACGACGGCGTCACCGGCCCGGCGGTGTCCCTCGAGCGCGGCGGCGGTGGCCGCGACGAACGCCGCCGGCCTGCGGCGGTAGCCCGCGTACCAGGCCCGTCCGGCACTCTCGGTCTCGGCGCGCGAGGCCCCGGCGAACAGACGGAAGTACGCGCGGTTGACCTCGCTCCGCGGCACCCCCCGGCGGACCAGGGCGTCCAACCCCTCCAGCCCGGCCCGGTACCGGGACCACCCGCCGCCGCTCCACACGGTCCAGTAGCGCCAGAACTCCAGCATGCTCTTGGCCGCGATCACCGTCTCGTCGACATCGAAGAACGCACCCCGCCGCGGGGCCGTCCCCGAGGCCCGCGACACACTCACCGCCCCCGCCCGTCCTCGGCGGCGAAGGCGGCCTTCGCGTACTCCGAAGCGGCCTTCTCGAACTCCAACGTGGCGTGCCCGGCCGCGACGGTGACGTCACGCCAGCTCCGCTGCAACGGGCTCGACTCCCTCTGGGCCTGCGCCCCCGACGCGCGGAAGATCCGGTCGACCGCGGTGGCGCACAACTCGGCGGCCATCGCGACGTCACGCTGGTTCTGCGCCACGACCAGGGCGGTGACCCGGCCGTGGTCCGCCCGCTGCGCCGCATGCTCCACAAGCAACTGCGCCGCGTGGATCTCCGCCGACGACCGGGCCAGGACGAACTGCACGGTCGCCGTGTCCCGGGCCGAGCGGCCGTCCGCCCGGCGCCTGCCCGCCATCGAGGAGAGCCAGTCGCGCTGCGCGCCGCGCGCGGCACCGAGAATGGGCGCCACGAACTGCAACCCCGCGACGAGCGGGAACGGCACGCTGTGGCAACGGCCTCCGCCGCCGCCCGGACGGAGCAGGTCCTCCAGCGTGAACGAGCGGTGCCGCGGGACGAACGCGGCACCGACGGCCACGCCGCTGCTCCCGGTTCCCCGCAGGCCCACGTTGTGCCAGGTGTCGATCACCTCGAAGTCCCCCCGCGGGACCGCGAAGATCCGGTGCTCCCCGGCTGTCCGGCTGGCGAGAAGGATCCAGTCGGCGTGGTCGACCCCGCTGGCGTAGTCCCAGCGGCCGCTGAGCCGCCAGCCGTCCGGGACGGCGGCCGCCTCGCCCGAGGGCGGGATGACGCAGGCCGCGATGCGCACGTCGGGGCGCTCGCCCCACAGTTCGCGCTGCGCCTGGTCCGGGAGGTAGGAGGCGAGCCGGGCGTGCGCGGCGTAGAGCGCCGCGCACCAGGCCGTGGAGGCGCAGGACTCGCCGACCGTGGCGACCGCCGCCACCAGCTCGCCGAAGGATCCGGCCCGCCCGCCCCAGCGTTCGGGGACGAAGTGGCGGGTGAAGCCCGCGTCGGTCAGGGCCGTGGCGAGGTCGGCGGGTAATCTGCGCCGGTTCTCCGCCAGGTCGCGGTGCAGGGCCGCCGCGGCCGCCACGTGCCGGGCGTCGGGTTCGAGCGGCACGGGTGCCGACGCCGTGGTCAGCAACGTCCCTCGCCCTCTCGGTCGGTGTGGCTGCGCTGGGTGGGTATTCGAGGCTTCGGCACGCGGACCCACTGCTGGATCCCGGTCGCCAGGGTCCGGCCCTCCTGTGTCGCGGCGAGGCCGAAGCAGAGGTCGTCCGAGCCGGGGGCGGGATGGGAGGTGATGGTCACCGGGGCGCCGAGGCGGCCGAAGGCCGAGAACGACGTGGCGGCGAAGGTGAGGACGGCGATGCTCGGGGTCGGGGCCGAGGCGTTGTCGCGTTGGGCGGCGGGGTGGCAGGCCTGCCGGAAGGCCTCCAGCAGGACCATGCCGGGGATGTGGTCCGATCCGTGGTCGAACAGCACGGGATGGTCCTGGTCGACCTTCAGCAGCCAGGTCCCGGGCGCCGCGTGCGGCACGGGGGACAGGAGGACGTCGCGCTCGTGCAGGTGCCCGACGTCCGCGGGCCGAAGGGCCGGGCCGCAGGCGACGGCGGTCGGTGCCGGCTTCGGGGCGGGGCCTTCGGGCCGGCGCAGCATCGTGTACCGGCGGTGGTCCATCGCGCCCCAGCGCAGACCGGCCCGGCCGTAGCGGTGTCCCTCGACGTGGATCGAGCACTCCATGTCCATCGCGAAGCGGCGCGGGTTGTCGGTGGTGGGGACGCAGGAGACGTCCAGGACGACGGCCAGCGGACTCCCCGTGCCTTGCGGTATCCCCGGGGCGTCGATGTCGAATTCCAGGCTGTCGAGGATGAAGTGGTGGCCTTCGGGCACCGCGTAGAAGCGGTGCGACAGGTAGATCACGGCCTGCCGGATGGTCTCGGCCACCAGCAGCGGGTCACTTGACCCGTTGGCGGCGCCGTTGTAGAGCAGGTGTTCGCGTGGCCACTGGGCGGCCACGACGAACCTGTCGGTGTCGAGCATCAGAGCGTCGGTGAGCAGTACCTCGGAGACGGCCGCCTTGTGGACCAGCCGACGCGGAACCCCGTGTTCGAACGTGAGCAGGCGGTGCGGATCGGGCTTGCTGGGTTGAGCGACCAGCTGAAGATTGGCTGACGGTACGCTGGCGTGCATGTACGTGCTCCCTCCCCCGGGAGTCGCAGGACCTCAAATGACCTGAACATCACGAACCGCGCGCCGGGCGCGTCACCGCGACCCGAACGCTCCTCGAAAATATACCGGCCGGAAGGTATATTGCAACGGGATGCCGACGCGCCCTCCACTCCGGCATCGGCCGAGCACCACGAAAGGTAGGACAGCGTGCCAGTGACCTCATCTGTGCCCGCGTGGGAGAACCCCAAGTCAGGACCGCCCCGGTCGCCCGAACTCGTCCAGGACCGAGCCGTCCGCACCCGTGCCCAGGTGCTGCTGGCCGCCGCCCGGCACTTCGCGGGCTCCGGGTTCCGCGGGGCCTCGGTCAAGGACGTCGCGGACGAGGCAGGAGTGACCAAGGGAGCCGTCTACTTCCACTTCGTCAACAAGGAAGCACTGGCCATCGCCGTCGTCGAGGAGCACTACGCCCGGTGGCCGGCACTGCTCAACGAACTCCAGGCCGAAGACCTCAGCCCCCTGGACACCGCCGTGGAGATGCTCAACCGCGCCGCGCTGGCCTTCCGGGACGACATCGTCGTCCAGGCCGGCGCCCGCCTCCAGATCGAACGGTCACTGATCGACGCCCCGCTCCCGACGCCCTACCAGGGCTGGACGGACCTGCTGAGCGACCTGCTCACCAAGGCCCGGGACGAGGGCCAGCTCCGCCCCGGGGTGGACCCGCACGCCGCCGCCCGCGTACTCGTCTCCGGCTTCTTCGGCGCCCAGCACATCTCCGAGACCCTCCACCACCGCGCCGACCTCCTCGACCGCTGGAACGAGATGCGCGACCTGCTGACCTCGGCCATCCGCGCATGACCTGAGGCTCCCAACCCCGACGCCGACACCGGAACCCCCGACCGAACCGAAAACCCAGGCCCACCGCGGAAGAGAAAGGCGGAGCGGCCCCCTCCGGCAGGAGACCAGGGCCGCCGCGCTCAACGACCGTCCAGCCGTCTCCCGGCGCAGCCGGACGACCCCGGCGCGCCCGGCGCCGGCGGCCCTCGGCCACCGCGCCGAGGGCGCGGCCGTCAGCGCGGCAGCGCCACCACCGTCCCGCCCGCGCCGGCGCAGGCCTGCGCGACCAGCCCTCCGCCCGGCCCCCGGACGCCCGAGCCGCCAGAGGTCCCCGCGCAGGCGCCGCCGGGTCCGGCCGCCGCGGCGAGGAGCACCCACCTCGCGCCGATCCCGTCGCACAGGAGCCCGGCTCCCGTGGACCACAGGCACCCGGCGGCAGCGCGGGGCGGGAAACGCATTTCCCGCGCGTGGCCGCCGTGCCGTACAGTCGCGTCTACCGACGCGGGGTGGAGCAGCTCGGTAGCTCGCTGGGCTCATAACCCAGAGGTCGCAGGTTCAAATCCTGTCCCCGCTACCAACCCCGGTAGGGCCCGGCACCCCAGGTGCCGGGCCCTGCCGCGTTCGGCGCCTTTCCGCCCCTTCGCGCCCTGCCGGCCCCGTCCCTGACGCATCGCCGGTCAGCCGCGGTCGAGCCCGCGATCCGGCGGCGGCGGTTGCTGCGCCGGAGCATCGGCCCCGCCGGGCGGACGACCGGGATTCCCTGCGAAGATCAAGGATGGTGGCGGCGGCGAGGCGCGGGTGGTGCGGTTGCGGATGCGCAGGGTCTCGCCGGGGGTGAGTTGGGCGAAGCGGACGATGTCCTGGGGGCCTCGAGCCCGTGGGCGGATGGGCCCTTTGCCCAATTCCTCTTCCAGCGAGGCGAACTGGTCGGCCGACAGCTTCGGGACGCTCGCCGGACCCAGTGGTTCTCGCCCCCACCCGTCAGGCCGGCCCTGGCCCGCGGCCCGGTGATCACGGTTGCCCGTCCAGGCACTCCGCACTGCCTGATCCGCAGAGCACCCGCCGCCCACGCGTGGGACGTGGTCCGAATGCGATCCGGCGGACCGGCAGGGGGAGTGAGCGGTGTCGTGGAAGGGGCGGTCCAGTCGGTACTGCGGGTGCTGGTCGACCAGGGCGGGCGTCAAGTACCCGGACCCCTACCCGGAGCTGTTGCGGTCGGCGCGGAACACAGGGACATCGACGCGGACGACGTGACGCCCACGCTGCTCCTGGACGGCGCGATCGTCACGGGAACCGTGGTGTCCTCGAGGTCTGGGAGCGACCGCACGTACTGACCGGAGCACTGCGAAACGAGCCGTCCATCGCCACCGGGTGCCCGCACAGGCAGAGGGGGTGTGTTGTCCGCGGACAACACCCTCCCCGTCGGGACGGGCTCAGGCGTCCCTGACGGACCCCTGTTCCGGAACCTCGGGCCGCGTCGGTGAGTAACCGATGCTCATGCCACGAGGACCGTGACCACGCGAGACTCCAACCGACCCGCCCACTCTGGATGAAGGAGTCGCTCATGAAGTCGTGGCGAGGAATGCTCGTTGTCTCCTCGGCGATCGCTGTCGCACTTGCCGCGACAGCGGCTCAGGCGATGGTCCTGCCGCCGAGTTACTCTCCTGCGCTCGTCTCGCGGACAGTGGGGGCCGCCGCGAACGGCCACGCCACGGTGTCCAGCGTCAACGACAACTCCCGTTACGTGGCCTTCACTTCGACGGCGGACAATCTGGTGTCCGGAGACACCAACGGCCGAAGTGACGTCTTCCTCAAGGACCTCCTCGACGGCACCGTGACTCTTGTCAGCGCCGACCAGACCGGAAGGATCGGCAACGGCGCGAGCGCTGTCACCTCGCCTCAGTCGATCAGTGGAGATGGCCGCTACGTCGTCTTCAGCTCGGTGGCGAGCAACCTCGTCCCGGGAGACACCACGGGTAGGACCGACGTCTTCCGCAAGGACATGCAGACCGGAGCCGTCACCCGGATGAGCCGCAGTGCCTCGGGCCAGGCGGCCAACGCAGACTCGGTGCTTCCCACCATCAGCCGGGACGGCAATCTCGTCGCCTTCACCTCGACCGCCGACAACCTGACCTCCGGCGACGCCAACGCCCGTGCGGACGTCTTCGTGCGGAACGTGTCGGCCGGTACGGTCGCCCTGGTGAGCAGAACCGCAGGGGGAGGGCCCGCCAACGGCGATGCCTTGCACTCCGCCTTCAGCGGCGACGGAGGATTTCTCGCCTTCGACTCCACGGCGACGAACATCGTCACCGGGGCCTCCGGAGTTCTTGCCGTCTACCGGGTGAACCTGAGCGACCGGTCAGTCACGAGCGTCAGTGCCTCCAGCGCGGGAGTCCTCGCAAGCAGGGACTCCACCGAACCCGCACTGAGCAACGACGGCAGGTACGTCGTCTTCCGTTCCTTCGCTTCCAACCTGGTCGCCGGCGACACCAACGCCACCAGCGACGTCTTCCGCAAGGACCTCACCACGGGTGCGGTCGTCCGGGTGAGCGAGAACGGAACAGCGGAACCCGATGGTCCGGTCGGTTACCTGCCGGTCATCAGCGGCAGCGGGGACGTTGTCTCGTTCGACTCCGACGCCACCAACCTGCTCCCCGGGTTCTCGGGCACTCACGTCTACCGCAAGGTCATCTCCACGGGCTCTCTCAGGGCCGTGAGTGTCAACGCGGCGGGAACCCCTGGCAACAACGTCAGTTCCGCTCCCTCGATGACCCGCAGCGGGAGCACCGTGACGTTCATGTCGTACGCCGACAACCTCGTGGCCGGGGACACCAACAACCGGAGTGACGTCTTCATCACCCGCACCCCATGACGTCTGCGTCATAGGGCGGCGTGCGGTGGGGCACTCCCGCCCGAGCGGACCGCCCGGTGGGCCGGTCGAGGAAGCGGGCCGGGGGTGGAACGCCGGTTCCACCCCCGCGAGCGGCGCGGCCTCCTCCGTGAAGGGGCGCTTCTCGGGACACCTCGATCTGCTCGGCGAACGTCACTGCTGAGCAGGCGCTGTTCAGGCAGCGGAAGCGGCGCACGAGCGGGGCCCTCGTGCGATACGGCGGTGTTACGCGGCTGCGCCAGCATGGTCGACGTTCGATCGATCATCGATGATCCGCCTCAGACAGGGTTCCGTATGCACGTCCTCCGCCGAGTCCTCGCAGTGTTCGCCAGTGTGGCGCTGCTCGCCGGCGTCAGCCTGTTCGCGTCCTCCACCGCGCAGGCCGCCACCTCCTGCTCCGGCACCATCACGTACCACCAGAGCGTCTCGCACAACGGCAGTGCCATCGGCGAGTTGGTCATCTACTACAACAGCAGCAACGGCGGCACCAACAGCGCCTGCTTCTACCACCGCGGAGCGTCCTACGGCGTCTCGGCGACGACCAGCGTCGAGATCTACCGGTGCCTGCAGAAGTCCGGTACGGGCGGCGGCTGCACCGTCGACGCCTCGTCGCGCATCGACAAGGGATCGTACGCGTACAACGCCGGACCGGTCGGCGTGACCGGCACGGCGGACTACTGCGTCTACGCCTACGGCTACGTCAACTGGGCCGGCCACGAGTACTCCGTGTCGAGCGGAACCCGGGGCTGCTGAGCCCCGCCTCCCGCCCCCTCGACGGGCCGCGGGAACGCCCCCGAGGTCCCGTTCCCGGCTCCGGCAGGCCCGTCCCCCGGCGGACCGACCAGAGCCCGACAGATCCGCATTTCCGACCGTGTCGAACCACTGGATGTTCGGCGCAAGAGAGGTTTTTCCGTGCGCAAGAAGCTCGTCTCCGTCCTCGGCGCCCTCGCGATGGCCGGAGCCGCCACCGTGATGACCGCGCCTGAGGCCTCGGCTCTCGCCGCCTCGCCGACGGAGGTCTGCGGCCCCGGCTACAAGGTCGTCGACTCCGAACAGCTCATCAACCGCGACGTGTGGGTCTACCTGACCTACAACAGCTCCAACGGCTACAACTGCGTGGTCACCATCCGCGGGAACGCGGGCTCCCCGGTGCACATGTCGGCCGGCCTCACCGTCCAGGGCAGCTCCCAGAAGTCCGACACCGGCTACTACGGGTCCTACGCCGGCCCGGTCTACGCCCACGCCGCGGGCGAGTGCGTCAAGTGGAACGGCTGGTTCAGCGACAACGACCAGAGCTCGTACGAGAGCCCCTGGAGCCACTGCGGCTGACCCGCCGACGGCGGCCCCGCCACCGGACCCGGATCCCGCCCCACAGCGGTCCGGCCCGGTGACGGGGCTTCGGCGTTCCACTCCGCCCGATGCCGCTGCGGCCCGATACCAGGGCCGAATGCAGCGGGCGCTCCCCGCGCGTGCGGGGAGCAGACTACGAAAAGGCCGCAGACGACCACCCCGACGGGGCGGGGAGGACGTCGCCGACCGAACCGGAGATCGGCGAGTACTCGGCTGACCATTACCGCGGGCCGGACCATGAAGGCCGCGCTCTCGGCGGTCGCCAGCATCTATGCAGCCCCGGTCCGTTGCGCGAACTCCCGCAGCCCCGGCAGTGCGACCGGCCCGTACAACAACCCCGCCGTCATCGCACGCAACGCCGGCCGCTGCGCCTCCTCCGGCGCCGCCTGCTCCACCAGCCGCAGCGCGGCGAACGTCTGACGGTGATCCCCGAGCTGCTGCCACATCCTCGCCGTGTCCGTCCCCAGTCGGGCCCGGCGCTCCGCCGTCGGCAACGCCGCCGGGGCAATCCGTGACGCGTACCGTACGGCCTCGTCCGGCGTACCGAGCGCGTTGTGCACCCCGATCCAGTAAAGGTCAGCCTGTGCAGGCGTGGCGTCCACGGTGAAGAGCTCCTCGCCGGCACCGGCTGGCTGCGGACGACGGCCTGCTCGGCCTCGCCCATCCTTGATCTTCGCAGGGAATCCCGGCCTTCAGGCCGGGCGGGAATACGATCCCTGGCACGGAGGCGCGGAGCGCCGGAGGTCTCTGCGCCTCCGTGGTGACGGTCAAACGGGGCGCTTCTGGTTCTCGATGTAGTCCTTGACGATGCTGAGCGGTGCGCCGCCGCAGGACCCCGCGAAGTACGAGGGTGCCCAGAAGACGGACCCCATGCCGATCCGGTTGATGCGCCCGGTGTACTCGGCCCGCAGGTAGCGGGAGCTGACGCCCTTGAGGCTGTTGACCAGCTTGGAGACGGAGACCTTCGGCGGGTAGTGCACCAGGAGGTGGACGTGGTCGCCCTCGCCGTTGAACTCCCGCAGCTCCGCGCCGAAGCCGTCGCACACGTCGCGCATGATCATCTCGCAGCGCGTCAGCATCTCGTCGTTGAAGATCTCACGCCGGTACTTGGTGACAAACACCAAGTGTGCGTGCAGGTTGGAGACGACATGGTTTCCCCGCCGTATATCGGGGTCTGGTTCCCAACGTGGTGACATGGGCCAAGCGTAGTATGATCAATCGTCAGCACCGGGAGGGGGTGGACCGGATGATCCGTGCATACAAGTTCCTCATGCGGCCCACCGTGGGTCAGACACAGGCACTCGCCGAGATGCTGCGGGATCACTGTTCGCTCTACAACGGGGCGTTGCAGGAACGCCGCGACGCCTACCGGCACCCGTCGAAGACGAGCGTCAAGTACGGGATGCAGTCGGCGCAGCTCAAGGACATCCGGGCATTCGACCCGGAGCGTCAGGGCCGGTGGTCGTTCTCCTCCCAGCAGGCGACTCTCCGCCGTCTCGACAAGGCGTTCGCGGCGTTCTTCCGCCGGGTCAAGTCCGGTGAGACGCCCGGCTACCCCCGGTTCCGGGGTGTGAACTGGTTCGACACGGTCGAGTTCCCGAAAGACGGGGACGGCTGCCGGTGGGACTCCACCCCGCACGACCCCGTCACTCGCGTCCGGTTCCAAGGCGTCGGACACGTCAAGGTCAATCAGCACCGGGCCGTGGTCGGCAAGGTCAGAACCGTCAGTGTCAAGCGCGAGGGCCGCAAGTGGTTCGTCGTGCTGACCGCCGAGCAGGACCAGCCCGAGCAGCTGCCCGCGACGGGCAGCGTGGTCGGCATCGACCTGGGCATAGCCAACTTCCTTGCCGACTCCAACGGCGAGTTCGTGCCCAACCCGCGCCACGCCCGCACCGTCGCCGCGAAGATCGAAGCCGCACAGCAGGCCCTTGCCCGGTGCAAGCGGCGCAGCAACCGCCGCCGCAAGGCCGTGGCCAAGGTCGCCGACCTCCACCGCAAGGTCCGCCGCCAACGCCTCGACCACGCCCACAAGACCGCCCTTGGACTGGTCCGCGCGCACGACTTCATCGCGCACGAAGACCTCAAGATCCGCAACATGAGCAAGGCCCCCAAGCCGAAGCCCGACCCCGATCAGCCGGGCGTTTTCCTGCCCAACGGGTCCGCCTCAAAGGCCGGACTCAACCGCAGCATTGCCGACGCCGGATGGGGGGTGTTCCTCGCGGTCCTGCACGCCAAGGCTGAAAGTGCCGGACGGGAATTGATCGCCGTGGACCCCCGCAACACCTCCCGGACCTGCCCCGAATGCGGGCACGTCGCCAAGGAGAACCGGCCCGCACAGGAGAAGTTCCACTGTCAGCGGTGCGGCCACCACGCGCACGCTGACACCGTGGGAGCACTCAATGTTCTACGGGCCGGGCTGGTCCGTCGCTAAGCCGTACCGGCATAGCGAGAAGCCCCCGGCCTCAGCCGGGGGAGGAGTCACTGCCGCGCGCTTTGGTGAGGTTGCGACGTCGCAACGCGTCAGCGTCGATTCGGCGCCACGGGCGGCGCTCGTCCGGCCCCTTGGCCGCGCGTCAGCTTGAGATGCGGGCTTCGATGCCGTCGAGGAGGAAGTCGAGACCGGTCCGGAAGGTTCGGTCAGCGTCCAGGTGAGGGCCATCGCGTACGACCGTGGCCAGCGCCGGGAATCGGCCCGTTGCGAAGGTTCGCTCCAGATATGGCCCGAAGGCGGCCTGCCACTGCTCCTTGTCCATCCCGGTGGCCCGCTCGGCACGCCGCTCGGTGATCTCCCGGCGCACCGCGCCGGTCACGTACGCATTGACCGCGGCGATCGCCGGCACGGCGGTGTCCAGGTCGACGCCGCCCATTGCGGCCACCACGGCCTCCCCGCAGGCCAGCGTGTGCGGCCCGAGCTGCGGGCGCCCACCGATCAGGTCGGCGAACCATGCGTGCCGTTGGGCGGCCTTCCGGGTGGCTTCGGCAAGGGAGTGCAGCACCTCTCGCCAGCCGTCTCCGGTCGGCCGGATCTCGGCGTGGACCGCATCGACCATCAGATCGAGCAACTCGTCCTTTGTGTCGATGTAGCCGTACAGCCGCATCGGCCCGACGCCCAGCGCGGCGGCGACCTTGCGCAGCGACACCGCCTCCAGGCCGTCCGCGTCGGCCAGCCGGATCGCCGCTCGTACGATCCGCTCCCGGCTCAACGTGGCCGGCACCGGCCGATCCGGCGGCTCCGGCCTCTCCCACACCAACATGTCGCCGACACTATCGCGAGTGATACGGTGACATCAGCGATACAGTGTATCGACCAATGCGGTGAATCGGGGGCAGTCATGACCATCGCCATCGTCGGAGCCGGCCTGGGTGGCCTGGCCCTCGCCCGTGTGCTGCACGTGAACGGCATCGACGCCGTCGTGTACGAACGCGAACCGTCGCACGGTGCGCGCGGCCAGGGCGGCATGCTCGACCTGCACTCCGGGACCGGGCAGCGAGCGATACGCGAGGCCGGCCTGATCGACCGGTTCCACGCGATCGCCCGCCCCGAAGGCCAGGATCTGCGCCTCCTCGAGCCGGACGGCACCCTGCTGCTGCAGGAGGACACGCCCGACGACGCACCGCTGGAGCGACCCGAGGTCGACCGTGCCGATCTGCGCGACCTACTGCTGGACTCCCTCCCCGAACACACGGTGCGCTGGGGGCATGCGTTCGAATCCGCCGACAACGGCCTGCTGCACTTCGCCGACGGCAGGGTTGCGACGTACGGCCTGTTGGTCGGCGCCGACGGCGCGAACTCCCGGGTCCGCGCACTGCTCACCGACGCCCGACCGGCGCACACCGGCCAGAACGTCGTCGAGCTCGGCATTCCCGACATCGACCGCACCCACCCCGACCTCGCGGCGATGGTCGGGCGCGGCAACTACTGGGTGCTCGGCAACGGGCAATCCCTGTCGGCGCAGCGGAACGGCGACGGCCGCGTACGCGTCTACCTCAGCTTCCACAACACCGCCGAGGACTGGTTCGCCGCCAGCGGGATCCCGTTCGACGATCCGGCCGCGGCCCGGGTGCGGCTGATCGACCTGTTCGCCGGCTGGGACCCACGGTTCACCGCACTGATCGCTGCTTGCGACGACACGATCCTGCCGCGGTCGATCAGCACGCTCCCGGTCGGCCTGACCTGGCCGTCGACGCTGGGCGTCACGCTGCTCGGCGATGCCGCGCACCTGATGCCGCCGGTGGGGCAGGGCGCCAACATGGCGCTGCTCGACGGCGCCCTGCTCGGCCTCGCGCTGGCCGCACACCCGGACGACTTTCCCGCAGCCGTCGAAGAGTACGAACGCGAGATGTTCGAACGCACCAGCGCTGCCGGCCGGCAGTCCGCGCACATCCAGGAAATCCTGGCGTCGCCGGACGCCAGCCAGAAAATGCTCGCCTTCTTCCAACCTGCCTGAATGTAACGGCCTTGTGTGCGAATGAGGTCGGGGCGTGTTGGTCTGGTGGGTTGTCTGATTGGTGCTCACCTCTCGGCGGCGCGGTCGGAGACCAAGGCGGCGACTGCCGCGTAGGTCTCGTCGAAGTACTCGCGGCGTCCGAGGTAACGCTGGAGAGTTCGCCACTGCTTGTGTTCAGCGGTGGCGTGCTCGACGCGGATGCGCTCCGAAGACTGCTGATGGCGGGCCGCGTCCCAGCCGGCGACGTCTTCGGGCGGGGCGCCCTTCTTCGGTTTGAGCGGCGGGGCTTGGACCTGGTCGGGGAACTGCTTGGCAAGTCCGCGGTAGCCCGCGTCGACCTTGGCTCTGACCTGGGGGTACTGTTCGAACAGGTCGCAGATTCCCTCGGTTTTCACGGCTGTCTGGTCGTGCATTCGGCCGGGTCGGAAGGCCCCGGCCCACAGGGTACGGCCCTGTCCGTCAGTGACGACAGTGGCCTTCTTGGTGTTCTGCCGCATCTTGCCCGAAACGAAGGCGCGACGGCCTGGCCTGTTCGCCCGGGGTCGTCGAACCCGGACCTCCGTGCCGTCCAGCCGCAGCTCGACATCCTCGGCCGCCGCATAGGCGAAGACGTCCGCGAGAGTGCGAAGCCGCAGGTCACCCTGTCCGGGAACAGCAAAGCCACGAGCGGCCAGAAGGGGACGGACCTCGTGGACAGCCCGGGTGATCGTGGAGCGGTCCACTCCGTAGAGCAAGGCCAGCGCCCCGTGCGGGAGCTGGAACCTCAGGGCGACCAGCGTGGCGATGACCCGGTCGGTGAACACCAGCTGGTGATTCGGTCCCGCACCGGCCGCACGCAACCGGCTGCGGCCTCGACGCTCGTGCAGTCGGCCCTCCTCGGCGGCCATCCATGCCTGGGCCAACTCTGCGATCAGCGAACCGAGTCGACGGCGCTGAAGGCCAGTGAAGAGACGATGGGACAAGGCCGTGCGGCCAAGGTATTGCGTCACAACAACACCCAACCCGCACGGCCCTGTTCATGTCATGACAGAAGCATGATCGTTACAGCGCGCCACGTTGCTGTGGTCTGACACGGGTCAGCCCGGGCTCGGGATAGCGGAGAGCAGGGCCGCGGCGGCGCTGTCGAAAGGCGCGATGCTGCCCGCTGCGCGACAGAGGATGTGGGCGCCTTCGAGTGTGACGATCATGAGGGTGGCCAGATCGGCGGCCTGGGATGAGCTCATTCCGGCCTGGGTGAGTTTTCCGGTGAGCTCGCCGACCCAGCCGGTGAACGCTTCGGCGGCGACAGTGCGCAGGCTGCTCTGGTCGGCAATGGCCGCACCGCCGTCGACGGTGACCGCCGCGATTGCGCAGCCGCCACCCCCGGCGGACGCCTGCACCACGGGGCGGACGTTGCCGAGGAACGCCTCCACAACCTCGCGTGGCGTGCGGGCCGGCAGTTCGTGCAGGTGGCCGCGGACGTCCTCCGCGTTGCGGCGGGCGGCTTCGAGCGCGAGTTGCTGTTTGCCGCCCGGGAAATGGTGATAGATCGCCCCGCGCGCGGCACCGCTCTCGGCCAGGACGTCGGTGAAGGACATCGCAGGCAGGCCGTGGCGTTGCAGCAGCCCGATCGCTGCGCCGATCATGCGGGACTTCGTGTCCGCGGCCATCGCACCCCCCTTGACTAGTACGGCCATCCTACTCCATGCTCACACTACTAGGACGCACGTACTAGTGACGTGGGCCGGGCAGGCCCCGAAACCGGAGGTTCGTGATGGGCAAGACGTTTCTCTACACCGAGATCCAGGCGGCAGTGCCGTTCGAGCAGTTCGACTGGCACCAGGTCAACGTGGCCCTGAAGACCGCGCCGGGTCTGATCCGCAAGACGTGGCTGTCCGGGATCGGCACCCACACCATCGGTGGCTTCTACGAGTTCGACAGCGCCGAGAACGCCCTGGCCTTCGCCCAGGGCCCCTTCGCCGAAGAAGCCCGCCGGGCCGGAGCCCCGGCAACGACACGACTGTTCGACGGCGACATCGTCAAGGACGCCAGCATCGACCTGAACTCGCCCTACTACACCTGACACCGCAGGTCGCCGCCGAGTCGGCTCTGGACACCGCCTCGCTCCACTGCCGGGGCGAGGCGGCCCCAACGGAAAGGCTTGCCCATGCCGGGCAGGCTCAGGATCACATCGGCGTTCGGATGCTCGTGGAGCCGGGCCTCGATCAGGGCGTCGATCTCGGCGATCTCCTCGTCCAGGGCCATCACCCCCTTCGCGAGGCGAACCACCATCGAGGCGGCCAGCTTCTCGCCGGGCAGTGCCGTGTGCTGGGCCTCGGCCGCCTCCACCGCAACCTTGGCGAGTGCGGCGGCGCCGCGCACTTTGCGGTCGCGCAGCCACGTCTCGATCCGTTTCGCTCCGCTGCGGCGGATCGCCGCCGGAGTCTGGTATCCCGTCAGCAGCACCACCGGACCCTTGTTGGTCAGCTCCAGCGCCCGCTCCAATGCCGGGAAGATCTCCAGCAGTTGAGCACGGAGCCGGTTGATCTGACGGGTGCGGTCGCAGACCAGGTCGGTGCGGTGAGCGGTCAGCGTGCGCAGGTCGACGGCGACCTCGTCGCCCGGCCGCAGCAGGCCCAGGTCCCGGCGCATACGGGCCTGGTCGGCAATGACGAAGGCGTCCTTGGCGTCGGTCTTGCCCTCGCCTCGGTAGGAGGCCGAGGCGCGGTGCACGGTCAGTCCGGTGATGTAGACCATCGGCTGGTCGTGGCCAAGGAGCAGTCCGATCAGCAGCGCGGCACCGCCGTGGTTGAGGTCGACGGCCCAGAGAACATCGGTGTCGAGGGCCAGGACGTCCCCGATCAGTTCCAACAGGGCGGTCTCGTCGTTCAGGACCCGGCGGGACAGCAGCCGCCCGCCGTCCGAGTCGATCACCACGCAGTGGTGGTGTTCCTTGCCGATGTCCACTCCGGCCCATATCCGGGGCACGGTCACCTCCGCCAGCTCGTCGCGCTACCTCTGCCCAGCAGACGACCTCGCCGACGTTGCCCTACACAGCGATCGAGTCGCATCTCCCAATTGGCGGTCGAGTCGTCGCGGGGCTCTGGGCGGCCAAGCCTTTCAAGCCATCTGACGGCGACCCGATGACAGCCATACCCAGAGCCCCTGGGTTCCGCTGATCTTACGAGTGACCAGTTCGAACCCACGACCAAGAAAGTAGGGCATCTCGATGAACATCACGCGGCACCCCGAGAACAGCGTGAGCTGGATCGACCTCGGCACCCCCGACATGGAGACGACGACGGCGTTCTACACCGCGCTGTTCGGTTGGACCGTCGCCCCACCGGACCCCAACGGCTACAGGCTCTGCACACTGCGCGGACAACCTGTCGCCGCCCTGGGGCCGGCCGAGGACCCCGGCGCACCCTACTGGACGATCAACGTCACCGTGGCGGACATCCAAGCCACCGCCACCCGCTTCACGAACCTGGGCGCCCAGATCATCGTGGCACCCACCCGGGTCGGGACACTCGGCCACGCCGCCGTCGCCCTCGACCCTGTCGGCGCACCACTGTCACTCTGGCAGCCCGGCACCCACACCGGCATGCAGCTGACCCACGAACCGGGCACCTTCGCCGGCATCAGCCTTCTCACCGACCACCCCGAGCAGGCCGCCGCCTTCTACCGACCAGCCCTGCACTGGAACTCCAACCCTGAGCACACCGAGTTCCGGTTGCCGAACAACTCCACCGCCGCCACCGGCCCGCCGCCAGGGAAACCAACGGCGCAGCGATCACTCTGGCGGGTCAGTTTCGCCAGCAACAGACCCGATGCCGACGCCAAGCAGGCCCAACAGCTCGGTGCGACCGAAGTTCGCCAGGACCCCAACGGAGACGTGGTCCTGCGCGATCCCACCGGCGCTCTGTTCGGCCTTACCCAGTACCCCCGATAGTGCCACTCCGTCCGAACGCGTTGCCCCAGGCAATCGCGCACCAAGCTGTAACCGAATACGGCGAGGCAACCGGCCACCACGCGTCGGTGGAGATCGCGGTCGTGGACGCGTAGTCGTGGCCGACCTGGTCCTGGGCGAAGCGGGCGTTCCAGCCGCTCGATCAGGGGGGTGACGTAGGAGCTCCGGAAGGACTGGAAGTCCGGATTCTCAGAGCCCGGGCCGAAGGTTGACGGTGCTGTGGTGGCGGCAGCCGGGGCCTTCCCGCAGTGGCGTCGTCAGCAGCCATCCCCTTCGCATTCGTGCGGGGTGGTGGTGAGCGCGGCGCTGGTCATGGTCAGGTGCTGGGTCAGGAGTTCGGCGGCGGTGTCGGCGTCGCGGGCCAGTGTCGCCTCCTCCAGCCGGGCGTGCTCGACCAGGGCGTCGCGGCGGGGGTTGAGCTGGGCGGCCCAGCGGCGGGCGAGTTCGCTGGCGGTCCACAGCCGGTCGAAGGTCTCCAGCAGGACAGGGTTGCCGCAGCCCTCCAGCAGGGTGCGGTGGAAGACCCGGTGCGCCTCGGCCCAGGCGGCGCTGTAGGACTCGCCCTCCTCGGGCACGTGCGTCGGGGTGCGGGCCAGCCGGTGGTGGGCGGCTCGTACGCGGCTCTCCCAGTCGAGGTCGCCGTGCTCGATCGACAGGCGCAGTACGACCGGTTCGATGGTCCGGCGGGCCTGGGTGATGTCCTGCCAGCGCTGGTCGGAGAAGGCGGGGACGGCGAAGCCGCGGTTGGGCAGCCGGTCGGCCAGGCCCTCGCCGACCACCCGTACCAGCGCTTCGCGCACCACCGCCAGGCTGACGCCCTGCTCCCGGGCGAGGTCCTGCGGCTTCAGGGCGGCGCCGGGGCCGTACTGGCCGCGCATGATCGCGTCCCGCAGGTGTGCGTAGACCTGCTCGGAGAGCATCTGCTTCCCGGGCGAGGCCGCGATGTGGATCGTCTCAGGCATGAGCCCATCATAGACGAACCCCTTAATAATCGATTATCAGTGATACTGTCGATTCTGTGGTGGGGGGAACAGAGTGACCCCCTACCCGCCCGATGCGGCGGGCCCCGGCCTGTGCCGACCCCACCGCCGGCACTCCACAGCACCGCTTGAGAGGAATCACGCCATGAGCGCCAACAACCCCTTCGCCCGCCTGCCCGAGACTGCGTCCTTCACCGTCACCAGCACCACCGTCACCGACGGCGCCCCCCTGCCGCCCGAGCAGTACTCCGGCATCTTCGGCGTCCCCGGCGGCAAGGACGCCTCCCCGCAGCTGTCCTGGAGCGGCGCCCCCGAAGGCACCAAGAGCTACGCCGTCACCGTCTACGACGCCGACGCCCCCAGTGGATCCGGGTTCTGGCACTGGGCGGTCGCCGACATCCCCGCCACCGTCACCGACCTGCCCGAGAGCGCCGGCGACGACACCGGCTCCGGCCTGCCCGAGGGCGCCTTCCAGCTGCCCAACGACGCCCGCGCCGCCCGCTACATCGGTGCCGCCCCGCCGGCCGGCCACGGCCCCCACCGCTACTTCACCGTGGTGCACGCCCTGGACGTCGAGTCCATCGGCGTTCCGGCCGACGCCACCCCGGCCCTCCTCGGCTTCACCATGGCCGCCCACATCCTGGGCCGCGCCGTCCTGACCGCCACCGGCGAAACCCCCGCCTAGGACCAGCAGCACGCCCACACCCATCGGGCTCCGACCAGAACAGGACCAGTGCCATGCCCACCGTCTCCCTCACCCGGCGCACCAGGCCGCCGACCGCACCCCGCACCGGCCCGGTCCCGGCCGGCCGGCCCGTCGGCTCCCGCCGCGCCGCGATCGGCATCGCCGTCGTGCTCGTCGCGCAGCTGATGCTCCTGCTCGACAGCACCATCGTGAACGTCGCCCTCCCCAAGATCAGCACCGACCTCGGATTCGGCCCCGCATCGCTGTCGTGGGTCCTCAACGCCTACACACTGGCCTTCGGCGGACTGCTCCTGCTGGGCGGACGCCTCGGGGACGCGTTCGGCCGCCTGAAGGTCTTCGAAGCCGGCCTGGCCCTGTTCACCCTCTCCTCCCTCCTGGGCGGTCTCGCCCAGTCCCCGACGATGCTCATCGCGGCGCGGGCCGCCCAGGGCATCGGCGCCGCCCTGACGGCACCGGGCGTGCTCGCCCTGGTCACCACCAGCGCCCGCGACGAAGCGGCCCGCCACCGGGCCCTGGCCCTGTTCTCCGCCGTCAGCGTCGGCGGCGGCACCCTCGGCCTGGTCCTGGGCGGCCTGGTCACCGAATACGGCTCCTGGCGCTGGACCCTGTTCATCAACGTCCCCATCGGCATCGCGGTCCTCGCCCTGGCCCGACGGTTCGTCACCGAGACCCCGCGCCACCCCGGCCGCTTCGACTTCATCGGAGCCGTCACCGCCACCGGAGCAGCCATCGCGGTGGTCTGGGCCCTGACCGAAGCACCCGACAAGGGCTGGACCTCCCCGCAGACCATCGGCGGCCTCGTCCTGGCCGCAGCCCTCGCCACCGTCCTGGCCCGCACCGAACGCCGCGTCACCCACCCACTGCTGCGACCGGACCTGCTCCGCGGCCGGCGCCGGATCGGGGGACTGGTGATCGTCACCCTGGTCTTCGGCGCACAGATCTCCACGCTCTTCCTGCTCGTGCAGTACCTCCACGAGGTCCTCGCCTTCAGCCCCCTGGTCGCCGGCCTGGCGTTCCTGCCGATGACCCTGGCCATCTTCGGCCTGTCCCGCATCACCCCCCGGCTGGTCGGACGCTTCGGACAGCGACCGCTCCTGCTCATCGGCACCCTCGGCCTGACCGGCAGCTTCGTCTGGCTCGCCGACCTCGACACCACCAGCAACTACGTCCCGGCCGTCTTCGCCCCCCTGCTGCTGAACGGCATCTGCGCCGGACTGGTCTTCATGCCCGCGGCGTCCCTGATCGTCGGCGGAGTCGCACCCGAGCACGCCGGATCCGCGTCCGGACTGCTCCAGACCACCCAGCAGCTCGGCGGCGCGATCGGACTCGCCGTGGTCGTCTCGGTCAAGGCCGCGGGTGACGTGCCCGGCGCGTTCGTCCCCGGCACACACGCGGCGTTCGTGACCACCGCAGCCTTCACCCTGGCCGCGTTCATCGCCACCGTGCTGGGTCTGCGCCCCAGCCGGAACAGGGCTTCCCGGAACGCCCGGACCGCCCGTGACCCTGGCCGGGTGGGGCGCTCACCGGGGGTATCGGGACGCACGGCGAGGGCGCGCGTGTCCGGTTCCTGACGGCCACTCTGTACGGGGCGGCACCTTCGACCAGCGGTAGATGAAACGAGGTCGGATAGGTGTTAGATCCGGGGCCGGTCACACATAGACCGGGTGAAGCGATCGGTCGAGGGGTGACGGTGGGGGAGCGGGAAGAGTTCCGGGGGGTGTACCGCGAGCACTACGGCGCGGTGTATCGCTACATGATCAGGCGGGTCGGCGCCGCCGACGCGGCGGACCTGGCCGCGGAGGTGTTCGCGGTCGCGTGGCGCCGCATGGACACGCTGCCGGCCGGGGCGCCGCTGCCGTGGCTCTACACGGTCGCCCGCAACACGGTCGCCAACCACCGGCGCGCGGTCGGCCGCGCCGAGGACCTGCACCGCGATCTGGCCGTCGACGCCACCGTCACCGCCCGGGATGTCGGAGAGGCGGTGACGGAGCGTCACGTCGTGCACCGGGCCTGGGCGGCGCTGCGGACCTCGGACCAGGAGGTGCTGGCGCTGATCGGCTGGGAGGGCTTGACGGTCCGCGAGGCGGCCCGGGTCCTGGGCTGCTCCGCGCCTGCCTGTTCGGTGCGCCTGATGCGGGCCCGCGCGCGGCTCGCCCGGGCGTTGGAGACCGTCGGCGGCGCCGGAGAGACACCGGAGACCATCGGTCGAGAGGCTGTGGGGGCAACAGGATGAGCACGAGCAGGAGCGTCAGGAACCTCATGGGCCCCGCCGACCCCGCAGCGGGAGTCACGCCGGGCACCGAGGCGGCCGAGCGTGGCCTGGAGCGGATCCTCCGGGACGCACCGGTTCCCGCCCTTCGGCGCGCACCGGCCCGCGCGGCTTTCCGGTCGCGTCCGGCGGTGGCCGCGCTGGCGGTGGCGGCAGTGGTGTCGGGCGCCGTGGCCGTGTGGCCGGGCGCGACGCCCGTTGCTTTCGCTGCGACCCCGCCGCCGCTGGCCTATCACTTGGCGGCCGAGGACTCCCGCCGTGGCGCGGCGGCGGAGCTGGAGGAGATCGCGCGGCGCGTCGAGACGCTCCCGGAGAGCCCGGGCGGGGAGCGGTCGCATCTGCGGTGGCGGCAGTGGGCGCTGTGGACGAGGACGGACTCCGGCGGATCGTTCTCGAAGGTGGTGCCGGAGGAGTTCGACCTGGTCCGGTCACCCGAGGGCGCGCGGCTGAGGCGGTTCCTCCTGGACGACGGCCCGGGCTCGGCGACCGAGCAGACGGCGGATGCGACGCTGCAGGGCCCGGTGCCGGTGACCGCGGACGGTCTGCGGGCCTGGCTGCGGAGTCGGACGCCGGGGATCGACGGGCCGTTGGGCGCCTCCCAGGCGGTCCACGACCTGGTCACCCAACGGGTCCTGTCGCCCCGGCAGCGGGCCGCGCTCCTGCGGCTGCTGGCCGACCTGCCCGAAGTGGCGGTGACCGGGGAGGTGGTCGACCGTGCGGGCAGGCCGGGCGTCGCCTTCTCCGCGGACTCGGCGGCCGGCGGTCTGCCGACCCGGTACACGTTCATCGTCGATCCGGTGTCCGGGCAACTCCTCGGCCAGGAGGAGACTCTCACCGAGTCGGCCGGGAAGCTCAACGTGCCGGTGCCCTCGGTGATCGAGTACGACGCCTACCTGGTGTCGCAGGACACCCCGTAGGCCGGCGGGGCCGGTCGGCCGCCGCCGGCCCGGCGGGTGCACAACTCGCGCAGCGCATCCCCTGGCCGACCGCCGCGATCCGGCACGACGACCGCACGGCCGGCCCGTCCTGCGCCGCTGACCGCCTACGATCACCGACCCCTTGCGGGGTCGCGTCGTCAGCGGGCGAGCGAGCGCAGGAGGCGGACGTACGGGGACCAGCGGGACGGTTGGGACACCGTGCCGGTGCAGGCCGCCTCGGCGCGGTCCAGGGCGTCCTCCAGGCAGGCGTCGTGCATCCAGCGGAAGGCCAGTGGCCAGCTCAGACGTGCCGGGCCGCCGGTCCGCATCGCGAGGGTGTGCCGGAGTACCGTGCGCTCCCCGTCGAGCGGCAGCGCCGCGAACTCGTGGAAGCCGTCGAAGCCGCGCGGCCCGCTGAAGGCGAACCGTACCCAGGTGCCCGGCACGTACGCGGCGACCGTGTAGCGGACCGGTCCGTGGCCGCCCACCGCGCCGACCGCCAGCGGGCGGTCGAACTGCACCGCGGGCCACTTCGAGTGCGGCCACAGCATGTCCGGCCGGTCGGCCGTCCCGCCGGACAGGCTGTCGATGAGCGCGCCCACCTCGCTCGCCTCGGCGGTCAGCACGCGTTCGTGGACGTTGTAGACGGGCATGGGTCTCCCTCGGACGTAAATTAGAGAACTCTCTCTAGTTGTTCTGGAGGTTACCCTCTGATTCATGGCTCGACCACCCCGCTTCGACACCGGTCAGATCCTCGACGCCGCGGTCCTCCTCGCCGCCGCCGGCGGCCCGGCCGACGTGACCATGACCGCCGTCGCCCAGGCGGTCGGCGCGCCGAGCGGATCCGTGTACCACCGCTTCCCCGGCCGGCCGGCCCTGCTCGCCGAGGTGTGGCTGCGCAGTGTCGAGCGCTTCCAGGACGGGTACTTCGCCGCGCTCGGCAGCGACCCCGACCCCCGGCTCGCCGCCCGTGCCGCCGCCCGGCACGTCGTCTCCTGGAGTCGCGCGCACCCGCAGGAGGCCTCGCTCCTCCTGTACGGGCCCGAGGAGTTCGGCCGCGCCGACTGGTCCGAGGAACACAAGGAACGCGCGGACCTGGGCAACCAGCGCGTGTTCGGCTCCCTTGCCACCCTCGCCGAAGCACTCGGCGCGGCCGGCACCCAGGACCGCGACCGCGTCATCCTGGCCCTGATCGACCTTCCGCTGTCCGTGGTCCGCCGACATCTGCGCGCCGGCCGCCCGCTGCCGCCGTACGCCGAGGACCTCGCCGAGGAATCCGCGGCGACGCTACTGGCCCACACCCGCACCTGGTAGCGGTCCGGGGCGAAGGGCGGAGGTCCGCCCACCCGGCGCACCGCTGTTCACAGCGTCAGCAGCAGGTCCCGGACCGCTGCGGGCCGGGACAGGAACGGGTGGTGGCCGGCGTCGAGCTCGACGACGCTGCCGGCCCGGCGGGCGAACTCGCGCTGCAGCGGCGCCGGGGTTCCCCGGTCCCGAGCGCAGACGAGGTACGTCGAGGGCAACAGCCGCCATGCGGCCGCCCCGACCGGCTGCCCGGTCACCTGCACGCTCTGCCGGGCGAGGTGGTCCGCCGCCTGCGCCTGGACCTCGGGGTCGCAGTCCTGCAGGAACGTGTCCACGAGCAGCTCGGGCCGGACCCCGAACGTGCCGGCGTCGGGGTCGACGTCGAGGAACGGGGCGGGGCCGCCGTCCCCGAACTCCGACAGGCTCTGCCCGACCTCGGGCAGGTAACTGGAGACCAGCAGCAGGTGGCGCACCGACCCGATTCCCGCAGCGGCTTCCGCGGTGACGATGCCGCCGTAGCTGTGGGCGACCACGACGGTCGGCTCGTCGCCGGCCCGCAGCACCTGCCGCACCGCGGCAACATCCTCGGGCAGCCCCGGACCGCCGACGCCGCCGGGCAGGCCCGCCTCGCCACAGCTCGGCAGCGCCGGAGCCACGCTCGGCACCCCCCGTTCCCGCAGCAGCTCGGCGGTGCGGTGCCACCACCACGCCCCGTCCCGCACGCACGCCCCGTGCACGAACACGACCCTCATCGCCACCTCCACGTCGGTCTCGACCGCCCCCCTGCACATAGTGCTGCGCAACCCACCAGCCAGGCACTCCAACCCGCGACGGCGCCGCCGGCGGGCCCGCCGAGCGAAGCGCCGCACCGGCACCGACGCCATCGCCGGCACCCCGCCCAGGGACCGCACCGGGCTGACGACCTCGGCGTTCCCCACCCGCCACCGTGCATCGCAACCGACGCCACGGCCCAGCGAGCCACCGCCCTCGCACGAGCCGTCCGGGCTCGCGCACCGGACGGACGGCACCGCCGACGGCTGACCGCCGTAGCGCCTGCGGGCTGCCCACGGCCTCCTTCCACGGGCCTGGCATGATCGCCGGGTGACAGGTGTTCGCTTGCCCGCACGCCGGGGATCGGTGCGGCTGTGCCGCTGGGGTGGTTGCTGATGGCTTGGTGGTTCCGTCGGCGGTCGCAGCCGAACGAGGAGTTGGTGTCGGTCCGGCTGCCGGTCGGCGGGGCCGGGATGCCGCCGGACGAGGAGCTGGCCGAGCTGACGGTCGCGGCGGAGCTGGGCGACGACGTGGCGATGGGGAGCCTGGCGGCGGCCCTGTACCTGAAGGGTGATCGGGCCGGCGCGCTGCACTGGTGGGGCCGGGCGTGGGCAGCCGGGAACGCGGTCGCCGCCTACAACCTGGGCATGCTGCACGCGGTGGCCGGTGACGCGAACCGCGCACAGGTGGTCTGGGAGAAGGCCGCGGCGCTCGGCGATCCGGACGCCATGCTGGGCCTCGTCAAGCAGGCGCTCGACCGCGGCGATGCGGCCGGTGTCGAACGCTGGGCGTCGGTGATCCTCGCGCAGGACGAGGCGTTCCCGATCACCGCGCTGGGGGTGGCCTTCCGGGACCGAGGCGACCTGGAGCGGGCCGTACAGGCATTCCTGCACGCCGAGGAGCTGGGCGACGGGTACGCGATGGAGTACCGGGCACGGATCCTGGCCGCCCAGGGGCAGCACGAGGAGGCCGACGCGCTGCGAGCACGGGCGGCAACGGCCGAGCGGATGCTCTGAGGCGTACGCGCGCGGCGAGCCGAATCCACCATCGACCTGCGCGAACCGGCCCGGCAGATGCTCAACTCGCCGACTGAAGCGCTCAGTCACAGGACCGGGGAATTCCCAGGGCCCCGGCGGCGCCGTGGTGAGCCAGGGCGGGACACGGACCTGCGCCCGTTCCCGGGGTGCGAAACGCGGCCCGGCGTCCGGTCGGGCGGGCGGCCGTCCGGCGCATTCGAATCGACCGACGGCGGGAGAATCCCCTTGTGCCCGCTACCGGTTGCACCCGATTGCCGTACCGTGACGGACGACGAAGTGGAGGACCCCCAGTGAGCGCCCAGCCCGAGCATCTTCCAGCCCCGCCGCCCGCCCCGGCCCCGCGCGCCGCCGCCCGGCTGCTGGCCCGCATCCGCGCCGAGCGCCCCGAGCGCACCGCCCGGTGGCTGCCGGCGTTCGAGCGGGACTGGGCCAAGGCACTGGAGGACTCCCGCCAGACCTACGACCTCTCCCCACTGCACGACGTCGTACGCACCTGGCAGGTCCGCCTGGACAGCGCACCCGCCGTCGACGCCTTCGTCGCCGCCGGCATGGACGACGAGGACGGCACCGACCTGGCCGACCTCCTCGGAACCCGCCCGTGAGCGACCCGGTCTGGCCCGCCCGCCTGTCCCCGAACGCCGGCAAAACGTTCGTCAACCTCCCCTCGCACGCCCAGCAGATGGTCGGCGACCTCCTCGACATCGCCTCCCGCACCCCCTGGGGCTGGCCCCAGTGGGACGCCACCGACCCCGAAGGCGAAGACGTGCGCTGCGCCTCCATCGGGCAGCTGAGCCTGGTCTACCTGGTCAACCGGATGGCCGGGCGCCTCCACGTCATCGACATCGTCTGGCTCGGCTGACCGTTCACCGAGACCCCAGGGAGTCCCAGAAGTCCGCCTCGGCTTGTTCGACCTGCTCGGCAGAGGTGAACCAGGGCGTCTCGAAATATTCCGCGAGGGAGTAGGGGTGCTGCGGATCGGTCAGTATCCGATGGATGAATTCCGCCGAGGAACAGTCGAAGCGCTCCCAGGGATCCCACTTGTCGCTACGAGTGAAGACCGGCCACTGGTCCGGGTCCGAAGGTTCCACGAGCCAGCAGAACGGGTGTCCGGCCGAAGTCGTGGCCCACTGGAGGAGCCGGACCGTGGGCCCGTCACAGGGAGCGGGGCTGGCAAACTCGGCGCGGTCCGCGACGATCAGATCAAGGGCCAGATGCCGTGCCGTGGAATCCGATGAGCCGTCGTGGGCCGAGGAAGTCGTCGCGCTGACCGGTTGGCGGGGGGACCGGCGGCCGCTCGACTGGAAGTCGGTGGAGCGGGGGCTCGGCGTTCGTCTTAGCCCGGCGTGCCGGGCCCGCCGTCGGCGCGATCGACCGCATGGCGGGCACGGGGCTCGTGCCGGGCCGGGGCGCCCGTTCGGGTCAGGTGGTGGCGCGGCGGGTGGTCCGCTTGGCGGGCGTGGTCGTCTTCTTGCCCGCCCCGGGTGCGGTCTTTCTGGCGGTGGTGGTCTTCTTGGCGGGGGCGGTCGTCTTCTTCGTCCCAGGGGCGGTGGCTGTCGTCCTCGCCGTGGTCGTGGCCTTCTTGGTGGCGGTCTTCTTGGCTGGTGCCGCCGGCGCGGCGGTGGCGGTGGGGCGCTTCGTGGAGGCCCTCCTCGCGACGGGGGAGCCGGCGGTGGCCTTGGGTGTGGTGAGGGAGCCCTTGGGGGCCTTGGCGACGGCGGGTCCTGCCTTGGGGAGCTTCTTCGCGCCGGAGACCAGGTCCTTGAAGCCCTGGCCGGGGCGGAACCTGGGCACGGTGGTCTTCTTGACCCTGACGCGCTCGCCGGTCTGGGGGTTGCGGGCGTAGCGGCCGGCGCGCTCGACCATCTCCAGCGTGCCGAACCCGGTGACCTGCACCCGCTCCCCGGCCACCACCGCGCGGACCATGACGTCGAGCACCGCGTCCACGGCGTCCTCGGCGGCGTTGCGGCTGCCGAGTTGCCCGGCCACCGCCTCCACGAGCTGCCCCTTGTTCATGACGACGACTCCAAAACCGAATTCGATGGGGTTTTTGTGCTATTTCATCCCCAACATAGGGGCCGGTCGGGCATTCCGCCCGCCGGCGCGGGCCGCACACCACGCAACCTCCCCGCCACGCCGTCCCGGTGAGCGCCCTGCGCCCCTCACCTCGGCCGCCCACAGGCCGCACGCGAGCCCCGACCTCGGACCCGGCCCTGCACGTGGCGGGCCCACCCAGCACCCCCGGGGCCGCCAACTGCCCTGGCTGCTCCGCGTCCGGCCGCGCCCCGAGCCTTCACGCCGGGCCCTGCCCTCGGTGCCGGCCCGGACCAGCCCGCCCCGGCCGGTCCCGCTGCGCCTGCTCGGGGCGCGGCCCGGATCAGTCGGGTGTCAGTGCCCGGTCAGGCCGCCGGGCCATCCTGAGAGCACGTCAGGGAACGCGAGGGTCCCTGGCTGGGAGAGGTGCCCGGAGCGGTTCATCGGGTGCCTGGCCGGCAACGGCCGAGCAGGGCCCTTCGGGGCCCGCGCAGGTTCGAATCCTGCCCTCTCCGCCCCTCTCCGGCCGGTGGACCAAGCCGCCCCCGGACGTGGCGTCCCGCCCGACTCGGCCGCGTTCCCGACCTCTGGCCGGGCCGAAGACGCGGACCGTCGCGGCCGCCACCCACCACCGGGTGGCCGACGCTGCGCACACCGGCCCGCCGCACACTGGCCCATCGCACGCCGCCCCCGCGCCCTGCATCCGGCCGCCGACCCTGACCGCCCCGCCACCGGCCCCCGACCACCCCGGCGCGACAGGAGCCGCCGGGAGCCGGCCCACCGATCAGCGGGACCTGCGGATCGTCACCGCCCGTCCCTGACCTGGCTGTTGACCATGCGCCCGCGCCCTGGTGGGCGTCAGATCGGCGCTCCCGGGGCGCCTTGCCGGGTCGAACCCGAGGCGCACCAGCCGGAACCCCGCCCCCGGCTGCGCGTCGCCCCGGCGGGACACCGCGGCCTCCCAGCCGGCCACGCTGACCGTGCCGCCGAATACGGTCAGCAGCTCCTGGCGCTGGTCGTGCAGCGCCGTGTAGCTGTCCCGCTCGTTCTGCGCGCTCTCCCACCACGAACCCAGCAGGATCTTCCCGAGCCGCCGGTCCGAGAAGATGCTGAACCCCCGGTAGCCGGCCTGACCGGAGAGCAGCCCGACGGATTCCGCCTTCAGCCCCTCCAGCGCCTTGTCGGCCAGCGCCGGATCACCGGTCAGATAGATGGTGCGGACGTACATGGCTGCGCCTCCGTCCCGGTCCGCCGCGGAACGGGCATCCCGCACCCGCCCCGCCCACCTTCTTCTTCGCCTCAATGAAGCGGGAGTTGATGCACGGAGCGCGCTGGGCCAGCCAGCAACAGGCGAGGCTGGATGTGTTCCGCTGGATCTCCTTCTACAACCTCCGCCGACGCCACTCCACGCTCGGCTACCTCAGCCCGATCCAGTTCGAACAGCAGACAGCGGCGTCCCGTAGGATCACCCTCGCCGCATGAAACTCCGGTGTTCACGTCCCGGGGGAAGGCTCAGTCACCACTGGACCCCGCCCCGCGACCACTGTGACGGCGTCCAGCTCGCATTCCCCACGTACGGCCGGTTACAAACTCACTCCGTGACGCCGCGGTCTGCGAGTACTCCCAACCGATTGACCCGAAGGATCTTCCTCGGCCGTCGGTGACTCCGGAAACTCCCGCCGACACGGCAGGGTCAGCCCGGGACAGCTCGACCGAGCCCACCGGCGAAAATGCGTCGTCTCCGCGCCGGACGGGACAGCATCATGATGCCCATGCACATCAAGGCCTGCCGACAAGAAGATCTGGATGCGCTGGAAGAGCGCCTGCCCTCCTCGAGCGCCATCTCCTACCACGCTCAGCGGTTCGCCCGACAGCTCGCGGGAACCAGCACGTTCCTGGTGGCCTGGCTGGACGCCGCCCGGCTGGCCGGAACCTGCGAGGTCCGTTGGGATGGATGCGCGGCACCAGAAGTGCGGGCCGTCATAGCGGGCTGCCCGGAGATCAACGGTTTGCACGTCGTCGATGCGCTGCAGTCCCGCGGGACAGGCAGCGCCCTGATCCGCCACGCCGAACAGCTTGCTGCCGAACGAGGCGCACGCCTGATCGGATTGGGAGTCGACGATCACGGGAATCCGCGAGCCGCAGCACTCTACGCCCGCTTGGGGTACCGGCCCACCGTCCGTTACCTGGATCGCTACTTCTACACCGATGACACAGGCGCCGAACACCAAGTCGCAGACCCCGCCGTCTTCCTGGTCAAGGAGCTCGATCCCGACCCCCAGACATGACCAGCAACGCCCCGCCATCCACACAGCTGTGCCGCGGTCTGTTCGGTGCCGACGGCGGGGAGGAGGTCGAGCGGGCCGCAGGCCTCGCCCCGCCTGCGGGCGTCGGCGACGAAGACGGCGTGGACCCGGCCGACGTCGAGCAGGTGCTCGCGCCCGCGCCGGACGGCGAACTGCTCCGCGCCCGGCGCCGGGGCGGCCGGGGGCCCGCTGCGCTGCGCCCTTCCCACCGGGGCCCCAGGACGCCCCCGACCGCGCTGCGTCCGGTCCGGTCCGGTCGTCCGGTCCGGTTCGTCGCGGGCCGGGTGCCGGGAGCGGGCGGGCAGCCGGCTGCCGCGGTTCCCGAGCCCCTGCCGGCCTACGGCCGGTCGAGGAGCTCGACGTCGAACTCCTCGAGTGTCTGCACCTGCACGCCCGACGCCTCCGCCGCCTTCGAGCGGAGCCGCGCCTGCGCTCCCCGGGTGGCCTCCAGCGCCGCCCGGTCGCGGAAGATCGCGCCGACGCTCCCGGTTCCGCGCGTCCGGTCGATCAGCAGTGCGCCGCCGACGAACCCGTCCAGTGACTCCAGCCCGGGCAGCGCGGTCGCCTCGAACGCCTCCACCAGCCGGTCGACCGCCGCCGGGTCGAACCCGAGGCGTACCAGCCGGAACCCCGCCCCCGGCTGCGCGTCGCCCCGGCGGGACACTGCGGCCTCCCAGCTGGCCACGCTGATCGTGCCGCCGAATACGGTCAGCAGCTCCTGGCGCTGGTCGTGCAGCGCCGTGTAGCTGTCCCGCTCGTTCTGCGCGCTCTCCCACCACGAACCCAGCAGGATCTTTCCGAGCCGCCGGTCCGAGAAGATGCTGAACCCCCGGTAGCCGGCCTGACCGGAGAGCAGTCCGACGGATTCCGCCTTCAGCCCCTCCAGCGCCTTGTCGGCCAGCGCCGGATCACCGGTCAGGTAGATGGTGCGGACGTACATGGCTGCGCCTCCGTCCCGGTCCGCCGCGGAACGGGCATCCCGCACCCGCCCCGCCCACCTTCCATCGCACGCCCGACTCGACCCCCGGTCAAACGCTGGGCGTCACGTGGTCGGGGATGTCTGCGGCGTCGGGAGTCCGCCGGCCGCCAGAGTTCGGTCACCGCCCCATCGTCCCGGCCGCCCTGCGCTGCTCTCGGCCGCTCCCCGGCCCGGCGTCCAGGGCCCGCGCCGGACCGAGCAGCAGGTCACGGCGCGTGCCCGCAGGGAGCGGCTTCCATCCGGCGGGGGTGTGGACGTCGGAGTCCTCCGCGCCGAGCGCGGTGATCTTCTTCATGCCCTGCGCAACGAGGACGCCGTTCCCGGGCCACCGGGGAAGCCATCGTCTGGCCGGGGACCGCGCCGGGCGAGGTGTGGGCCGCGCACCTGGCGCGGGAGCGGCTCGTGCGGGACATCCCGAGGCGGTAACGCCGGGGTCGCGGGGCTTCCCGGCACCACGACGGGGCACTGGGACGGTGTCTGTCCGGTCGGGTCCGGGGCAGGGACGAGTAGGCCCGGGAGCCGTAAGCGGTCATCCCATCCGTACGGCCTCACTCCCTGCGGCGGCCGCGAACGGGACGGGCACGGCGCTGTGGGCGGCCACGCCGTTCTCCCCGGGGAGGGCCTCGTCCGCCGTGGTGGCGAGGTGCCGGCGGGCGGTGGTCCACCGGTTGACATCCTCCCCGTCCTTGAACACCGCGGGGTCCCGCTCTGAACCAGGTCTCAGGACCGGTCAGGATTCGAGAAGCCCTGGTGGCTGTGCACCTCCTAGCGTCTTGGTCATGGCAACCACCACCTCCACCACAGCCCACACATCCCTCGTGTCCGTCACCGTCGAGGTGGCCGGCCTTGAGGCTGCCCGCCGCTTCTACAGCGACTTCGGCGTGGACACGTACATACGCCTGCGGGCGTCCGAGGCGCACTCGAACGGATTCCGCGGCTTCACTCTGGCGCTCACGGTGTCCGGGCCGGGCACCGTTGATGGCTTCGTCGGCGCCGCAGTGGCCGCCGGCGCCACGGTGCTGAAGCCTGCCGCGAAGTCGCTGTGGGGCTACGGTGGCGTCGTCCAGGCACCGGACGGGACGATCTGGAAGATCGCGACCTCGGCGAAGAAGGACACGGGCCCCGCCACCCGCGAGATCGACGAGGTCGTCCTGCTGCTCGGAGTCGAGGACGTGAAGGCCACCAAGCAGTCCTACGTCGGCCGTGGCCTGACCGTGGCCAAGAGCTTCGGTGGCAAGTACACCGAGTTCGCCCCTGGACAGTCCGGCCCCGTCAAGCTGGCGCTGTACAAGCGCCGTGCCCTTGCCAAGGACCTCGGTGTCCCCGCCGACGGCGCCGGCTCGCACCGCATCGTCCTCGGCAGCACCGCCGGCACCTTCACCGACCCTGACGGGTTCGCCTGGGAGGCTGCCCCGACGCCGTCCTGACTCCCCGGCCCCCGCCGGTGCCGGTGTGCGGCGCCTGGTGGACGCTGTCCGGGCCGGTGCTTCCGTCGGTCGGCCGCGGCGCGGCGCGGCGGGGAGCCGGGGAGTGTCGGCGACGTTCCGGTCGACGGTGCCGGCACGCCGTCCTGACCGGCGCTGCCGGGTGGCTGCGCCGCAGGCGGGTCTCCTCCCCGGCCGGGAACGCTGGTGGGGTGCTAGAAATCCCTGGTGGACGTTCCCCCCGAGCCCTCGACCCTGCGTGTCTTCGTGGCGTTGGCTCCGCCCGACGACGCCAAGGACGAGCTGGCCCGGGTCCTGCAGCCCGCTTACACCAGGTACCCGCGGCTGCGGTGGAACCGGATCGAGGACTGGCACATCACTCTGGCCTTCCTCGGTGAGCTGCCCTCCACGGCAGTGCCGTTGCTGCGGTCGGTGCTGGCCGGCCGGGCGGCGTCGCACCCCGCTCTGCAGCTGGGGCTGCGTGGGGGCGGCCACTTCGACGAGCGACTGCTGTGGAGCGGGATCGACGGGGACCTGGAGGGACTGCACCTGCTCGCCGCCGACGTCCGGGACCTGGCCAGGTCCTGCGGGATCGAGTTCAACAACCGCCCGCTGCGCCCCCATCTGACCCTGGCGCGGTCCCGTCGCGACGATTCCACCAGCGTGCCGCAGGCCGCGGCCGGGCTCTCCGGGTTCGTGGGCCGACCGTGGCGCACCGAGCGTCTCCACCTGGTCGGCAGCAACATCGGCCGCGGCCCTGGGCCGATCCGTTACCGCGACATCGAGGCGTGGCGATTCGGCGCCGCGGGCCGGGCCGGGGGCAACGGCGCTCCCGCCGAGCCGTAGCCGACAGGCGGGCGCCTCCTCGCGCGGGGGCTGTCGGCCGGTCTGATGCGGTACGGTCCCGTCTGCACTGAGAAGCACCGGCCCGTCCCGCGAGCAGTACGGGGCGGACCGTTCTCGTTCGCGGCGCGGGGCGGCGTCGCCGGTCGGGCTGTGCGTCAGACCAGCCGCTCCCAGGCCCGGCCGTAGCGGCGGCGGTAGAGGCGGGTCACGGTGAGGCGGTACTCGTCGGGGAAGTAGGCGGCGGTGAGCAGGGCGATGGTGCCGGCGCTCAGGCCGTCCCCCGACGCTGTCGGTCGTGATCACGCCGAGCTCGCCGGCGAACGCGTACAGGACGTACTCGGGGGAGTCGGGCTGGGTGAGCATCAGGTCCACGGGGACTCCCTCGGGTCCCCCATCCCTTCCGCGCGCTCGGGGCCGATCGGACAGGACGCCGCGTGAACCTCTTCACGCCGGCAGTCCGGCGACCGCGGACACGACGCCGCACCCTCGCAGGCGAGGCTCCCGGGTGGGTGGGAGGCCCGGGTACTACTCGGCACCGCGGGCGATCTGCTCCAGGTACGCCACACCCGGCGGCCGGTCCGACCCGGCCGTGCCGGGCGTGTACCCGTGCCCGCCGCCGGTGATGTGCCGGCTGTCGCCGTTGGTGGGCAGGCACCGATGGACGGCGAGAGCCACGGACGGACACGCTCCTGCGGTCGGTACTGCCCGCGCCAGGTGTTGCGGAACCCACCGACGGCGGCAGCCGGCCGCGCACACCCGCGCCAGATCCACGTGCACCCGACGCGCGAGGGGGAGGCCCCGGAGCGGTCATGGACCGATTCTCCGGGACCCCCCACCACGATCAGGCGTTGCCGGTGCCGGCCGACGACGTGCCGTGGGTGTACCAGGCGCTCCAGTTCCCGTTCTGGTCACGGTCGCGGGACCATGTGCGGTTGTCGCTGCCGCGTGCGGTGATGGTGAAGGCGCCGCCGAGGGTCTGGCGGGTTATCTCGACCTTGCTCGTGAAATAGCCGCCCATGGAGGTCCAGGCGCTCAGCTTGCCGGAGCTGCCGATCGTCCAGCGCGTCCACACGGCGTGGTCGGTTCCGATCACGAAGATCTCGCTGGTGCCGTCCCGGAAGCCGAAGTAGGTCCCGCCCTCACCGTAGGCACCGCCGCACAGGAAGGTGCCGCCGAACTGCTTGTTGCCGCAGTGCGCGGGGGTGGCGGGGACACCGATGTCACCTGCCGACGCGGGAGCCGCGCTCAGCCCGATTCCGGCGAGGACGGCGGCGGCCGTGACGGCGGCCTTGATCTTGTTCATGTCTGCTCCTGACTGGTCGGGACCGGGCCTCGTCAGCCGCCCGGGGCACCCGGGCCGCAGCCCGTCCGGCGCCCGCCCGGCGGGCCCTCACCGGTACCAACGGGAGCAGCAACCAAGCGAGTTCATCGATCGCCCGTCCACCGGTCGACGAACGCCCCATCGCTTCGGACCGCGAAGGCACGTCAGGGAGCGCGAGCGCGGCTCCCGGCACTGGGAGAGGTGCCCGGAGCGGTTCACCGGGCGCCTGGCCCGTGATGGCCGAGCAGGTCCCCCTGGGGCCCGCGCAGGTTCGAATCCTGCCCTCCGTCCCACCGCGCCGGGCCGTGCACGCCGACCCGGTACGTCGCGGCACGGCCTCCTGCGCAGGCTCCGCCCGATCGCCCCCGCCGGCGCCGGGCGGATCCCCGGCCGGTCCGGGGTTCAGCGCGGACCGGCAGGCTCCGACACGGCGAACTTACGCTCGGCAGGCTCCGGCACGCTGAACTCACGCTCGGCTGTCGTCGTCACCCACATCGGAAGCTGCGCCACCGCTATGGCCGGAGAGGCGGGGAAGTCCGGGCGGATCGCCCCCTTCGGGAAGAACGCCATCCGGCACCGTCGGCACAACCAGGCCGCCTGCCAGACCCGGTGGCACCGTTCCCAGACCGCGCGCCGCCTCCGGGCCGCGTCCTCGGCCACCTTGACCCGCCGCCGTTTCGTCGCCAGCTGCACGACCAGCCCGGCCAGCGCCAAGGGCACGGTGAGGATCAGCGGGCCGAGGAGGTAGCCCATGCGGTAGGACGCGTTGGCGTCCCGCAGGTCGGGGAGGCTGTCGGCCATGTTCTTCAGCCCGAGGACGGTGATCACGGCCGCCGCGGCGTAGAGCGCGATGGCGGGCTTGGCGCGCTCGACCGCCGCCGGCGCCGGTGGCGGTGGCGGCAGGAGCAGGCCGTGCTCCGGTGCCGCGAGCGGGTGGCCGGTGTCGGTCAAGGCGTGCGGCACGCTCACGGTCTGGTCGCACTCGGCGCATCGGGGGCATACAGCGTTCATCGGCCGGTACTGCTCCCGGTTCTGAGGTCGCACTCGCAGGTGGTGCGTGGACGGCGTGACAGCGCATTAGAGCACACGTGTCCGATCGTCCGTCACATGATTTCGCGGGAGAGCCCATCCTCTCCAGTACCGCACCCGTCCGGACCGGTCCGCCCTGCGCGCCCCGGCCCGGGCAGGACCCGCACGCACCATCCGCACCGCCGCCGGCTCGGCCGCCGTGTCACCTGCCGCGGCCGGGACGGGACGGACCTTCTCGATCGGCACCGCCTCACACCGCGAGCCGCCCCCCGCCGGAGCACCGCGCGCCCACGGGGTGGTCGGGGCTGTCGAGCCACGCGTGCTGGCCGGCGGCGTCGACGGTGAGGCCGAACCGGGTGAAGCCGGGCCGGCCCTGGGCGTCCCACCAGCGCCAGGCGGCCTCGACCTCGCCCCACAGCGACCGCGGGCCGGCCTGCACGACCTCGTACGTGCTGCGGTCCGGCTCCCAGTCGGCGCTCGCCCAGGACCGGGTGTCGGTGGAGTCGTAGAGCCACAGCGTGTAGGTGCCGTCCTCGTACCGCTCGCTGCGCCAGAACACGTGGGGGACCCGCAGGCCGATCGCGAACTGCTCGACCCAGCCGCCGGTGAGCGCCGGCGACAGCGCCGTGGTGGAACGGCGGCCGTCGGCCGGCCACGGCCGGCCCTTCAGATAGGCGTCGAACGGCGGCCGCACGCCACGCTGGGAGCGCATGCGCATGAACGCGGAGGACCGGGTGAAGCGGCCCTGCGCGACACCGCCCGGGGCGACGGTGAGGCGGGCGACGGCCTCGCCGCCGAACTCGGTGCCCCCACGGCACGACGATCAGCCCACCCGGCGCGGTCTGCGCCACCCACGCGGCCGGAACGTCCGTCACGGAGAACGTCACGACGATCCGGTCGTACGGCGCCCGGTCCGGGTACCCGGCCGCGCCGTCCCCGGCCACGCAGTGCGGGTGCAGGCCCCGGGCCGCGAGGCGCTCCTGGGCGGCCGCGGCGAGGCGCGGATCCACCTCGACGGTCACCACCCGCTCGCCGCCGAGCCGCCAGGCCGGCAGGCCGGCGTTCCAGCCGGCGCCCGTCCCGACGTCCAGCACGCGCATCCCGTCGGCCACGTCCAGGTCCGCGAGCATCCCGCCCGCCCGTGCTGCGCCGTGCGCCTCTCCCGCCCGGACCGCAGGCCGCCGCCCTGTCCCCGCGGCCGCGGGTCGCGGGGCCTGCTTCCCGTGTCGCGCTGCGATGGGCGTGCGGGTGTTCAGTGCGGAGTGGGGATTGGGGTGTTCGGGAGTGGGGTGGCGTGGCAGGGGTTGCTCGGTGTTCCGCAGGTGGGTTGGGGTCCGGGGTCCGGGTGGACGATGGTGCAGTTGCAGCCGGGGGCAGGGTCGTTGCTGGTCGGCCGCGGCCCTGGGGTGTTCGCCGCGTGTGTGGGCGCGGGACGGCTGCGGGTGGTGGTGGGCGACGGTGTGTCGGTCTTCGCTGCGGTGGGGGCGGGAATGAGCGATGGTGACGGGGAGTCGGAGGGTGCCGGTGTCGGCGAGGGTGTGGGGGACGCGGAGGGCGTGGGCGAATCGGCGGGTGCCGAGGTGGGCGATCGAGTGACGGCCGGTGTGGCGGTGGGCTGCCCGGCCAGGCCCGAGACGGCCACCGCCGTCACGGCAGCCACTACGGTCGCGGCGACTGCGGCGCCGGCCAGGAGGCGGGAGAACCGCGGGGGACGGGCGGAGACGGCCGGCTCCGCCGCGCCACCGGCTGCTACTGCCGGGTCCCGTCGATCGTCCGTCGGGGCGGTTTCGCCGGCGTCTTTCACGTGCGTCCTTCCAGGTCGGGGCCGTCATCGTCGCAGGGAGTGCCGAGGACTTCCGAGGCGGGGCGGGTGGCCGGAACCCGGGACAGCGGCGACTACCAGCCAGTAGCCTGCTGCTGGCGACCGACGGGAGACAGGCGATGACCGGGACCGGCAGCGGGGCCGAGGCGTTCTTCGAGCAGCTCTCGCAGGAGCGGTTCGCCCCCACCGGGTACGCCCGGGGGCCGTGGGACGTGGACAGCCAGCACGCCGGGCCGCCCGCCGCCCTGCTGGGCCGGGCGGTGCTGCTGCGCCCGGGCGCCCGGGAGGACCTGCGGGTGGCCCGGATGACCTTCGAGATCCTGCGGCCGGTGCCGCTGCGGCCGCTGACGGTGGCCACCCGGGTCCTGCGGGCGGGGCGCAGCGTGGAGCTGGTGGGGGTCTCGCTGGCGGTGGACGGCGGTACGGAGGTCATGCGGGCGACCGCGCTGAGCATCCGTACGGCGCCCGGCTCGGTGCCCGGGGTCGCGCCGGAGCCCGTGGTGGCGCCGCCCGGCCGCTCCCGGCCGCAGCCGTTCTTCGCGGTGCCCTGGGAGCAGGGCTACCACACCGCCATGGAGTTCCGGTTCGCGGCCGGATCCTTCCTGGAGCGGGGGCCGGCCGCCTGCTGGCTGCGGATGCGGGTTCCTCTGGTGGCCGGGGAGAAGACCGACCCGCTGGAGCGGGTGCTGGTGGCGGCGGATTCCATCAACGGGGTCAGCAACGAACTCGACTTCACCTCGCACCTGTTCGTCAACCCGGACCTGACGGTGAACCTGCACCGCCATCCTGTCGGCGACTGGGTCTGCATCGACGCCCGGACCGCCGTCGCCCCGGACGGGATCGGCACGGCGGAGGCCGGGCTCCACGACGAGCGGGGCCCGATCGGCCGCGCCTCGCAGAGCCTGTTCGTCGCCGCCCGCGGCTGACGGCACCCGAGCCCGGACGGGTCCGCCGGGCACCCCTTCGTCAGGAAGAAGCCGATGCCGCGTCAGTTCGAGATCGAGGAGTCCATCCTGGTCGACGCCGCTCCCCAGACGCTCTACCGGCTGGTGGCGGACCTGCGGGCGATGGGGCGGTGGAGCCCGGAGTGCCGCCGGGTCTGGCTGGCCGGCCCGGCCGCCCGGCCCGGCACCCGGTTCGTCGGGTTCAACCGGCGGGGCCTGTTCGTGTGGTTCACCACGGGCCGGGTGACGGTGGCCGCGCCGGGCGCCGAGTTCACCTTCGACGTGGACGTGCTCGGCCTGCCGATCGCGCGCTGGCGGTACCGCTTCGAGCCCGAGGGCGCCGGCACCCGGGTCACCGAGTCCTGGCAGGACCTGCGCACCGGCCGCGGCGCCCGCGCCGCCGAACTGCTGGGCCTGGTCTTCGCCGGCACCGGCCCCGCGCGCCGGATCGAGGTCAACCGCGCAGGCATCCGCACCACCCTGGCCCGGCTGGCCACAGCCGCGGCGGGTGCCCCGGCCGCCTGACCCCGGCTGATGCCCCTGCCGGTCCGGGGACCTGACACCTTGATGCGGTGACCGAGGAAGCTCTCCTCCAAGGTCGACCCCGGATGCAGCAGCCGCACCCGGTCGTTCAGCGCCTGCTGCGCCACACGCGCGATTTCGGTCTCGCTGTGAAGACGCACCTTCAGCATGGCGACCTTCAGACAGGCCGTCGCCACACCCCCCAAGGTCGTCAGCGGTGAATGATGTGCGTTGGCCGGGGTAGCCCGGGCCTGATGAGCGCGCATGGCTGGACGGTGGCGCCGACGCGGCAGTTGTAGATCGTGATAGGGCTGGTGCTGGTCGGCGCAGGTGAAAACGTCTGCGGCGCGCGGCGGGAGCTTGAAATCCGTCAGGCCGCCCCCGGTCGCCGCGAGGGGCGCCGTCCAACCGAGCTCGCGGCCCCCGAAGCCCCCGCCGGTGCGGCCGACAGTGCGCCGGGCAAGGATGCCCCGACACAATGGGAGCCTTACGAGTAGCCGCACGATAGGGCTTGGGACGTGCTGGCCTGGCGGTTCGGCTCGGGGTGGATCAGCAGGCCGTCGCGCGGACGAGGTCGAGTTCCGTGCTCGGCCTTCTGCGGGTCGGGCGCTTGGCGCTGCGGTCGGAGACCAGGGCGCCGATTGCGGCGATGACCTCAGGCAGGTCGTCGCGCTCGCCGGTCCAGCGTTGCAGCGACCGCCACTGCTTGATCTCTGCGTTGGCGTGCTCGACCATGATCCGCCGTTGGGATTGGCGGCGGCGCGTGTGGTCGTAGAAGTTGCGCTCGGACGGCCCGGCGTCCGCCGCTGGTTTCTTCGGCGGGGCGCTGACCTGGCCGGGGAAGTCGCGGGCCAGGCCGGCATAGCCGGAGTCGACTTCGGCCTTCACCTTCGGGTGCAGCCGCAGCTGCTCCTCGATGCCCTCGGTGCGTACTGCGGTGGCATCGTGCATACGGCCCGGGCGGATCGCCCCGAGCCACAGCTCCCGCCCCTGCTCGTCGCTGATCATCGTGGCCTTCTCGGTGTTCTGCCTCTTCTTGCCCGACACGAACGCCTTACGGCCCAGCCGCCCCGCCTTCGGGCGGCGTACCTGCACCTCGGTACCGTCGATCCGCAGCGTGATCCCCTCGGCCTGGGCATAGGCGAACACGTCCGCGAGGGTCCTGAGCCTGATCCCGGGCCGATCCGGCACCGCGAAGCCGCGAGCGGCCAGCAGCGGGCGCATCTCTCCGACCGCCCGGTCGATCGTGGAGGGCGAGACTCCGAACAGCACCGCGAGCACCCTGTGCGACAGCGCCCAGCGCAGCACCACCAAGGTCACCAGGACCCGGTCCACGAAGACCAACTGGTGATCCAGCCCGGCCCCGGCCGCCCGCAGTCGACCATGGCCACGCCGTTTGGCAAGCTCGGAGTCTCGGGCGGCGGTCCACGGCCCGGCCAACTCGGTGATCAGCGCACCCAGGTGTTCCTTCGAGATCCCGCACAGGGCAGAATCAGAACAGGCCGCGCGGGCCCAGCTTGACTTCACACGCCAGATGATCCCGCGCGGCTCTTCGCCCTCCGGCACCAGGGCCGCTGCCGGAGCCTGGCCACCGATACCCCGATCATTCAGGCCCGGGCCGGTGCGCCCATTCCTGGCCGAGGATGCTGAAGACGTCGGAGTCACGCCAGCCGTCCCGGATCCGCGCGGTGTGCCGGTGCCGGCCCTCGTGGGTCATGCCGAGCTTGCCCAGCACCCGGGCCGATGCGACGTTGCGAGGATCGCAGGTCGCATAGATCCGGTGCAGTCCTATCAGCCCAAACCCTGTGCCGAGTAGTTCCCCGCCGATGGCTGTGCCCACGCCTCGACCCCACACCCGAGGATGGACGAGATAGGAGATCTCGCCCTGACGGTGGGCCAGGCTACGAACCTTCAACTCGCCGATACCGACGAGTTCACCGTCGAGGCAGGCCGCATACACGAATCTCGCCCGCGGGGACTGCAACCGGGCATCCACCGCGCTTTGGACGAAGTCCCGCGTCTGTTCCTCGGTGTTCGGCCCCCACGCCTGGTAGCGGCAAGCCTCCGGCAGGCTGGCGAAGGCATGTACAGCGTGGCAGTCACCGACAACAAGCTCGCGCATAGTCACCGAGGTTTTCATCACGAGCCGATCCTGCCAGGCCAGCACCGCCACAAACCAGCGCTCAAGTCGCGGGGCTCCCGCACGATCAAGATCGCGTCACTATCGTGCGGCTACTCGTTAGAGTGAGTGGCAATCAGTCCGCCGCAGCCGCCGCCATGGCGGGCATCGGAGAACTGCTGTCGTGCATCGGGCCGACCTGTGGGGACACGGTCGACTGGAGTGCGGTGGAGCAGGTCTACGGGAGTTCCTTCCCCGCCGACTATCGGGCTTTTGTCGCCAAATTCGGCAGCGGCTCGATCGAGCAGATGGTCGGCATCCAAATCCCCGCCGTCACCTCGGACGAGCAGCATGGGAACACGGTTTCGCGGCTCTCCGAGGAAGCGCTCGCGGATGAGGCGGTGAACCGGTGGGGTCCCGCGGATGAGGGGCAGCACCGACTCGAGGAACTGCTCATCTGGGGATGGACAGCCGCAGCCGACACCCTCTGCTGGATCACGACTGATCCGGACCCAGACCGATGGCGGGTCGCGGTGTACTCACGTGGGAATCTTGAGTGGTCGGTGTATCGCTGTGGGATGGCCGAGTTCCTGCTCAAGCTGCTGCGCAACGAGTGGCCGAAGTGGCCGATCAGTGACGACTCGCTCCAGGACATGGCGGACCCGCGCTTCCTGCACAACACGGACGAGGCGGCGGCCTGGGCATCGGGGAACGACCCCTGGGAGTAGCCGGACGTTGGCCGTGAGGGCGTTGGGCCGAGCCGGGAACTGTTCGCCGCCGGGGAACTGGGTTGCAGATCCCCGCGGGGCGCTCCGGCTGCGCCCCGCGTGCCCGCTCCGGCCGTCCCACCGGCTGCAGAGAAGTATCTGACCCAGGGCCCGTGCCCGCCGCTGCTCGAAGGCGCGCCATGGTTCGCCGCCGCTCCTCACCCTGCCGGCCCCCGTCCGCCCGGCCGCTCCTGTGGGACGTGCTGCCCGCTGTGGGCCCGGGATCAGTGGGGTGTCAGCGGCTGGTCAGCGCGGCGGGGCATGCTGAGAGCGCGTCAGGGAGCTGGAACCACGGCTCCCCGGTGTTGGGAGAGGTGCCCGGAGCGGTTCATCGGGTGCCTGGCCAGTGATGGCCGAGCAGGGTCCCCTCGGGAGCCCGCGCAGGTTCGAATCCTGCCCTCTCCGCCCCGCAACCCGACCCATGCCTTCATCTCACGGCTCGGGCCCGGTGCCACTGCCGCCAGGCGCATCCTTAGGCTGGGACGGCCGTGTGCTGCGCCCCTGGCCGACTGTCGGGCCCCCAGACCAGCGTCGGCGTGGTGCGATTCGAGGACGAGGTTCTGCACCGTGCGGGCGCTGGGCGGTGCGCCGTCGCGGGTGCGGCAGACGCTGACGAGGGAAAGCTCGGGTGGATCTCACGGGCCCTGCCGGGACGCACCCACAACCTGACCGCGGCCCGCGCCCACCGCATCGTGAAGACCTGCGTCAGGCTCCGCATCTCCGCCCTGGTCCGTCCTCGCCTTGGCCCGGCGCCGCCTCGACGTTCTCTGGGCCCTCATACGGACCACCGCACGTTCACCGTCGAGCCGCACCCCGGAGCGCTCTCGCAGCGGGTGACACACTCACGCACCGTCACGCATTCCCTTGAAAAACCCGATTGGGAATCACTGAACCCGGCCCGGGCTCGGGGCCCGCGTGCCCCCGGGCCCGTCGGCCCCCCTGTGCGGCCCCGGCCCCGAAGCAGGAGCAGGAGCAGGCGCGACAATGGACTTGATCGACTGTCGGTCGGCTGCCCTATGATGCGCCGGTGTCGGCAGCCCGGCAGGTGGCCGGGGCAACAGGGGGCGGGCTGATCGAGCGTGGTCTCGACGCCCGGCCGACACGGGACCGGGGCGATCCACACCCGGGCGATCCCAGCTCGTCCTGCGCTCACGACTCGTTCAAGGGATCGGACTCCGATGACCAGCCGTACACCGCTCGACCGTCCGCGCACCGCCGCGGCCGTCGCCGGCACCGCCGTCGCGCTCCTCGCCGTGCTGCCGGTCACCCCGGCCTCCGCGGCGGGCGGCGGCTTCACCGGGCCGTCGTCCACCACCGTCGTCAACGCGAACTCCGGGAAGTGCCTGGAGATCGCCGACTGGCGTACCGACAACGGGGCCCCCGCCCGGCAGTGGGAGTGCACCGGCGGCGCCCACCAGCTCTGGGATTTCAAGCAGGCACACGGCATCACGATGCTGGTCAACCGGAACTCCAAGAAGTGCCTGGAGATCGCCGACTGGCGCAGGGACGACGGCGCACCCGCCCGCCAGTGGGAGTGCACCGAGGGCTGGAACCAGGGCTGGCTGTACGTGGGCCAGATCGGGCCTCGCAAGGAGCTCGGGCTGTCCAACCTCAACTCGGCGTCACTGCTGGAGATCGCCGACTGGCGTACCGACAACGGGGCCCCCGCCCGGCAGTGGAGCGGCGGCACCGCAGGGGTCGTCGCCGCCAACAAGGCGTGGATCACGGCCATCAAGCCGCTCTGACAGTGATCACGAACCCGGGGTGTTGAGCTCCGGCTGCTCCTGGCCGCCGGGGTGGCGACCGCCCTCGCTCCGCTGCTCCGGCTGCCGGTCCTGGTTGCCGAGGCCCTGGTGCGCAGGGTGGCGGCCGGGCAGGCTACTTTGCTCGGGTGAGTCTCCTAGGGACTGTTCTGAATTCAGATCATGATTGCGCCGGTTCGTGCTCCTCGGTGGTGTGGTGGCTGGTAGAACGAGTCCATGACGCGCGGCGATCTGACGGACAGTGAGTGGGAGCTGGTTGAGCCGTTCCTGCCGATGGCGGCGACGGGGCCGATCCCGGACCTGCGGCGGCAGTTCGACGCGATCATGTGGCGGTTCCGGGTGGGCAGTCCCTGGCGGGATGTCCCCGAGCGGTACGGCAACTGGTCGACGATCTACGGCCAGTTCGGCACCTGGGCGCGCACGGGAGTCTTCCAGACGCTGATGGAGGGGATGATCGCCGAGGCCGCCGCGCGCGGCCAGGTCGACTTGTCACTGGTCAGCGTGGACTCCACCGTCTCTCGTGCGCACCATCACGCCGCCGGGATGGTCGTGGACGCCGAGTTGCTGGAGGAGCTGGAGAAAGCCGTCGCGGAGGAAAAGGGGCTGTTGCGAAGGGACGAACCGGAGCGATAGCGGGCCGGGGCGACGACACCGACGAGGCGGAGGAATCCCGGCGGGAGGCGAAGCGCCAACTACGCCGACGCCACCGGGCCCGGCTCAAGGCGGCCGCGCTGGGGCGATCGCGCGGCGGGCTGACCACGAAGACCCACCTGGCTGCCGAGCGGCGCTGCCGCCCACTGTCCCTCGTACTCACCCCGGGCCAGAGCGCGGACAACCCGCGGTTCACCGCCGTCATGGACAAGATCAAGGTACGCGGCCCGATCGGCCGGCCCCGAACGCGCCCCGACGCGGTGGCCGCCGATAAGGCCTACTCCGCTCGCACCACCCGGGCCTACCTGCGCCGACGCCAGATCAAGGCAGTCATCCCGGAGAAGGACGACCAGGCCGCCAACCGCAAGAAGAGAGGCCGAGGCGGCGGACGGCCCGTCAGCCACGACGCCGATCTGTACCGCGATCGCAACACCGTCGAACGAGCCATCAACAAGATCAAGGACTGGCGGGGCCTCGCCACCCGCTACGACAAGACGCCCGCCAGCTTCGAAGCAGGTCTCCACCTGCGCGGCTCCATCATTTGGCTCCGCAGCCTGAAGCCCACACCATGATCTGAATTCAGAACAGTCCCTAGATGATGTGGCCGAGCGCGACAGCTGGCGATGCTGGGTGTGTGACGAGCCGGTCGACCCCGACAAGTCGGTGAACGACCCGCGGGGGCCCAGCGTCGACAGCCGGACCGCCGACCGGAAGGCCAAGGTCGCCGAGCGGCTCGCGCACCGCGGGTGCAACTCCCGCAAGGGCGCGGTCAAGGTGGTCATCGCCTGGCCGGACCGCCTGTACGTGGTCGAACCCGCGCCGCTGATCACCGTTGCCGCCAGGCTGGAACGCAAGGGGGGCCGCGAGATGGTGGGCCGTTGTCCGACCAGGCAGGACGCCCAGGAGGCGGCGGACTGGCTGGTGGACCGGTTCTCCCGACTGGTACCGGGGCTGCAGGTGACCGCCGACATCGAGGCGGGCGGCGGCCAGTTCCTCGTCATCCTGGCCACCGGCCGCCGCTGACCGGGGATCACCAGCGCACACTCACGTCGAGCCGAACCGTCGGCCCACATCGACCTGTCCTGGCACGAGCCGACCCACATCGCCAACACCCCCGACCGCATCACCCCCGCCATCCACGACCGCACACCCGCCTGCTGCTCCTGTTGGCCGTCAAAGCCCGTCCGGGCTCCTTCCCATCACCGGTGCGGTCCTGTTGGTCGGCTGCTCGGGTTCGGGTTCATCCGGTCCGGGTGCGGGGGTGGGTGGTGTGGCCGGGCAGGGGGCCGTGGACGGTGCAGTGCTCGCAGTCGCAGGTGGTGAGGGAGTTGGCCGGGCAGTGGGCGGTGGGCCAGATCCGGGAGATGCACGGACCGGGGTCTACCGGAGTGTCGTCGTCGGGCCAGGGTGCGCCGGCACCAGCCGCACCGGACGGTGGCGGGCACACCGGCTCGGCGGAGCTTGCGGGCCGCGGGTGCCCGCTGTGGCGGCGGCGAGGGCCTGCTGCTCCCGGCCGCCGCCGTGGGCCCGCCGCCGTCCCGGTCGGGTGCCGGCGCCGGGTGGTGGCGCGAGCTCCGGCTGCTGTTGCAGGTCGCAGGGCGTTGGGTGCCGGTTAGTGGCCGCTCCCGGGGGTGGTCGCCGGCCCGCGGCGGCGCACCCCGCCCCCGTGCCCGCCATCGAGCAGGCCGGACGGGAGCGGGGCGCGACGGAGCTGGAGCTGCACGCCCAGGTCCAGGCGCTGGGCTTCTACGAGCGGCTCGGCTACAGCGCCGAGGGCCCCGAGTACCCCGACGCGGGCATCCCGCACACCGGACGATGACGCGGGCGCTGTAGCCCTGTCCGCCCATGCCGCAGCCGCTCCGTTGTGTGCGGGGCAGGGGCTGGGTAGGGTCGCGCCGGGGCGGGGCCCGCTCGGTTGTGACCATGCTTCGGCCGGCGCGACACTTACAGCCTGCTTATGGATCCATTACCAGCATGAGGGATCGTCAGCCACCAGCGTCAGCGGGGACGACGGTCCAGCCAGGTTGGTGAGCGTGAGTCAGATGAGCAGCGGGGAGTTCAGGATCGACCTCCAGGAGGTCGAGGCGGCCGCGAGGAAGATCCGGAGCCTGGTCGCGGAACTCGAACCGCACACCGCCGAGGTGGAGGCCGCGGTGCAGGGGGTCTCCCGGGCCGAGTACGGCACCGAGTCGGTGGGTGCGGCCCTGCTGGGCGGCGGGTCCGGGGTCGGCGGCCTGGTCGAGCACCAGAAGCAGGCCGTCGAGGGCATCCGCCGGTACCTCCAGAACTCCGCCGCGATGGCGGACAACCTGCTACTGATGTGCCGCCACTACCGCGAGGCCGACGACGGCCATGCCGCCGAGCTGCTGGGCATCCTCGGCGAGGCCGGCGGGCAGGCGGCCGGCGGGCAGGCCCCAGGTGTTCAGACGCCAGGTGTTCAGACGCCAGGTGTTCAGGCCCTGCCGCTCGCGAGGCCCGCGCCGCCGGTGCGGGGGAATCCGGCGGTCTAGCCCGGTCCGGTCGCCGACCGGCAAGGCCTGCGCCTGCCTGCACCGGCCGGTAGCTGTGTGCCTGCCTGCCTTGTGCCTGCTTGTACCTCCACGACCGGACGTCCCGGTTCGCCCCAGAAAGTGACCAGTCATGATCGAGCTGCCTGCCGACCTGGCCGAGGTGCTCAAGACCGTCCAGAGCAGCCCCAACGGGTCGGGCATCGCCTTCCCGAACGCCGACGAGGGCCGACTCGCCGAACTCGCCACGGCCTGGGAGGCGTGGAACACCGCGGCCGACCCCCGGGTGCGGAGCATCGTGGCGAGCGCGCAGCAGGCGATGGCCCACATGTCCGGGGCGGCCGCCGACACCTTCCAGCAGTACCTGGAGAAGTACGCCGGCCACGACAACGCCCACGCCGTCACCACGCTGGAGACCGGACTGACCATGGCCCGGTGCCTGCGCGGCGCGTCGGACACCGTCACCCAGGCGAAGACGGCGATGGTGCAGCAGCTCAGGTCCACCAAGGAGTACCTGGACGCCGGCCTGCCCGGCGCCCTGCCCGAGGTCGCGGCCCAGTCCGAGGGCGTCCGGAAGACCGCCGACTCGTGCAAGGAGTTCGCCGGACAGGTCGGCGCCGACGTCGACTCGATGCTCCGTCAGAGCGCGGGCCAGGTCGAGCGTATGACGGGTGCCGGCAAGGTCTGCCTGCTCGGCGGGGTGGGCACGGCCTACTCGGCGACGGCTGCCGCCGGCGTGGACAGCCCGGCTGACGGCGCCGCGGGCGGGGCCTCGGCCGTCGCGGCCCGGCCGGTGCTCGCCGGGCTGGGCGGCCCCGGCACACTGCGGTCCGAGTTCGCCTCGGCGGAGGTGCCGGGGGCTGCCGCCTGCCGTCCGGGGGCCGGCGCCCCGCCCGGCCTGAACCTGGCGGGCTTCACCGGCGCCGACGCGGGTACCGGCGCGCAGGGCGGGCCGTCCTCCGGCGGTGTCGGCGACCCGGCTGCTGCGGCGGGCTCGTCCTCGGGATCGCTCGGTGCGGCCGGTGCGGCCGGTGCGCTCGGTGCGGGGGGCGGGTCGGCGGGCCGGGCGCGGGCGGGGTCCATGCCCTCCTTCGCAGGCGCGGGCCTCGGTACGCAGTCCGTTACGGCGGCGGGGGCCGCAGGGGCGGCGGGCCGGGCGGGAACGGTCGGGCAGGCCGCACCCGGCATGACACGGCAGACGCCGGCCTCCGGTACGGCCGGTACCGGCACGAGGGCGGGCGCTGCCGCAGGAGCGAGCGCCGCCGGGCGGGGGCCCGGCATGGGCGGCATGCACGGCATGGGCCATGGCGGGGGCAAGAAGGGATCACGCGGCAGGCGCAGGGCAGGCCTCGTCGTCGAGCAGGCGCCGGAGCAGGACGAAGCACTCGCCGACTCCGGGGTGCACGGCCAGGCCACCGAGGCCCAGCTCGGCGACGGGCAGACGCAGCGGGCGCGCCAGCGCTGGCTGGACGATGCCCGGACCGTGACGGTCGAACAGCGCCGGGCGGGTGCCCCGCAGGCCGCGGCTGCGGGGGAGGAGCGCCCACCGGCACCCGCGGGCGATCTCCTCACCCAGCTGACCAGCGTGGTGCTGGGGCCCAAGGCCGGGAACGGGGGCCAGACGGGGACGGGGACGGTGACCGGCGTGGGCGGTGCGGGTGCGGGTGCCGGTGCTGGCGTCGGGCAGACGGAGGGCCGCCCGTCCGCAGAGGCCGCGTACCTGGAGCAGACCGGCGCGGCGGCCGCGCGCCGCCAGGGCGCGCCCGGCCAGGGCGCCTCGGGCATCGGAGCGGGGGCCCCGAACGGAGCGGACACCGGCGGGAAGCCCGCGCAGCTCCGGGAGGAGGGGGGCTATCAGGTGCCGAGCCCTCAGCTGCGCGCTGCCCTGGCGAAGCTGGCGGCCGCGGGGGAGCTCGACAAGCCCGCTCCCGCCAAGGCAGCCCCGAGGCCGTCCGTGCCGGAGGAGAGTCCCCGGCCGTGACCGGCCGCGGGGAGAACGTGTAACGCGTGCTGTCGGCCCGTCGGCCGCCGCGCGCAGCAATATCCGCTCGCCGGTCGCCCGACCGGCAGGCGGCACAAGGCGGGGAGAAGGCGTCATGGAAGATCTGTTTCGTACGAAGGTGCATGGACCAGGCGAGGTGCGGACACCAACGCCGGTTCCTGCGAAGGGGCTTGAGACGGCGACGAGGGCGACCGGTTCGCCGGACGGTGGGATGGCGACGGAGGTCGTGAGTCGGGCGGGTGTGGGGACCCTTTCGCATGGTGCGCCGGGTGATGGGATGGCGACCATGGTTGCCGGTTCGGCGGCGATGGGGACGGCTACTCTCGGGGCCGGTTCGGCGGCGATGGGGACGGCTACCCTCGCGGCCGGCTCGGCGGCTCCGGCAGCTTCGGCGGCGTCCGCTGCTGCTGCTGCTGCCGCCGCCGCTGCGAAGGCCAACGCCGGGACGGGTTTCGAGGTCACCCCCGAGCAGTACCAGGCGGCGGTCTCCCCGATGCTCGCCGCCACGGACCGGGTCTCCGCGGCGTACCTTGCCCTGGACAGCTACTTGACCAGCATGAACGCCACCCACCCCTGGGGCAACGACCACGCCGGGCACCAGTTCGCCGAGGGCGAGAAGGGCTACCTCGCGTACAGCGCCGGCACGCTGAAGGGCCTCAAGGGCCTCCCGGCCGCGCTGCACCGGATCGCGGACGGCCTGAAGCTGATGGCGCAGAACTACGAGACCGCCGAGCAGCGGGTCGTCGGCAGCCTCAACGGCCGTATGCAGGAGCTCGACACCTACCGCCCGATGAACCCGCTCACGGCGGCCGCGCTGCCGCAGGCACCCGTATCCGTGGCGCCGACCCTGCCCGCCCCCCACGTCGGCCCGATGGTGCACACCGGCGGGAGGCGCTGACCATGGCTACCGAGCTCCCTGAGCCCCTCCAGTGGGTTCTGCTGCTGCTGTCCGGCACCCGCTGGCCCGAGGCCGACGAGGACAGCCTGCGGGGTATGGCCGAACACTGGCGCACCATGGCCGAGACCCTCAATGAGGTCGAGGAGTCGGCCGACGCCGCCGTCAAGCGCGCGCTGACCGGTCAGGTCGGCGTGGCGGCCACCGGACTGTCCCAGTACTGGGACCGGTTCACCGTTGGCAAGGGCGAGGCCCAGCCCGGCGTCTTCCCCGGCCTGGCCAAGGCCTGCGAGGGCATGGGCGAGATGCTGGAGTCGATGGCCAACTCCGCCGAGACGGCGAAGATTCAGATCATCGCCCAGCTGGGCATTCTCGCGGTCGAGATCGCCACGGCCGAGGTGGAGGCGCCGTTCACCGCAGGCCTGTCGCTGGCTCAGATCCCGGTCATGGTCGGCATCAGCCGCACCGTCGTCCAGCAGATTCTGAAGAAGCTGGCCACGGAGGCGATGAAGTTCGCCGCCAAGCAGGCCATCCAGATGGCGGCCATCAACCTGCTCGCGCAGAGCATCCAGGTCCTGGAGGGGCACCGCAAGGGCCTCGACATGAAGGAGCTCGGCCAGAATGTGGTCGGCGGCGCCGTGGCGGGAGCCTCCGGCAACCTGCTGGGCAAGGGCATCGGCGCGGCCGGTTCCAAGCTGGGCGTAGGCAAGGCGCTGGGGACCGTCCCGGGCAAGATGGCGACCGGCGCGGCGGTCGGCGTGGGCGCGGACGTCGTCACCCAGGCCGTCACCACCGGGACGGTGGACAGCCACAGCCTGCTCGGCTCCGGTCTCAGTGGAGCCAGCGCCGCCGGCCTGCATGCTGCGGGCGCCGCGGTCAACGAGCACTTCAAGGCCCCCGTGACGGAGGTCCCACACGGCGGGGTCCCGGGTGCGGGGGGTCCGGAGACGGCCGCGGGGGCGCACGGGCCGGAGCAGCCGCCGTCGGCGGCCTCGGGCAACTCGGCCGGGGCGGAGGGCGGTGGGGGCACCGGTGGCAGCCGTGCGATGCCTGCGGCGTCCGAGCACGCGGCCGGGGCGGAGGTTCCCCCGTCGGCCGCGCACGGTGCACCGGCGGGCGGTACGCACGACGGCGTGCCCGGCCAGCACCCGGCGGCCGGCTCGGAGGCGAGCCCTGCCAGTGCGGGTGGTACGCACGGACCGGCGACGGAGCCGGTCGGCGGCGCGGCGCAGCACGCGGCCGACGGCAGCGGTGCCGCGCAGTCGCAGGGCCAGTCCCACCCGGCGGCTCCGCTGTCGGAGCACGGCGGTACGGGCGGCGGCTCGCCGACGTCCGCCGCCCACGGGAGTGAGGGTGGCACGCCCGCGCACGGTCCGTCTGCCCTCGCGGAGGGCGGCGCACCTTCCGCACATGGCGAGGCCTCGCCCGCCCACGGCGGTGGCACGCACACGCCGATGACGGAGGGGGCGCAGCCGGCGGCGGCCGGATCGCACGCGCCCGTGTCCGAGGGGACGCCTGCTCAGCACGTCGGCCCCGCTTCGACGCACGAGCCGGCGCCGGCTGCGGTCCCCCACGAGAGCTCCGTGGCGCCCGTGCCGAGCCACTCCTCCTCGCTGCCGCCGCTCCACGAGGCTGCGACGGTCGGCACGCCGGCAGCGCACGAGACGCCCGTCCCGGCGGGCGGCGGCCGCCTTGGCGCGGATCTGCCGCAGGTGCATGTGCCGGTGGAGACTGGGCCGGTACGTCCGGTGGCTGAGGTTGCTCCGCGGGTGCAGCATGTGGCGGATCTGCCGCAGGTGCATGTGCCGGTGGAGACTGGGCCGGTACGTCCGGTGGCTGAGGTTGCTCCGCGGGTGCAGCATGCGGCGGATCTGCCGCAGGTGCATCTGCCGCAGACGGAGGTCGCGGCCGTTGCTTCTCCGGAGGCGCCGGTCCGTCCGATCGGGTCCGGGGCCGACGAGATCCGGCTCGCGAGCCCGGCCGAGAGCCCGTCCTCCGGTGCCGGCCGGCCGGTGAGTGCCATGCCGGAGATTCACCCGACACCGGTCCTGCACAGCAGTGCTACCGCACCTGCCCCGGCTACGGCGGCCTCCTCGTCCGCACGTCCCACCGCGCAGCCGGGCCATCCGAGCGTTCATGTCCCGGCGGATTTCCGGACGGGCCCCGTCCGCCCGGGGCCGGCGCACGCCATGCCGGGCCGCGTCGAGTCGTCCCCCGCGCGGGTGGAGGGCAGTCCGGGGCGGCCGGACACCGGCCGGCAGGCCCGCCCCCTGCACGAGCATCCTGCCGGGCCGTCGCTCGTCTTCCCGTATCAGAAGTCCGCGCTGCAGAAGGTGCTCTACAAGGCGGAGAAGCTGCTGGTGCCCAGCACTCCCAACAGCTTGTCCGCGCTGCTTCCGGGCCTGCCGCACAACAGCCCCGGGGGGACGCACCTGCACCCGGTGACCGGCAAAGGGGCCGCCCAGCGCCCTCTCGAGGGCACCCATCTGAACAAGCGCACCAAGACGTTCAAGACCGACCTCGACCCGATCACCTTCAACGACCTTGCGTCGCCGGTCAGGAAGAACCTCCTGAAGGCGACCGAGGAGGCCATCAGGACCCTGCCGTCCTACAAGTTCGAGTCCACGGGACACGAACGGATCGAGTTGGTGGCGCGCCAGGACTACCGGACCGCCGACTACTGGAACGGACAGGACGCCCGCCGCGCGCAGCTCGACGAGATGGTGGCGGCCAACGCGGAGCGGCAGCCGGCCGGCCTGCCTCACGACGCCCTGGCCAACGTCGACAGGGTGCTCGGAGATGCCCACAACGCCATTTCCGGCGCCCGTGCCGTCCTTGCGGAGCACGACGGTTTCGTTCTGGGGGAGGGCCACTCCGCTTCGCGGACCTGGCCGTTCCTGAAGGACAACATGGCGGCTCTGCACGAGGCGGGTGTCAGCACCGTCTACCTGGAGGCGCTGCGCGGTGACAGCTTCCAGCCGCTCATGGAGGAGTTCCTGCGCTCCCCGCAGGACAAGGCGATGCCGCCGGAGCTCAAGTTGATGATCGAGCGGTACGACCGGAGCTGGAACTCGCTGGAGGGCAACGATCTGCACGCCATGGTGCAGGAGGCCAAGGTGCAGGGAGTACGGGTCCAGTTCGTGGACGGGCTTCCGACGACCGGTAACCCGCCGGGACCCTGGGGTTCCTTCCAGCGCGCGGGGCGTTTCAACACCTATGCGGCCGATGCCATCGCGGGGGATGTCGAACGGGCGGGGAAGTACGTGCTGGTCGTCGGTAAGGCGCACGTCCACCCGCACGACGTGCCGACGGCGCCGCTGCCCGACGGGATGGCCCCCACCACGCACGCGGCGCCCGGGCTCTCCCAGCTGCTGGATGTGCCGGGGCTGGAGCTGGGGCCGAGGCGGACCGCCGACGAGAGCGGTGGTCAGGGCGGGGATGCGATCGTCGCCGAGTCCGGCCCGGAGGTGCTGAGCCGCATCTTGTCGTAGGGCCATGCCCGGCGCCGGCTCCGGCGCCCGGCGAGGCCCCCCGCGGCCCGCACCCGCACCCGCACCGCACCCGCGCCTTCGCCCGCGCGTGGGCGTCGCACCGCCGGGCGCCCCGGGTCGCCGCCTGACAGCAGGCAGAGCGCCGTATCCCGTGCCGGGCCGCGGAGCCGGCGGCGGCCGGGTGGGACGGTGCGGGGGTCAGCCGGGCGTCAGCACCGGGTCAGGTGCCCGGGGCATCCTGAGGGCACGTCAGGGAACGCGAGATGGGTCCCGGACAGGGAGAGGTGCCCGGAGCGGTTCATCGGGTGCCTGGCCAGCGATGGCCGAGCAGGGTCCCCCTGGGGCCCGCGCAGGTTCGAATCCTGCCCTCTCCGCCCCTGCGCCGGGCCGCGCACACGGCGCCCGCACGGTCTGTCTCCCTCACCTGCAGCTCGGCCGCGCGTCCACGCCGGCCAGGGCGGGAGTGTGCCGTACGGTCGCAGCCGGGGACGGGACGTCCACGCTGATCCCGCCGCCGATCCCGGCCCGGCCGCACACCCCCGGCGGCCGGGCCCCACCACGCAGGCTCACGGACACGCGCCGCCCGGTCCCGAGGCGGCAATGACGGTGCTCGACGGCCTTCACGATGACCCGGCGGCAGCAGCCCGGCCTCGAAGCACCCCTGGTGCCGAGTCAGGTAGGTTCCGCCTGCCCGGCCTTTCGCCGACGCTCGATAGCCGGCTCGGCATGACCGGATGCCGCGGTCATCGGCACCACCACCCGGGCCGGCGGGTGGGGGACGGCGACACCGGGTGCCTCGTCAACGAGCACTCCCCGATCGGCGTACCGAAGGTCACCGCGACTCTCTACGGCCAGGGCTCCTACGGTCTGATCGAAGGGCAGCCGACCACCTGGATCTCCGCTCGGGCAGCTGATCCCCCAGCCGTCGAGCGCGTGAGCGAGCGCGCGCCGGCGCGTCGGGGTGCAGGCAGATTGGCGGACCGGTGCGGTGGACCTCGGGTGAATCACCTGGTCGTGGCCCGTGGGCCTCCCACCCGTAGCGCCCCGTGGCCGCCATCGTTGACCCGACGACGGGAGGAAGCGCAGATGACGCGACCGAGACAGGGCATTGTGGCGGCCGACAACGGCCCGGCCGTCTCGCCGCCGCCCGGGCTGGCGAACGGCCTGGCCGACGGCGAGGCGTCCCCGGCCATGCGCCGGATCGGGGCGGCCGTCCGGGCCGGGCGGACGGCGGAGGCCTGGCAGCTGGCCGAGCAGCTCCAGCACGAGCTGGCGGCAGAAGCCGGCCCCGAACACCCGGACGTGCTGCGGGTGCAGGAGGTCCGGGCCTACCTGGCGCACCGGTCGGGCGACCACCGGCTCGCGGCCCGGCTCTACCGGGAGACGGCGGCCGTGTGGTCCCTCACCGGGGCCCTCGCCTACTGGCACACGACCATCAACGCCCGTGTCTGCGAGGCGCTGGCCGCCCGGCAAGCCGCCGCCGGCCCGGCTCCGGGCACCGCCGTTGCGGCGTCCGCCGGCGTGCCGGCCGGCCATCTCCGCCGAGGCCCGGGCGCGGCCGCGCGCACGGCCGCCTCGGGCGCCCGGGCGCTCTCCGCCCCGGCGGCCCGGCGGAGTGCCGTGCTCGCCCTGGTGGTTGCCGCCGCGGTGGTCACCGGGGCCGAGCGGATCGCCCCCGAGCGCGGCCGGACCGAGCGGATCACCGCGTCCGAGCTCACCGCCGCGCCGGTCCTGCAGGCCCTGGAGCACGCGCCGGTACCGATGCCCGAGCCCGCTGCCACGCCGCTGGGTCAGGCCGCCGCTCCGATCCCCACCCCGCCGCCGGCCCCGGAACCGGAGCCGGAGCCGGAGCCGGAGCCGGACGATGCCCTGGAGCCCGAGTACCGGGGCGCCGATGTCGCGCCCGGCCCTCCGGCCGCACCTTCCCGTTCCAGGCCCGCACGCTCCTCCGGCCGCGCCTCCGGGCCCACCCGGCCCCGGGAACCGAAGCCGCCGCACTCCAAGCAGCCGCCCTTCGCGCCGGCGGACGTCTGCGCGCAGGGCGGCCGGTACGGCCTGCCCGGGAACCTGGTCGACATGTGCCGCAAGGCGTACGCGCGGTGACACGGGGCACGGGGCAGCCCCGTGCCCCGGGGCCGGGCGCACGAGTGGGCCCGGCACCGCCCGGGGAGGAGGGCCGGTGACCAGCCCGCTGGTGCCCGCCCGCACGAGACGCACACCTCACCGGTGGGCACCGCCCGTTGGCCGAGGCCGCTGGTCTCCGCTGTCCGTCGGGTGGATCAAGCCCGGGGCCGCCACGATCGTCACGGTCCGCTGCCCGGACGCCGGGCCTGGATCCCTTTCGACACCTGAAGACACCTCGAAGGAGGAGGTGCGAAGTGCAGGCCCCGTGGCGGCTTGGATCACGAGCGGGCCCGGGCGTGCCGCCGGACACCGACGCGGCCACCTGACCAGCGCCGCCCCGCGGTCCGGGCAGGACGGCGGGCCTGCTCCCTTGCGTACCTCGTCTCGCGGGCGCCCGGGGCGCCCGCGGCGGCGGGTGGTGGTTCGTCAGGCTGTGAGCTTGGCCTTGAACTGCGAGTAGTCGATGACGTTGTCGGCCGGCGGGGCCTGGACGGTGATGGGCTTGTCGAAGTCGCTGAAGACCATCTCGCCGGGCTCCTTGCCGTCGTGGGTGACCTTGACCAGGTAGGGCTTGCCGTCGGTGGCGACGTAGGCGGTGGTCTTCGCGCCGTCGTCGTCGGTGGTGACCACGGTGAAGGTCTTGACGCCGTTGACGGTGGCGGCGGCGCCCTTCACCGCGTCGGGGTCGGTCTCCTCGTCGTCGGTCATCGCCTTGACCAGGTCGCACATGGCGGCGAGCCCGGCGAGCTTGGGGTCGTCCTTGGCGCCGGTCAGGTAGCGGCCCTTGAAGAGTTCGGCGGCCATCGCGCCGGCCTGGGGGTTGGTTCCGCGGCCGCCGATGGCCTTCCAGAAGGCGGCGTCGGGCTTCATGTAGCTCACGCCGGCGGTGTGGATGATCTCGATCTCGCCCATGTCGGCGATGCCGACCTTGCCCTGGCAGTTGCCCTTGGTGTCGGTCGCCAGGTCGAGGGTCATCTTCTGGCCGTCCGTCACCAGGTTTCCGGCGACCTTGACCGAGGACAGTGAGGCCATCGCGTCGCGGGCCTGCTTCTCGATCTCGGCGGCGGTCAGCTTGCCGGTGTCCAGGTGCCCGGCCGCGCCCGCACTCGTGGAGGAGGCCGCCGCGGACGCGGTGGCGGCGGCCGGGGCCTTGTCCTGGCCGCACCCGCTCGCTCCCACGATCAGGGCCGAACAGGCGACGGCGGTGGCGACAAGACGCTTCGAGAGCATGGGTTTCCTTCTCCTCAACTGACGCGGGCAGGGGCCAGTATGGGGCCGAACGGGGTACCCCCGTCGGGAATATCCCGCCGGGTGGGAACTGGACGGGAACGGGCCGGCGGCCGGACCGGGCGGTGTCCCGGGCGGGCGATCCGCACTATCAGATGCTCGGCGTCGCGCGGCTCCAGGACCTCGCGCTCAGCGGATGAGCCGGTCCCGTCTCACGGTGAACTCCTCGCGTCCGTCCGGCGTCGCGACGCCGTGAGGCGAGGTGGACACGGTGACGACCTCGTCGTCCTGCGGCAGGACGGGGCCTTCGACGACCACGCAGGCGACGGTGACCTCCACCGGGTAGGCGGAGTGCGGGCCGAGCCCGCCCGGGGCCGCGAAGACCGGGGCCTTGTCGAACAGCGACCAGCGCCGTCCCGCCGCGTCCGCGAACCGGACCTCCACCACTCCGGGCCACGGCTCGTCGTCCACCCAACGGACCGCCTCGCACCGCAACTGGAACACGAACGCCCCCACATCGAACATGGTCAACAACCGGCGCCGGTATGCCGCGAGGCCGCAGCCGTCGACCTACGGGACAGCGCATTGGCCGGGACCGTGACGGACGGCATCTCGGAGAGTGCAGGGAGCAGGTCGCGACGTCCGCTCGTCGGCATCAGGACGTCTGCGGTTGCTGAAGTCCCTGGAGGAGGAGGGCGATCAGGCGTCGGGGGTCGTAGCGGGGATCGTTGTCGCGTCCGATGCAGAGGTTGCCGATGCCGCGCATCAGCTCGTAGGGCTGCGTGCCGGCCCTGATGTCACCGGCCTCGACCGCGGCGTCGAGCAGTTGGGCGCAGACGGGCAAGAGGCGGTCGAGGAAGTAGGCGTGCAGCGCGGCGAAGCGGTCGCTGTCGGACTGCAGGGCGTCGGCGAGTCCGTGCTTGGTGACCAGGAAGTCGACGAAGAGGTCGATCCACTGGCGTAGCGCGTCGAGCGGTGAGCCGGTGCTGGCCAGCAGGTTCGGGCCGGCCTCGGCGCATGCCTCGATCTGGTGGCGGTAGACGGCGGTGACGAGATCCGCCCGGGTCGGGAAGTGGCGGTAGATCGTGGCCATCCCGACGCCTGCCTGGGCTGCGATCTGGCGGATGGGCGCGTCGACGCCGGAGGCGACGAAGACCTCGGCGGCGGCGGTGAGCACCGTCTGCCGGTTGCGCTGGGCGTCGGCCCGCTTGCTTCGGGACGGCACCTCCCCTGCAGGGCTTTCGGTCATCACGTTCTCCTTCGACACCGCTTGACAAAACGGAGCATCGCTCCGGATATTAAGTGGAGCAACGTTCCGTTTCAGGATATCCGAAACGGGATGCCCTGACTGTCTTCTCCGCTCCCGGTCGCAGGGAGACCGGGAGCGGCAGGCACCACGAAAGGGAACCACCATCGTGAGCACATCCACCACCACCAGCGCCGACGCCTTGGGCTCGCCCGTCCCGGTCCTGTCATTCAGCCCCGTGGTCCTGCCCGTGCCCGGACGTCCCGTGGACCTCCAGGTGCGCGTCTCCGCACCCGCGACCGGGACCAGCCTCCCCGTCATCCTTCTCTCCCACGGCCACGGCCCCTCGAACAACCTCTCCTCGCTCAACGGCTATGCACCGCTCGCCGACTTCTGGGCGGCACACGGATTCGTCGTCGTCCAGCCCACTCACCTCACCTCAAGGACACTGAGCCACCTGGTCGCCGACGCCCCCGGCGCACCCGACTTCTGGCGCTCCCGCGCCGAGGACATGACGCACATTCTCGACCGGCTCGACGTCATCGAGCACACCGTGCCGCAGCTCGCCGGACGGATCGACCACACCAAGGTCGCCCTCGTCGGACACTCGCTCGGCGGCTTCACCGCCGCCCTCCTGCTGGGCGCCGGGCTCACCGACCCCGACACCGGGAACGTGGTGCACCTCGTCGAGCCCCGGATCAAGGCGGGCGTGCTGCTCGCCGCGCCCGGCAGGGGCGGCGACGCCCTCAACGGACCCATGGCCGAGCAGTGGCCGATCATCGGGGCCGTCGACTTCTCCACCATGACCGCACCCGCGCTGGTCGTCGCCGGCGACAAGGACGACCCCCTCCACTTCACGGACATGGGGCCGGACTGGCACGCCGACCCCTACACCCTCGCCCCCGGCCCCAAGACCCTGCTCACCCTGTTCGACGCGGAGCACGGACTCGGCGGGATCGCCGGATACGACGCCGCCGAGACAACCGACGAGAATCCCGAGCGAGTCGCCGCCCTCGCCCGGCTCACCGCGGCCTACCTCCACACCCAGCTCCACCCCGGCGCCCCCACGTGGCAGACCGCTTGCGAGGCACTGACGACCGGCCCCGACCCGGTAGGACGAGTCGAATCCAAGTAGCCCCCCGCCGCCACGTCCCGTATCGGACGGCCCGCGCCGTCGTCGTTCGGCTCGCCGCGTCCGGGTCGCGCAGGGGCCGCAGCCCCTCGCGCGGCACGAACGCGGTGAAGCCCGGGCCCGGGAGCCGTGAGCAAGAGAACGGCGCAGCAAAGTCCCCCTGCCGCGCAAGCCGGCAGGGGCGCACGGGGTCAGTCAGCGGGCTGGCACTCGACGACCGGTGTCCGGCTGGCCGGCCGGCGTGAAGTGCCTCGACACACAGGGTCCTCAGCCGAAATCGGCTGCCTCGGCGCTGCCCAGTCTCCTGCACTGTTCGAATCGCAGCCGACCGCAGACGCTGCTCGAACCGGTGAACAACTGCTGCTGGTACTCGTGAACAGAGCCATACTCGGAGGTCGGGGGTGGAGCGCGGCCAAGGGCCAAGCAGCGGACTCACGGAGCGGGGATGCGGGGCTGGCCGCCACCGACGGGCCGGGCCGGGCGGGGCGCCCGCGGTCACTCGCCCTGGCCGGCGCTTCCCATCGGGCCGATCCTCACCGGGGATCCGCTGCCGTCCGTGACGGGCAGTGAGCCGGCGCCCGGCCAGGGCAGGGTGACCGACTGGGTCTCATCAGGCGGGGTCACCACCAGGCCGGTGATCCGGACGCCGGAGCCGCCCGAGGTGTTGGCCGGGTAACTGATGCCGAAGTACGTCGACTTGCCGCTCCTCACGACGCCCGCGACGACCGGCTCGCCGGAGCGCTTCGCGGACAGCGTGCCCGCGGAGGTCTTCAGGTCGACGCCCGCGTACCCGGAGAGCGTGCAGTCCTTGCCGCTGTGGTTCTTCAACTCGACCACGACGGTGTTGTCGGCGTCGCCGGTGATGGTGCGGTCCGCGGCGGTGATGGTCAGGTCCGCGGTCCGGCACTTGGCGGTCTTCCCGGCCCCGGTGGAGCCGGCCGGTGCGGCGGTGGGCGGCGTGCTGCCCTTCCCTGGACCGCCCGAGGCCGGACCGCCCGAAGCCGGACCGCCGGAGGCCGGACCGCCGCTGGGGGAGGCGCCGGTGGACGCGGTCTGGGCCTGTGCGGTGCCCGTCTCGTCGTCCTGGCAGGCGGTGAGCGAGAGGGCGGCGGCGACGGCCAGGACGGCGAACGCGAGCTTGCTGACGCGCATGGTGTATTCCTCCGGGTGGTGCGGCGGGTGCCTGGTGCTTGGTGCGAGCGGGTTTCCGAAGACCAGGACCGCCCGCCCGGACGAACCGTTCCGCCCGGGCCGCCCCCAGAACAGTGCTGTGACATGTACGGCCGGAACCACCCGCGCCGCCGCCCTCCGTACCGTGCCGCACCCCGCCGCCGACCTGCCCGGACGCCGGACCACACCACCGCCGCGCACCGCCGTCGCCGTCGACCACCGCCGGGACAGACCCGTGACCCGGACCACCTTGACCACAACCGCGACAAACGCAGGCTCAGGCCTGCGACATCGCCTCTGTGACTGATGTGACGGGTGAGCAGGGCGCGGATCCGGCAGCGGAGCGACCGGAGCGGGACTTGAGGCCGCCGCGGCGGGCGCCACCTGGGCACGCGGATCCGTGTGTCAGTGCTGGTCGGGATGATGGACCCATGACCGACGCTGCCCCACTGGCCACCCCCAGCGCCTACGCCGACGCCGTCGCCACCGCCGTCCAGGCGGCCGCGGCCTACTACGCCGACGGATCCACGCCGCTGGGCGACGACGAGTACGACGCCCTGGTGCGCGGCATCGAGGCGTACGAGGCCGCGCACCCGGACGAGGTGCTCCCGGACTCGCCCACCGGCAAGGTCGCCGGCGGCGCCGCCACCGGCGACGTCCCGCACAGCGTGCCGATGCTCAGCCTGGACAACGTCTTCTCCGCCGACGAACTCGCCGCCTGGGCCGCCGGCTTGGAGCGCCGCCTCGGCCGTCCGGTCGACGGCTGGTGCGTGGAGCCCAAGCTCGACGGCCTGGCCGTCGCCGCCCGCTACCGCGCCGGCTCCCTGGTCCAGGTCCTCACCCGTGGCGACGGTCTCGCGGGCGAGGACATCACCCACTCCGCCGACGCCGTCCTCGGCCTGCCCGCGCGGCTGACCGAGCCCCTCGACCTGGAGCTGCGCGGCGAGGTCCTGCTCACCCAGGACCAGTTCGACCACGCCAACGAGGTCCGCACCGCACACGGCGCCACGCCCTTCGCCCACCCGCGCAGCGGCGCGGCCGGGACGCTCCGGGCCAAGGACCGCCCCTACCGGGTCGAACTCACGTTCTTCGCCTACGGTGCCATCGGCCTCGACGACCTCGGCCACACCGCCCTGCTCGGCCGCCTCGCCGAGCTCGGCGCCAACACCGCCGCCACCACGGAGGCCCACCCGCAACGCTGCGCGACCGTGGAGGAGGTCCAGCAGCGCGTCGAGGAGGTCGCCGCACTGAGGTCAGCGCTGCCGTTCGGCATCGACGGCGTCGTGATCAAGGCGGACACCGCCACCGACCAGCAGCAGGCCGGGTCCGGTTCCCGGGCGCCGCGGTGGGCGGTCGCGCGGAAGCTGGCAGCCGAGCACAAGGTCACCCGGCTGCTGGGCGTCGAGTGGAACGTCGGGCGGACCGGCATCATCGCGCCCCGGGCCGTCCTGGAGCCCGTGGTCATCGACGGCGTCACGATCACCTACGCCACGCTCCACAACCCGGCCGACATCACCCGCCGCGGGCTCCTCCTCGGCGACCAGGTCTTCGTCTACCGCGCCGGCGACGTGATCCCACGGGTGGAAGCGCCGCTCGTCGACCAGCGCACCGGCGCGGAGCAGCCGATCGCCTTCCCCGAGGCCTGCCCGCGCTGCGGGGACCCCATCGACACCTCCGAGCAGCGCTGGCGCTGCTCGCGCGGCCGCGGCTGCCAGGCGGTCGCGTCCATCCGCTACGCGGTCGGCCGCGACCAGCTCGACATCGAGGGCCTCGGCGGCACCCGAGCCGTGCAGCTGGTCGACGCCGGCCTGGTCGAGGACGTCGCCGACCTGTTCGCCCTCACCCGCGACCAGCTCCTCGCGCTGGAGCGGATGGGCGACACCAGCACCGACAACCTCCTCGCCGCCATCGAAACCGCGCGCAACGCCCCGCTGAACCGGGTGTTCTGCGCGCTCGGTGTCCGCGGCACCGGCCGCACGATGTCCCGCCGGATCGCCGCCCACTTCGGCTCCATGGCCGCCATCCGCGCCGCCGACGCCGAAGCCCTCGCCGAGGTCGACGGCATCGGCGTGGAGAAGGCCAAGGTGATCGTCGCGGAGCTGGCCGACCTGGCCCCGGTCCTGGACAAGCTCATCGCCCAGAACGTCGGCACCGCCGTCACCGAGCCCACCGCTCCCTCGAACGCCGGCCCGCAGGAGGACGGTCCCCAGGGGCCGCTCACCGGACAGAGCGTGGTCGTCACCGGCAGCATGGCCGGCAGCCCGCTGGACGGCCTGTCCCGCAACGAGGTCAACGAACTGATCGAGCGCGCCGGCGGCAAGGCATCCTCCTCCGTGTCGAAGAAGACCACCCTGCTCGTGGCGGGCGAGAAGGCCGGCTCCAAGCGCACCAAGGCCGAGGAGCTCGGAATCCGCATCGTCTCGCCGGCGGAGTTCGCCGCCACCGTCGCCGACCACCTCGCCTGATCGTCACAGCCCACCAGCGGCAGTGCCCGAGACCGGCTGCGACGGGCCCCGGGGGGCACCCGCCTCGGAACCTTGGCCTCGCCCTGCCCCGGCCGCCGCCGGGGCAGGGCGGCCCGACCACCGGCCTGGCCGCCTCTCGGGGACCTGACCGGCGCAGCAGCGGGTGTCGGGCACCGCGATGACCACGCCGGTCCGGACAGGGTGGCTGACGTTGGGGCTGGTGACGGTTCCGGTCGACTTCCGCGTCGTCCTGCGGTTAGGGCCTGTTCCTGGACCACGTCTGATCAGTGGGCGGAATTGACGGGCCCCTCTGCCCATGGCGGGGGAGGCGGGAGCGTGCCTCGGCGGTGCAGAGGGGGCCCTCCCGCCGAAGGCTGGGGCGCGTCGACCGCCCGAAACAGGCGACCCCGCTGCCGCACGGACGGAGTAGCCCCGCCGAGCGGCCGAGCGGCCGGAACGCCGGGGTCCGGCTGTGGCGGCAGCCGGGCCATGGGGCAGGATGGCAGTCCGTTCGGAATGCGTACGTCCGCTCCAACGCGGCAGCGCACAACACGACCTGACAGGCGACAAGGTGACGACACAGCACGTACGGCGGCCGGCGGCGGCCCGTTCCCTCGCCCTCCACACTGCGGGGGCGGGACGGTGACCCGGGACCTGGTCCTGCACGACTGGGTGGTGGCCGGCATCGCGCTGGCCTCCGGCTGTGTGGCGGGCCTGGTGCTGCGGGCTCTGATGAAGTGGCTGGGCAAGCACGCGACCAGGACCAAGTGGAGCGGGGACGACATCATCGTCGACGCGCTGCGCACCATCGTCCCCTGGGCGGCCGTGATCGCCGGGGCCGCGGTGGCCGCTTCGGCCCTGCCGCTCACCGCGCGGATCGGGGGGCTGGTCGACCAGTCGCTGACGGCCGTGCTCATCGTCATCGCGACGCTCAGCGCGGCCCGGGTGGTGGCCGGGCTGGTGCAGTCGGTGGCCGCGTCCCGGACGGGCGTCGCGGCGTCCGCGACCATCTTCGTCAACATCACCCGCATCGTGGTGCTGTCGATGGGCGTTCTCGTGGCCCTGGAGACCCTCGGGGTGTCCATCGCCCCGCTGGTCACCGCCCTCGGGGTGGGCGGTCTCGCGGTCGCGCTGGCGTTGCAGGACACCCTCGCCAACCTCTTCGCGGGTGTGCACATCCTCGCCTCGAAGACGGTCCAGCCGGGTGACTACATCCGGCTCACCAGCGGGGAGGAGGGGTACGTCGTCGACATCAACTGGCGCAACAGCGTGGTGCGCAACCTGTCGAACAACCTGGTGATCATCCCCAACGGCCGCCTGGCGCGGACGAACATGACGAACTACTCCCAGCCCGAGCAGAAGCTGTCGATCCTGGTCCAGGTCGGGGTCGGCTACGACAGCGACCTGGAGCACGTGGAGAGGGTCACCCTCGACGTCGTCGACAGCGTGATGGCCGACATCAGCGGTGGTGTGCCCGACCACGAGGCCGCCGTCCGTTTCCACACCTTCGCGGACTCCAGGATCAACTTCACGGTGATCCTGGGCGTCGGCGAGTTCAGCGACCAGTACCGGATCAAGCACGAGTTCATCAAGCGCCTGCACCAGCGGTACCGGACGGAGGGCATCTCGATCCCCGCGCCCACGCGTACGGTCTCGCTGCAGCAGGACGGGGCGGGCGCACCGTCGTCCCTCCCGCCGGTGCTGCACCAGTGGGAAGCGTCGTCCGAGGTGCTGGCGGACCAGCGGCGGTAGCCGGCGCGGGGGCTAGCCAGGGGTCAGCAGGACTGGGCTCCGCGCAGGCCACGCCAGACGGTGGCGGAGGTGGCCTGCCGGGGTGCGGCCGAGATATTCGATCTCGCAGTCGAGGTCGGGCCGGACGAACAGGACACCGCTCGGCAGCTGCTCAAGACGGCGGCGGCGCTGCAGACAGGACAGCCCGGCCCGGTGAGGTCCTGGTCGCCGTCGGCGAGCACGTCGAACAGCACCAGGGTGACGGGAACGGTGTGCATCGCGGCGCGGGTCGCCTGCGGCCGGCGCAGCGACAGCCACTGCTGGAGGCGGTGAAAGGACGGGCGGCCGGTGGCGGGATCGAGTGCGATGATCTCCCCGCCGAGGACCAGCCGACGGCCCTTCAGCAGCCGGGTGAGGACCTCCAACTCCGGATACTGCCTGGCGACCTCCCGGCGGTTGCGGGTCACCAGCCGCCACCCGCCCCGCCCGTCCAGACCCACCGCGATCCGCACCCCGTCCCACTTCACCTCGAACGCCCACCCCGACGGGTCCGCCGGCAACGACGTGACCGGCGTGGCGAGCATCGCCTCCGGGACACCGGGCCCGGCCCACTGCTGGCGGTGTTCAGGCGGCGATGGGGAGGTCTGCCCAGTGGGCCGCGCCGCGGGGAAGGGCGCGTTCGCCGTGCGCGATCGCCAGCAGGGCGATGATGGGGGCGCCGCGGCCGTGCTCTTCCGGATCGCGGCCGGCGGCTCGGGCGCGGTCTTCGGGGGCGGGGCCGCCGTCGTCGACCTCGACATGCAGGGCGCCGGACTCCGTGCGTTGCTCGAGGTGGAGGGTGACGGGGGGCAGGGCGTGTTCGACGGCGTTGGTGACGAGTTCGGACACGACGATCAGGACCACGTCGGCCGTGTCGATGTCGGCGCCCAACGCGTCGAGGACGGTGCGGGCGATGCGGCGCGCCGTGCCGGCGGACTCGGGGTGGTGCGGCAGGTTCCAGGCACAGGCCACCTCGCCGGTGCAGGTCGCCGGAAGGACGCCGGGCGTGGCATACGACGCGGGTTCGGCGGCTGTTCGGTCGGTGGCGGTGGCGGCGTACATGGGGGTCTCCTCGGCGGGGGCGCCGGCGCCGCCGGTGTGGCGGCGCCGGGCTGCCCTGACTTAGGCCGGTGGGTGGTCAGGCTGCCTTGAGCTGCGCGGCGATCCGCACCACGCGCTGGGCCTGGTGACGGGCGGCGGCGCGGGTGGTCTCGTCCACCGGCTTCGTGCCCTGGCCGTCCACGTGCGAGGTGCCGTAGGGGTTGCCGTCGGCGAACTTGACCGGGTCCGTGAAGCCGGGGGCGACCACGATGCCGCCGAAGTGGTGGACGCTGGTGTAGAGCGCCTGGAGCGTCGTCTCCTGGCCGGCGTGGGGGGTCGCGGACGAGGTGAAGCCGCTGTAGACCTTGTCGGCCAGCTTCCCCTCCGCCCACAGTCCGCCGAGGGTGTCGATGAACTGCTTGAGCTGCGAGGAGAGGTTGCCGAAACGGGTGGCGGATCCGAACAGTACGGCGTCGGCCCAGTCGATGTCTTCAGCTGTCGCCTCGGGGATTTCCAGGGTGGCGGCGTGGTTGGCCGCCCAGGCCGGGTTGGCCTCGATGGCCGCCTGCGGGGCCAGCTCGGCGGCCTTCACCAGGCGGACCTCGGCGCCCGCCTTCTCACCGGCGTCGCGCAGTTCCTTGGCGATCTCGGTGATGGTGCCGGTCGAGGAGTAGTAGACGATCGAAAGCTTGACGGGGGTGGCCACGGCGATGGCTCCGTTCGTTTCTGGGGATTCTGAATCGGACTGGGAATAGACGACTGGTCGGCTATTCCAAAATAGACGACCGGTCGTCTAGCGTCAAGCGGACGCTGCGCTTCCGGTGGGAGCGACGGGGCCCGTCAGGCGGCGACGAGCCCCGTTCGTGGGGCTCAGGTGGTGGCGGCGGCCCTGCCCGGGTCGTTGGGGTGGGACTCCAGGGGCGTCACCACCGAGGTCATCCACGGCCAGAGCGGCAGCGTACCGAGCACCTCCCCGTACAGCTCGCCCTCGTCGGCGGCCCGCCACAGGCCGATGCTGCGCAGTTCACCCACCGGGCGCCACAGCCTGACGAGGTGGCCGGCCGCTGCCAGCTCCCTGGCCCTGGCGGATTCGTCGGCGCGGCGACGGTCCACCTCGGCAGGGTCGGTGCCCTCGGGAACGGTGGTGGTGAGCTCGACCAGGAACTCCTTCATGGCGGTTTCTCCTTCTCTCTGCGGGGCTCTCGTCCCCTCGCGACGACGCACGGCTGCGGGCGCAGGCCCTGCGCGCTGACGGTGCACACAGGCCTTTGAAATTACCCGACCGGTCGTCTACTTTGACATGGACGGCCGCCTGGCTACCAGTCGGGCCCTCCTCGTCCCCTTGAAGAAGGTCAGGTCACCATGAGCACGCAGGTACAGAAGGTCGCGGTCGTGACGGGCGCGTCCCAGGGCATCGGAGCCGGGATCGTCACCGCCTACCGCAAGCTGGGCTACGGCGTCGTCGCCACCTCGCGCCACATCGCCGCGTCGGACGACCCCGGCGTCGTCACGATCCAGGGCGACATCGCCGACCGCACGACCGCGGAGCGCGTCATCGCCGCCGGCGTCGAGCGGTTCGGCCGTATCGACACGCTGGTCAACAATGCGGGGATCTTCGTCGCGAAGCCCTTCACCGACTACACCGAGGACGACTACGCCGCGGTGCTCGGCGTGAACCTGGCCGGCTTCTTCCGCATCACCCAGCTCGCGGTGGAGCGCATGCTCGAGCAGGGCGGCGGTCACGTCGTGCAGATCACGAGCACACTCGCCGACCAGGCCAGCTCCAGCGTGACCTCCGTACTCGCCTCTCTGACCAAAGGGGGGCTGCAGTCCGCGACCAGGGCGCTGGCCATCGAGTACGCCGGCCGCGGCATCCGCAGCAACGCCGTGGCGCTGGGCGTCATCAGGACACCCATGCACCCCGAGGAGAACCGTGCGGCTCTCGCGGCGCTGCATCCGCTCGGCCGCATGGGCGAGGTGAGCGACATCGTCGACGCGGTCGTCTACCTCGAGAACGCCCCGTTCGTCACGGGCGAGATCCTCCACGTCGACGGCGGCCAGAGCGCCGGGCACTGATCGCTCCCGGACCAAGTCCGTCCCCATCTCGCAAGGAGAAGAAGGCACTCCATGACTTCGCCACTCAACGCTCTCGCCGTGGACAACCCGGTTCTGGCCGCGCCGATGGCCGGCGGCCCCAGCACCCCCGCACTGGTCGTCGCGGCGGCCCGGGCGAACGGGCTGGGATTCCTCGCGGGCGGATACAAGACCGCCGACGCACTGGCCGAGCAGATCGCCGAGGTCCGACGTCACGACATCGCCTTCGGCGTCAACCTCTTCGCCCCCAACCCCCTGCCGGTCGATCCGGAGGCCTTCCGACGCTATGCCGCCGCGATCGCCCCCGAAGTCCGGGCCTACGAACTCGACGTCCGGACGGCGGGAATCGTCGAGGACGACGACCACTGGTCGGACAAGATCGACTTGTTGCTGTCCGTGCCGGTCCCGGTCGTCAGCTTCACCTTCGCCGTCCCGGACGCAGCCGTCATCGCCGCACTGCGCGCCGCCGGAACCGTGGTCGTCCAGACGGTCACCTCAGCGGCGGAGGCCCGCCTGGCCGCGGACGCGGGCGCCGATGTCCTGGCGGTACAGGCGTCGGCCGCCGGAGGGCACTCCAGCACGCTCACTCCCGAGCATGTTCCGGCCTCCGTCCCGCTGACCGAGCTGCTGGGGCGGATCCGGGCGGCGGTGTCGCTGCCGCTCGTCGCCGCGGGCGGGCTGGCCACCCCGGCCGGCGTGGCCGAGGCGCTGCACGCCGGGGCCGAGGCGGTCATGGTCGGCACGGTCCTGCTGCGGGCGGACGAAGCCGGCACCTCGCTTCCCCACCAGGCGGCCCTGGCCGACCCGAAGCGCCGCCGGACCGTTGTGACCAGGGCGTTCACGGGCCGGCCCGCGCGGGCACTGGCCAACCGGTTCACCGACCACTACAGCGACCTCGCCCCCTGCGGCTATCCCGCCCTGCACCATCTGACCAGGCCGATGCGCCAGGCCGCCACCGCGGCCGGGGACCCCGAACGGATCAATCTGTGGGCCGGGACCGGGTACCGCCAGGCCACCGCCGAGCCCGCCGCCCAGATCCTGCGGAGACTGGCCTCACACGTCTGAACTCCCCTCGGCGCGCGACGCACGACGCACCCCAAGGCGCCGGCGGTCCCGAACCTGGGAACGGGACTCCGGCGCCCGACGCTCCGACCCGCCGGAAGCGGACCAGTGCTCACACCTCGACCGCTGCCACCTGCGGCATCCGGGCGCCCAGCAGAGCCAGGCAATTCGCCCACAGAACGCTCAGCCGGGACGTGTTGTTGTAGAGCTTGGCGAACAGCACCTGACCCTCAAGCTGCGCGACGACCGACCGTGCCGCCTCACGGGTGTCGGCGACATCGACCTCGCCGCGCCCACGCGCCTCGGCGACGACCGACTCCACCATGTCGACCTGGGCGTCGAAGATCTCCTGCAGGCGCCGGCGGATCGCTTCGGTCTGATTGCTCAACTCCAGTGCGAGGTTCCCGAACAGGCAGCCGGAGACGGTGCCGCAGCTCTGCTGCCCCGCGCGCTGGCTCGCCTCGGTCTCCTCGAAGAGCTGCCGCAGCCGCTGCAGAGGATCGGCGTCGCCGCGCAGGACACGGGTCCACTCGCCATACTGGCCGGCCCAGTGCTCGTCGAGCACGGTCAGCGCCAGAGCCTCCTTGGACTCGAAGAAGTAGTAGAAGCTCCCCTTGGGCACCCCGGCCGTCTTGCAGATCTCGGCCACGCCCAGCGCCGAGTAGCCACGCTGCTCGATGAGCAACTGCGTGGCGCTGATGATCTTCTCCCTGGCATCACTGGTCCGTCCCATGGTTGCAAGTATACGACCGCTCATCTACATTGATAATAGACCGGTCGACTAGTGATCGTGGTTGTTGGCCACTCCGCGACCAAGCGCAGGGGTCCGCTGCCCGCACACCCACTCGCAGACGAGAGCTGAAGCAATGAGCCATCCGATGCATGACGTCCTTCGGCGCTGGAAGTCCGCTTTCGACGACCACCAGCCCGACGCCATGGCCGATCTGTTCACCCCGGACGCCCTCTTCCAGGGCTTCGGACCCGCCGTCCTCACAGGCCGGGGCGCGGTGCGGGACTACTACGAAGCCGTACCGGCCGGCCGAAGGGCCGAAGTGACAGTCCTGCACACGTACACGATCGGCGAGCAGGTCGCCGGAGGCTTCGCGGCCGTCACGTTCAGCGACGCGCACGACTGGGAGGCCCGTGTGAATCTGTCGCTGGTGCTCCGCCTCCACGACACCGGCTGGCGAATCCGCCAGTACCACGTCTCCCGCGTCGAGGCCGAACACTAGCCGGCTGGCTAGCCGAAGGCCGAGGTAGCGGCCGGGTTGCGTGGCCGTCCGCGCGTACGATCGACGGGTGGCCAAGCAGAAGACGTTCGAAGCCGCACTGATGACCGCGCAGCGGGCGCTCGCCGCCGTCCGCGCGTAGCGTGCCGCCTACCTGCCGGTCTGCCGGCGTGGAACGGTCCGGAGGCGACCACAGCCGGCCGCAGCGCCGGAGTCAGCCCGGCTGGAGGAGGCCGAGCGGCAGGCCGCGTACGTGGTGTGGGTGGATGCGTACTGGGCGGGCTTGCGGTGGAGGATCGGGTCGGGGCCCGTACCCAGCTCGGTCACGTCGACGACGGGCCCGACCCGGCGCCAGCCAGCCACGTAGACCGTCGCCGACCGGGCTGACAACCTGGGGGCGTCGGGGCGCTGTTGCTTCACCCAGGCACTGACCGAAGGTCGCGCGGGTCGGCTGAGGGCGATGCAGGGGCTTGTGCTTCGCCGGCGGACGTCGACGCCTGGCTCGACCCGCCCGCACCGACCCCGACGACCACACCCCGGCCGTCGGCGAACTCACCGCCACCCCTGTCGGCACCGCGGTCGACAACGTCCGCAACAACGGGCCCCAGCTCCTGGAGCCGATCCCCGAGCCTGCCTGACCCACAGGCACGCGGCGGGTGCGGCACCTCGGTCGGCCGGCTCGGCCGGGGGGACCGGCGGCGGTGCACCGCCGGCCGCGCATGGTGTGCGGGTTCAGTGTCCGGGGGCCGGGAGGTCACCTTCGACGTACTGGGCGCGGCCGTCGGCGAACGACCAGTCCTCGGGGCCGTTCTCGAAATAGCCGACGAACAGGTCCTCGCCGTTGACACCGGCTTCGGCGAGCTGTTTGGCGAGCGTGCGGTAGACGAGCCGCTTGTCCTCGGTACTGCGGCCGCGCTGGGTGAAGATGTGGACGATGACGGTGCCGGCGGTGCGCTGGAAGCCCAGTCCGGCGTCCAGGGCGATGATCTCGTCGGGGTCGTGCTGGGTGACGAGCTGGAAACGGTCCCGCTCGGGGATCTTCAGGACGTCGACGAGGGACCGCTGGACGGCGTCGGCGATGGCCCGGATGCTCTCGGGGGTGCGGCCGCGGATCATGTCGATGCGTACGAGGGGCATGGCGAGCAGCTCCTGCGGGTGAGGGCCGGTCAGGGCTTGAGGGGGAGCCAGGTGCCGTGGTCGGCGATGCGCAGGACGGAGGTGAGGCCGGCGTCGTCGAAGGTGTGCTCGATGGCGTCGCGGCCTTCGGTGAAGTGGGCCCAGCCGGTGTAGTGGGCGGGGATGTTGACGGGGGCTCCGAGGATCGCGGCGGCCGCGGCGGCGCGGACGCTGTCGAGGCTGACCGGGCGTTCGCGGAACTTGCCCGGGACGCGGGCGGCGCCGGCGTGGAGGACGGTCGCGTCGATGCGTGGGGTGCGGCGGGCGATCTCGGTGACGGTGCGGATGGAGGCGTTGTCGCCGCTGATGTAGACGGTGGGCAGTCCGGCTCCGGCGAGGACGAAGCCGACGACCTGGCAGTTGACCTCGCCGTCCGGGTCGCGCTCGCCGTCTTCGGGGCCGTGGACGGCCGGAACGGCGGTGACGGTCAGCTCGCCGCCGTCCGGGCGGGCGAGGGTGTGGGTGTCCCAGGCGGCCAGGCCCTTCGCGCCGCCGCCGAGCCTGCCGGCGCCGCCCGTGGTGGTGAGCAGCAGCGGGGCGGCCAGTGCGAAGGTACGGCCGCGGTCGTCGAAGTTGTCCGCGTGGTTGTCGTGGCTGACCAGGACCAGGTCGACGTCGGCGAGCCGGTCCTCGGCAAGGGCCGGGCCCTCGGTCTTGGTCAGGTAGCCGTGCGGGCCCGGGGCGTCGAAGGTCGGGTCGGAGACGATGCGCAGCCCGCCGAGGTCGAGAACGGTCGTGGGCCCGCCGACCACCAGGGCCGAGCCGTCGTGACGGGGAAGAAGGGGGGAGGGCGACGCCATGCTGCTGCAGCTCCTTGGCCGGGGCAGGAAGGGGAGGGGAGGGGAGGGGGCGGGCCCTGGGCCGCCCCTCCCTCGCGTCGACCGTAGGGAGATAGCAGGCGCCAGCGGAAATGCCGTTCCGGCTGCGGCTATGCCTCACCTGCATGGCTGGAGGTCGCGGCTGCTTCGAGTGCCGCGTCGAGGAAGCGGCGCAGCAGCGCGGAGCCGGTTCCTGCCTCTGGGCGGTAGGCGAGGCGGACCGGGCTGGGCGGTGCGCCCGTCAGCGGCCGAAAGCGCAGCGCGGGGTGGCGGATGCGGCGTTCGGCGACGTCGGGGACGATGCCGAGACCGCGTCCCGCGGCCACCGATTCGAGCCACTCGTCGAAGTTCGCGGTCTCCACGTACCGACGCGGGCCGTCCCCGTTCGGCCAGCACCAGGGGCCGGTGGTGCCGCTGGCGGTGTTGACGACCAGAGTCCACTCGGGGGCGTCCTGCCAGCGCACAGCGTCGGCCACGGCCTTGGGGGGATGGCTGTGGGAGGCCTGCGGCCCGCCGCCCGGGGCTTCCTCGCGGGCGCGGACGGCGACGCGCTGCTCGTCGTACAGGTGCACCGTGCGCACGGCGGCCCCGACCGGTCTGCCGCCGCGCACCAAGGCCACGTCGACACCCTGGCGGTCGAGGGCGTCCAGCGGATCGTCGCAGCGCACCAGCTCGACCCGTGCCCCGCTGTCGCGCTCGAAGCGGGCGATGGCGCGCTGGGCCCAGGGATCGGGCAGCAGCCAGCTGAAACCGAGCCTGAGGGTCAACTCGTGACGGGCCGCGGCCAGGGCCGCGTCGAACGCGGCCAAGGTCCGCTCCACATGGACGAGGAACTCGGCGCCGGTGTCGGTGAGCGCGACGCCGCGAGACGAGCGGTCGAGCAGTCGCACCCCGAGGGCCGCTTCCAGCTGGGCGACGGTGCGGCTCAGGGCCGGCTGCGTGATCAGCAGTTCCTCGGCGGCCTGGGTGAACGAGCGGCGCCGGGCCACCGCTGCGAACGCCCGCAGGTGCCGCAGCTCGATGCCGGATGTGCCTGCGGGGCCGGGCGCGATCACCGTCGCCTCGCGCGATGCCTGGGGAACATGGATGCAGCGTAACCGGCATTTCCGCGCACTGTGCGCGCCGCCTAGCGTCGAGAGGGAAGCCTTGCGCACGGGGATGACCGCGAAAGAAAGTGGCCATGAAACAGGAGCTCGCACAGCCCAACCACACCCGCGCCACAGCGCGGGCCGGCTCCCCGTGGCCGACCGTGCTGCGCGGCGCGGCGGCCCTGGCCGCCGCGATGGGTGTGGGCCGGTTCGCGTACACGCCGATCATGCCGCTCATGCACGCCCAGGCCGGGATGTCGGACAGCCTGGGGGCCTCGCTGGCCACCGCGAACTACCTCGGCTACCTGGCAGGCGCCCTGCTCGGCATCACCGCCCCCGCGCTACTACGGTCGGCGACCACCCTGCGTGCCGGGCTGCTGGTCCTGACGGCGTCCCTCGCCCTGATGCCCCTGACCCACGACGACGGCGCATGGCGGGCGCTGCGGCTGACAGCGGGCGCGGCCAGCGCCCTCGTCTTCATGATCGCGACGAGCGCCATGCTGGCAGGGCTCGCCGCGCACGCCGAGCACATGACCGGCTGGGCCTTCGGCGGGGTCGGCGCGGGAATAGCCCTTTCCGGGCTGACGGTGGTGGCGGTGCAGCAGGCCGGCTCCTGGCAGGCGGCCTGGTCGGCCTGCGCCGCGCTCACCGCGCTGCTCACCGCCGCCGCCTGGGGCCTGGCGCCCCGCGCCGCGGCTCCCGCCGCCACGGCGCCGGCCGAACGGCCGCGCACCCGGCGCTGGTTCACCGCCCTGCTGGCCAGCTACCTCCTGGAAGGCATCGGCTACATCATCGCCGGGACCTTCCTGGTCGCCGCCCTCCAGCAGGGTGCACCCGGCTGGATCAGCAGCGGCGCCTGGATCGTGGTCGGCCTGGCCGCGCTGCCCTCGTGCGCCCTGTGGATGCGCCTGGCCCGCCGCATGTCCCGCCCGGCCCTGCTGACGATCTCCCTGGCCCTCCAGGCCGTCGGCATCGCCCTGCCCGCCCTGTCCGCCGGCAGCGTCCCCGCGCTCGCCGCCGCCATCCTGTTCGGCGCCACCTTCATGGGCGTGAGCACCATGGCCCTCGCCATCGGCACCCATCTGCGCATCCCACGCGCCATCGCCCTACTCACCACCGGCTACAGCCTCGGCCAGATCCTCGGCCCCCTGCTGGCCGCACCGCTGCTGCGCAACGGCTACCACTCCGCACTCCTGCTCGGCGCCGCCCTGGTGCTCGCCGCCGCCTGCGCCGCGGCCGCCTGCTGCGTACGGTTCCCCCACCACCTCACCCACCACACCCCCACCGCCTGAACGTGGAGAGTCACGCCATGCCCGGTGACCTGACCGTCATCGACACCGACCGGCCCGTGTGGGCCGCCCCGACGGCCGGCGGCCCCAGCACCCCCGCCCTCGTCCAGGCCGCAGCCCGGGCCGGAGGACTCGGCTTCCTCGTCGGCGGCTGCAAGACCCCGCCGACCTCGCCGCCCAGATCACCCAAGTCCGCGCCAGCAGCGCGGTGTTCGGCGTCAACCTCTTCGCCCCCAACCCCGTCCCCGTCACCCCGGACGCCCGCCGCGCCTACGCCCGCGCACTCCAGCCGGAAGCCGGCCGCCACGCCTCACCCTCCCCACAGAGACCCTGGCGGAGGACGACGACGCCTGGGCCGACAAGCTCGACCTGCTCCTCAAAAACCCGTACCGCTCGTGTCCTTCACCTTCGGACTCGACCGCCTCGTACAACGTGGTGCTCACGACGTCGCCCACCTGACGCTGCGCACTGCGGTCAGCGCGGCTGGCCGCTGATGCCGATGGTGTGCTCTGCACGCCGAGTACAAGGGGCGGCCGCTGTCCCGATCTACGCCCGCCCGCATCACAGATCCGATCCGACTGTTGCCCATGTGCCGCCCGCTCCCGTCAGGTGGTCACGCTCGGTGATCTTCCTATCGGGACCGGAGCGCGGCGGGGAAGCGGAGCAGGGCCGGGTTCACCCGTGACGGGGGACAGCCGTACTGACCGATCCCGGCCGCCCGCGCCTGGGATCGGTCGGAACGCGGTCGCGGTCGCGAGTGCGTCGAGGAAGCCGTGGCGGATGCCGCGGCCGTGCCGGCCCGAGAACGCGTGGGAGCCGTCTGTACCGGGCGCGGGTGCAGGACCTCCCGGTGCACCGCCGGTGCCGCGGATTGCTCGGTGGCCGGGAACGCCGTGCCGAATCGACGCCGCCTGCTTCCAGTGCGCGCCCTTCGTCGAGGTCTGGTCGCCGCGCCCACGGTGATGATCCCGCGGCGGCGGCACTCGGCGAGCACTCGCGCGCTGGGGGTGCCGAAGACGAAGCGGAACACGCGTGGTCGGTGTTCGAGCACGACCTCGACCTGTTCGTCGAAGTCCGGCAGCGTCTGGGGGCGGTGTTCCGGCAGGTCCGCGCCCAGCGCGTCGTACCGGGGCGCAGCCGGGCGGGCGCGGCCTGGAAGGTTTCCTCGTCGATGCCGCGCGGCTGGTCGGCGGTGGGCACCCACGGGTTGACCGCGAACGGCCGGCGGGTCGCCGCCGCAAGCGCACCGGTTGTGGCGTCGGGCTGGTCGGGCTGCAGGTGGTGACCACCGAAGGAGCCCGGACTACCGGCGTTGGACACCGCCGTGGCGAGCGTGACCGTGGAGACCCCACCGCCGAACGGGCCCTGCACGATGGGGTACTGCGGGTCGAACAGCTCACTGATCCGGGTTCTGGCCCAGCCGGTCATGGTGTCGGGGCGGCGCACCTGCTCGCCACTGGTGTGGTGAGGCGTTCCGGCTGGTGTGGCGGTGGTGGTGCCGATCGGTGCGCTGGGCAGGGATCGCCCGCGGCGCGAGCGGGGTTGCTCGCGCCGCGGGCGATCGCGTCACCATGGGTGTGGTCAGGCGAGCAGGTCGAGCACGCGGTGGGCGGCGGCGACGGTGGAGCCGGGGTTCTGTCCGGTCACCAGGTTGCCGTCGACGATGACGTGGCTGCCCCACGAGGCGCCGGCGTCGAACCTGGCGCCGGCCGCGCGCAGCCGGTCCTCCAGCAGCCAGGGGGCCTTGTCCGCGAAGCCGGCCTGGGTTTCCTCGTCGTTGGTGAACGCGGTCAGGTGCCGGCCGTCGAAGGCCCAGCTGCCGTCGGCGCGGTGGGCGGGGAGGAAGCCGGCCGGGCCGTGGCAGACCGAGGCCACCACCTTGCCGGGAGTGTCGAGCAGCGAGACCAGCAGTCGGCCGAGCGTGTCGCTGACGGCCAGGTCCTGCATCGGTCCGTGGCCGCCGGGCACGAACACGGCGTCGTAGTCCGCGGGATTGATGTCTTCCAGCCGCCGGGGCGCGGCGAGGAACCCGTCGACCTCGGCGAGGTAGGCGCGGAAGCCGGCGACCTTGGCCTCGTCGCCGCCGTTCATCGCCGGGGCCAGGCTCAGCTCGTCCACGATCGGCCGCACCCCTCCGGGCGTGGCCAGCGTGACCCGGGCGCCGGCCGCGGTGAAGGCCCGGTGCGACTCGATGAACTCCTCCCCCCAGAACCCCGTCGGGTGCGCGGTGCCGTCCTTCAGCGTCCAGTGCCGGGCACCGGTCAGCACGATCAAGATCGATGGCATGTCTGTCTCCTGTCAGTGGCTTGGAGTCCAACTCGGCCTCTCGAGAAAAGTGTAGCCGACCGGTCGACTATTTGGGCTTGGGCAGGTCGAGCCACCGGGCCGTGTGTTCTCCGAGCCTGGCGACCACGGGCTCGGACGCTCGCGGGGCGGACTGACGAGACCGTCCGGAAACGTCCGAACCGCACCCCGGGCGTGGCCGGTTGCGCAAGCGGCCCGGTCAGGACCTCGAACAGGCGGCGGACCGGTGCCGGGCCGACCCGGCGCCGCAGGTCACGCAGAGCCTTCGCGGTCGGCCCGGCGACGTCCAGGCCGACACCCCAGCCGGTAGCCGACCTCCGGGAACAGGCACATCGCCAGCAGGAAGTAGACCCCGACTCGCGAGGGCAGGTCACGCAGCCGGCGCCGCACACAGCCGGTCTCCTCCAGGACCGCGTCGACGAGCTCGAACGGCACGACCTGCGTCAGCCCGCCCAGATGGCCAGGCGATGGTGCAGTGCTCGCAGTCGCAGGTGGTGAGGGACGAGATCAAGGGCCTCATCGACGGCCTCATCGCCGAGTTCCGTCCGCACCCGCACGACGTTTGCCGAGCGGGTGCGGACGGCATCCGACCCGGCGGCCACGGTCCGCGCGCCGCATGGTCGCTTCCTGTGCGGTGCCGCCTCCGACCGGGTGCGGCGGCCGGTCCCGGGCTGCTAGCTCTGCTTGATCGCGGAGATGTCGAATTCCAGGACGACCTTGTCGCCGACCAGAACGCCGCCGCCTTCCAGCGCCGCGTTCCAGGTCACGCCGAACTCCTTGCGGGAGATGGTCACCGATCCTTCCAGGCCGACCCGCAGGTTGCCGTAGGGGTCGACGGCGTTGCCGCCGTACTCGAAGTCGATGGTGACCGGGCGGGTGGTGTCCTTGATGGTGAGGTCGCCGGTGACCCGGTACTCGGTGTCGGAGCGGGGCTCGACCGCGGTGGTGCGGAAGGTGATGTCGGGGAAGTTGGGGGCGTCCAGGAAGTCGTTGGTACGCAGGTGCTGGTCGCGCTGTTCGACGCCGGTGTCGATGCTCTCGGCCTTGATCACCACCTGGGCGGTGGATCGGGTCGGATCGGTGCCGTCCAGACGGGCGGTGCCCTCGAACTGGTGGAACGCGCCGCGGACCTTGGTCACCATGGCGTGGCGGGCGACGAAGCCGATCCGGGTGTGGGCGGGGTCAAGGACGTAGTCCCCGGTGAGTTCGGGGCCGGTGACGGTCATGGCTGAGGTTCCTCCGCAAGACGGGATCCAGGCGACGGTTCGCCCGGATCGTTCCGGACTCACGCTAGGGCGCGACCGCTTCCCGGCCCGGCCAGACGCACGGGGCGGCGGCAGAGTGCACCTTGCCCAGCGACCTCGGGCCATCGGCTTGCCACTGCCGTCCTTCCTCGCACCGTGACTCCTCCCCGTCCCTTCAGGGCGGGGAGGAGTCACGAACTTCTGCATGGCCTGCTCCCGACTCCCACAGGCCGTAGATGACGAGTCCGTTGCCGGTGGGTACGCAGGGCCTGCGGTCACCCCAGCAGGGTCGGCCAACGTCTGCGCGCTGAGCCCTCCGAGGTCCAGTAACGACGCCAGCAGCGCGCCGAACCCGGGGTTCTCCGTCATGGCCGCAGACTGGTGCTGCGCCGCGGCGCCGACGAGTTTCCGGCGGTTGCACGGACTACCCATCGACGAAGGGAGCACACCATGCGCAAGATCATCGTCTGCACGTTCCTGACGCTCGACGGCGTCATGCAGGCGCCGGGCGGTCCGGACGAGGACGCTGGGAGTGGCTTCAAGCACGGCGGCTGGCAGAAGCCGGTCGCCGACGACGAGGTCGGCACGGCCATCGCCGGTTGGTACGAGCACTCCGACGCGATGCTGCTCGGCCGCAAGACGTACGAGATCTTCGCGTCGTACTGGCCAACCGCCGATCCCGAGAACCCGTTCACCGATCGGATGAACAGCATGCACAAGTACGTGGCGTCTCGGACCCTGACGTCCGTCGAGTGGCAGAACTCCACGCTGCTGGAGAGCGACATCGTCGATGCCGTACGCAAGCTGAAGGCGTCCGACGGCGGCAACATCAACGTCGTGGGCAGCGGCAACCTCGCCCAGACCCTCATGCAGCACGGCCTCGTCGACGAGTACCGGCTGACCATCCACCCGGTGATCATCGGTACCGGCAAGCGCCTGTTCGCCGACGGAGCGATCCCTACCGCGCTGGAGCCGGTCAGTGTCTCGGCGACGAAGGGCGGCACCGTCATCGGCGTCTACCGGCCGAACGGTAAGCCCGGCTACGACAGCTACTGACGTCCTGCGCCGCGGTTACGTCCAGCGTCCGTCGGTGGAACTTCCACGGCGCAGCAGTAGCCAGACGAGGGATACATCGTCGAAGGCCTGAGCTGAGATCTCCACCGAACCCGGGGAGGTTCAGTAGCGGTGGCCGGACGCGCGTCGGCGCTTCAGCTGCGGGCCGAAGCGGAAGGCGGCTGCGGCTGTCGCTGTGGCTGCGGCAAGGACGCCCGCCAGCAGGAGGATCACGCTGCCGGTGCCCTGGCCGCCGCCGGTCGTGGCGGTAGTCGTCGCCGCAGCATTGATCGTGGATCTCGTCGGGTCCGGCGTCGCAGCACTGGCGGGCACGGCGGCCGCGGTGCCGGAGCCGTCGCTGGTGGGGCTCTGCGTGGCGGTCGCGGTGCCGGAGCCGTCGGACGCGGGTGAGCCGGTGGGGCCGGTGGGTGTGGCGGCAGCCGGGGCTGTTGGCCTGCCTGCGCTGGGGGTGCCGGGCGTTCCCGTGGCGGCCGGGCCGGTCGTCGTCCTCGGCGCCGTGATGTCGAACGTCGTCACGACGTTGTCCTGTCCGGTGTTCAGCGTGCATGGCACGTTGGTCCTGCCCGGGCTGGTGATGTTGCCGTTCGCGTCCTCCGGCACGAGGTGCAGGGTGAAGTTGCCGGCGGTGATCCTCGCACTGCCCGGTTTGGTGAAGGTGAGCGTGGGTGCGGTGCCGGTCGCCGGGATGTCGAAGGAACCGGATGCCGGGATGCTGGTCCTGGTGATGGTGAGGTGCACGGGGATGCCGATCTCGCCCTGGGGCGCGGTGACGGTGGTCTCGGCGTCCAGGGAGCCCTCCATGATCCTCACACCGAGGATGTAGCGGAGCCCGAAGGTGAAGGACGCGTCCACCGTGGCCGCCGCCTTGATGGCGAACGGCGGACTGGACTCGCCGACCGCGATCGACGTGGGGATGTCCGTGGATATCCTCGCGGTGATGGGCTGGCCGCCGATCGTCGGGAAATTACAGGTGTACCTCAGCGTGGGTGAGGCCGGCTGCGCGGCTGCGGTTCCGGTCCCGAGGACGCCCACGATTGCGCTCGCGGCTCCCCATACCGTCGCCACCGCGACGACGGTCCGCATCCGTGTGCTTCGCGCACCGTACCTGGCACTCATGGTCACCCTCCACTGCACGTCTGCATCGGTGCTTGAACGATTGGCGCGGATCCCGGGGACCGCGCATGCGTCCTGGTCATGTGGCCCGGGCCGGGTCCCTGCTGCCTGACGGTCCCCGTCGGTGGGGCTCGTGACGCTCCTGGAAGGCCCGGCTCAGGTGGCTCTGGATCCGGGCGTGGCGGAACTGGTACACCGCGCCGACCTGGCGGAGCACACCGCGTTGGTGGGCGTCGTCCAGGAAGGCGATCAGTGCCCAGGGCAGTCGCCCGGTCAGCGGTAGCCAGATGCGGGACAGGGCCACCCACTGACCCCAGGCGGTCAGGCTGAGCCCGTACCCGAGCCCGGCTCCGAAGGCGGCTTCGAGTCCGAACACGGTGCCGACTTCGAGTCCGCGCACAGGCCCGTACACGATCCCGTTGAGAAGCCCGACTTCGAGTCCGATCACGAGTGCCCAGGTGACAAGGTGGAAGGCCACATTGCGGCGGTCTATGTCCAGCAGGTCGGCGGGGCTGACGACGGACTCGGTTCTGACGGGAGCTTCGAGCAGGGCTATCAGGGCGAACACGAGCCCGGTCGCGAGAGCGATCGCGGGTATGAATACGAGTCCGGTCATGAGTCCGTCGCCGCTCTGGCCGTCCCCGAGCCCGAGCGGTGCGACCACGCCCTCGTCGATGAGGACCAACATGGCCATGGCAGCCAGCCCGCAGCCCAGCCCGACCATGAACCTGGCGCGGGCGTTCCCACGTGTCTGCCTGGTCCCGCCCGAGAGCTTGATGCGTACGGGAGAGGGCTTGAAGGCCTCGCGCTCGGAGGCGTACCAATACACGAGCCCGAAGAGCAGTCCGGCCGCGAGTCCGTGCAGGAGCCCGACCACCAGTCCGCGCACGATCGCGAACCTGAGCCCGTGCGAGGTCGCGACCAGGTCCACCGGTAGGTTCCCGATGGCGGTCGTGACGCCGAAGGCCAGTCCCGCCAGGAATCCGATGATGAGCGTGCGCGAGGAGCGGCGCATGCTGGTGCCCAGTTCCCACCAGGCGAGGTCCTGTCGCTCGCGGTCGAGCCGCACCAGGTGATGGGCGAGGTAACCGAGCCACCGCTGGGCACGCTCCGGGTCCCACTGCGCACGGTGGGGACGGCCGTTGTCGAGCCGTTCGGGGGCGCGGCGCCGGTAGACGGTGGGGACGAAGCCCGCGAGGAGGTGTTCCTCGATGGCGTGCGGGTCGGGGAACCGGGTGGTGTCCAGTAGTTCGCCCGGTTTGCGATCGGGGGTGTCGCTGTACATCGTCCGGGCGAGGGCGATCATCAGCGGGGTGCTCAGGGCGGCGGCGAGGTTCGCGCCCCCCGCGCTCTCCGTGAGCTGCGCTTCGTCCAGGACGGTGTCCCAGGTCGCGCCGGGCCCGTCGGGGCCGGGAGGGTCCGGGAACGCCGGATCGGTCCGGGGCAGGTAGTTGCGCAGGTCGTCGAGGGTCAGGTCGCACAGCTCGAGGACGACGGCCGAGGCGAGCGGTGCGTGTTCCGACCGGACCGCTTCGGCGAACTCGCCCTGACGGCTGGTCAGGACGAGCGGCAGCGGGGAGAGGTTGAGCGCATCGAGCGCCTCGCCGCGTAAGCCCTTCGCGATCTCGTCGAATCCGTCGAGGACCGGCAGGATGAGATCGTCGTCGAGGAGGTCCGCGGCGAGCGACTTCCCGCTCGGGACCCGGCGGGCCAGATGCGGGTAGTCGCGCAGCAGCCGGTCGATCAGCCAGTCGCGCAGGGCGACGGCGGTCGGGTCCCAGGAGCCGAGGCTGAAGATCACCGGCACCCGCTCGGACCGTGCCCGGGCGTCCAGCAGGTCCAGGGCGAACCGGACCGCCATGATCGACTTGCCCGAGCCGGCACGGCCCAGAACCACCAGCCGCCCGGACCGGATCCGCCGGTAGACCTCGGCCACGCGGCGTAGGTCGCCGCTCAGGTCCACGTCGGACGAGGTGTCGCCCGGGGCCAGGCGCTGGGTGTTCTCCGACCGGTCGGACACTCCCGCGGGTACCTGCCGCCAACGCACCGGCAGCGCGAAAGGATGGTGCACCCGGTGCTGGGCCTCCTCGCGCCGCCAGCGTCGCTTGCTCTCCCTGGCCAACTCGTCGGCGGCGTCGGCAAGCGGGCCGTGCGCCCGCGCCGGTGCGGACGGGGGGTCGAGCGGCTCCTGCGGTGGTATCTCCTCGGCGCCGCCGAGCGCCGCCGTCAGCCGCTGGCGGTCCTCGGGGCCGGCCTCCAGCGCGTCCGCAAGTCGTGCGACGGTTCCGAGGCGGTGGTCGAAGGGCTTGTCGTTCTCGATCCTGCCGATCGTACGTTCGCCCAACTGGGCACGCTCCGCCAGCTGAAACTGCGTCATGCCGGCCTGCTTCCGCAGGCGGCGCACTAACGCCCCGAGCGTCTCCGCCACAGCCTGGCCCTTCTCCCCACGATCCGGAACAGGCGTGAGCCTACCCTGACAACTGGTCATCTATGGCCAGTGCTTTGACCTGTGCACTTCCCCGGAGAAACGCCAGCATCAGCGGTGCGGGCCACCAGTCCTGCGGCCCTGGCGGACCTGCCTGCGGCCCCAGCGGACACGCCCGCAACATCCGTGCGTGGAAGTGAAGGAGGCGGATTTCTGATGGCGGAGACGAAGGGCGTCCTGCTGCCGGCCTACGTGGTGGCCGACGAGTCGGGCTCGATGGCGCCGTACCAGAGCGAACTGGGGGGCGGCGTGGCGTCCCTGTGCGAGGGGTTGCGCGCGGAGCCGATGATCGCGGCCAAGCTCCGGCTGGCCGTGCTGGGCTTCTCCGACGACGTACAGGTCCGGCTCGCGGTGGCCGACATGCGCACCGAGACCACCGTGCCCCAGGTGGCGATCCGCGGGGTGACCAACTACCGGGCCGTCTTCGACGACCTGCTGCAGCGGATCCCCTCGGATGTGCAGTGGCTCCGCGGCGAGGGCTACAAGGTGCACCGCCCGGTGGTCTTCTTCCTCAGCGACGGCCTGCCCACCGACGGAACCGCCTGGCGCAGGCCGCACGCTGCCCTGACCGACCGGAGCCAGACCCCGGCCGCCCCGAACATCATCGCCTGCGGTATCGGCGACGCTCAGGCGCAGACCATGGTCGATGTCGCTACCCGTCCCCAGTTCGCCTTCATCGCCAAGTCCGGTGCCGACGTCGGACGTGCGATCTCGGAGTTCTTCCACTCCCTCACCGCGAGCCTGGTGGCATCGGGGCACGCTCTGAACTCGACCAATCCGCAGTTGGTCGTGAACCGCCCGGACCAGTTCACCATGGCCATCGACGAGGTCGGCCTGTGACACCGGTCCACCGGGAGAACCCGGCCCACCCGGCACCCGCGCCCGGCCCGCTCACGCCGCCACCGCCACCTCCTTCCCAGGCTCCGCCCTCAGCGCCGTCCGAACCGGGTCCGGCGCCGTGGCAGCGGATCACGGTGGGCGTTGCGGGCATGGAGTTCGAGGCCCGCCCACCCAGCCAGTACGCCTTCGACTTCCCCGACAGCGAGTGCGAGGGCTGGTCCACGGACGCTCTCACCCTGCGGTTCGCCTCGGTACGCGGCGCCAAGCACCGCTACTACCGCCAGCCGCGCCAGGACGCGGCCCGTGCGGCCGTGCACGAGGCCACCGACAGCATCGTGTTCGCCGTCGCCGACGGCGTCTCCAGCGCCTCCGAGTCGCACCAGGGCGCCGTCGAGGCCTGCCGGGCCGCTGTCGAGCGGATCCTGCACCTGCTCGACCGGACACCGGGGCCGCTCGACCCCGCCAACGTCGCCGCGCACGCCGCCGAACGGCTGCGGCAGCTCGCGCAATGGCGGCTGGGCGTCACAGAGCCGGGCCCCGCCGAGGTGGCCCGCCTGTATGCGACCACCCTGGTCGCCGGCGCGGTCCGCCCCACCGCCAAGGGCCTGAGCGTCGAGCTCTTCCGGATCGGTGACTCCGGAGCCTGGATCCTCGATCGAGCCGAAGGACGCTACCGGCCGCTGTTCGGCTCGAAGACCGGATCGGACACCCTGCTGGTCACCAACGAGGTGTCCCCGCTGCCCCTGATCCCCGACCGGCTCGAAACGGCCACCGGACGGCTGGAGGCGCCCTGGACGCTGCTGGTCGGCACGGACGGCTTCGGCGACCCGCTCGGGGAGGGCGACGGCCGGGTCGGCGCGCACTTCGCCCAGCACCTCAGCACGCCACCGCCACCGCTGTGGCTCGGGCACGTACTGGACTTCACCCGGGAGACCTTCGACGACGACCGCACCCTGCTGGCCCTCTGGCCCCGGAACGAGGCGCAGCCGCGGTGAGCACCGACCCCGCAGCCCCGGTCGACGTCGCCGCCCTGGCCCTGGGTCACCAACTCGGGCAGGGCGGCCAGGGCTCCGTCCACCAGGTGCTCAACAAGCGCATCAACGAGGGCGCTGCCGACGGCGGCTGGGAGATCGTCTACAAGGAGTACAGCCCCTCCGTCCTGCCCCAGCTCGACGCCGCCGCGCTCGACGCGGCCGCGGCCCTGCCCGGCCGGCTCACCGGAGCACAGGGGCGCTGGCTCTGCGAGAAGACCGCGTGGCCGGCCGCCGTGGTCCAGCGCCAGGGACAGGCCTGCGGGTTCCTCATGCGCGCCGTGCCCGACCGCTTCCACTTCATGCTCCGGACACTGACCAGCGCGAACACCGGGTCGCGGCGGCTGGCCAGCACGGAGTACCTCCTCAACGACGACGCCTACGTCGCCGGGATCGGACTGGCGGTCAGCGACCGGCACCGGCTGCTCCTGCTCGCCGACCTGGCTGCCACCATGGACCGACTGCACCGGCTGGGCATCGCCGTGGGCGACGTCTCCCCGAAGAATCTGCTCTTCAGCCTGGCGCCCGAGCCCGCGTGCTTCCTGATCGACTGCGACGCCATGCGCCTGCACGGCGCGACCGTACTGCCGCAGGCCGAGACCCCCGACTGGCAGGTCCCCGCAGGCGAGGAGCGGGCCACCCGGGCAAGCGACGTCTACAAACTCGCCCTGCTCGCCGTCCGCATCTTCGCCCGCGACCAGACCGCCACCGAGCCCGCCGCCCTCGGCGCGATCAGTCCCGCACTCGGTGACCTGGCCCGCGCCTCGCTCGACCCCGACCCGGCGCGACGACCGGCCCCCGATGTGTGGGCCGAGCGACTTGCCTCGGCCGCAGTCGGCGCGTCCACCGGCACCACACCGAGGACTCCCCGGCACACGAGGTTGCCTCCTGGCCGACCGGGCACCGGTCGACCGCCCACCATCACCGGGACACCGAAGCCACCCACCTCCGCGGCGGCCAAGGTCGGCAGGGCGGTAGGCGCCCTCGCCGCCGGCCTGGCCCTCCTGCTGGTGATCGTCAGCAACCAGCACTCCTCGGAGGCCGACGCCTCCGGAGCGGCCGACAGCGCCCGAGCGGCGAGCTCCTACACCCCGTACGCCTCCCACAGCCCCGCGTGGACGCCCGCCACCCAACCAGCGGGGACCACCTCCGCCCCGGACACACCGACCCCGACCCCGACCCCGACCCCGACACCGACACCGACGCCGACACCGACCCCGACGCCGACCAGTCCCATCGGCACCGCGCAGGTCGGCGACTGCTTCTACGACTCCGGCACCAGCGGCCACGCCGACCTGACCGCCACCGACTGCGCCTCCGGGACGTTCAAGGTCGTACGGATCAACGCCGGCAGCACCGACCTGAACAGCTGCGACAGCGTCACCAACAGCGACGAGAGCGTCTCGTCCAGCCTGTACGACCGCGTCCTGTGCCTCAGCTACCAGAGTTCCGGCGGCACCGCCTACCACGCCCGCCAAGGCGACTGCGTCTTCGGGGCCCCCGGTGCCGACGCCTGGTCGACACAGGCCTGCCAGACCGGCAACTTCAAGGTCCTGGCGGTCTACCGCGGCACCTCCGACCACACCAAGTGCGACAACTGGCCGCACTACAACTACTGGCGTTCGATGCCCACGGCCGGGCACTCCGGCCTCGACGTCCTGCTGTGCCTGTCCATGAACTACCCGGACGACGCCGGCTACGCCACCGTCAACGAATGCCTGCTCAAGTCAGGCTCCACCTTCACCAACGTCGGCAGCTGCGGCGGATCCAACGTCTACGTCACCGGACGCACCAGCACCCCCTACGACACCGCGTTCTGCGGCACCAGCGGATCCACCTACTGGCGATCCGGCGACTACCCGGCCTTCGGCTACACCGTCTGCTGGCGCTGGCGCTGATCTCCTGGGCGCCCGCAGCGGACAACCCACCATCGGAACACGAGAGTCGAGGAACTGACATGGCATACCGCTACCGGTGCGGCGAGTGCGGCTTCAAGACGTCCTGGGGCACCGAGTCCCAGGGTGAGCAGCAGCAGATCGCGCACTACGCCGACCGCCACGCGGGCCTCGCCCCCGGCGGCCAGGTCGAAACCAACACCAAGAACCCGGACGGCGGCAACAGCTGCCTCACCTTCATCGTCATCGCGATCCTGCTCCTCGTCCTCGCCTCCTCGTGCCACCGCTGACGCACGTCCGACACCGCCAACCGCACAGCACCACCGCACTCGGAGGAGATCCGGCATGTCCACTCGGACCACCGGCATTGCGGACAAGTTGATCCAACGAGCCGTCAAGGAGCGGGAGTCACGTAGTTCAGGAAGGTCCCGGGCCATAGCGGTCATCGTGCTGCTGGCCCTGTTCGCCCTCGGCCTCGTGCTGGCTTTCGCCGTCTACCCCGGCCACCCGGGCGACACGTCGGCGCCCCGGTGCAACGGCACGACGATGTCGCCGGGCGACATCTGCGACGAGTTCGTCAACGGCGCGCTGACGCACTCGTACAGCTACCAGGAGATGCTCCACCGGCAGCAGGCCGGCCATCCCGGCGCACTCGTCGCCGGAATCATCGCCATGGCGATCGCCGTACTTCTGTTCGCCCCATCGCTCCGAGCCCTCGACCCGGCGAAGCCGTGGGGAACGGCCCGGCCAGGGGACTGCCCACGGTGCCGGAAGCCGAATCTGCGCGAAAAGCCGATGACCCACTCCGAGACGCGCGGCCGCGTTCAAAGCAGCTGGAGCGGCATCGTCACCCTCTGCACCCCCGGCTGCGAGTTCGCCACCGTACGGCAGCGCTGACCGGCCGTCGGACCCACGAATCCGTTCGTCGACGCATGACGGCTCCACCTGGTCGCCAGTCCAGCGACTACCCGGCCTTCGGCACACCTTGCCCGAGGCGGATTCGGGGCTGCGTCGAACGGCGCCGGCAGGAACACCACGACACGGGAGGAAGGCATGACAAAGCACTACTGGAACCCGGATCCGGCGGCGCCGGCGCCCCCCACCTGGCAGCAGACCCCAAGGGCGGTGCCGCCGCAGTTCGGTCGGCCCGGCTCCTCGGCCCCGCCCGCGCGAAACGGGTCGCCCGGCACCTCGACGCCACCCGCCCCCGTCCCGGCCACGCCGTCCGCGCCGCAGCAACAGGCATCGGCCCCGCGCCCCTCGCGTCCACAGGGTCCGAGTGCGCGCCGACGCGTTCGGGCACTGCGCCACTGGCGGCTGCTGCTGGCCGCGGTGGTGCCCTGCCTCGTGCTGGCCGGCATCGGGTGGTGGGTGTGGCCGCAGCAGCCCACGGGCCTTCCGCCGCACATAGCCGAGGGGACCGTCCAGGCGGACCTCCTCAGCGCTGACAGCGTCAGCGGGCTGGCCGGGACGACGGTGGTCGCCGGCCCCCAGTCGAACCGGCCGCACGCCGCGCTCGCCGTGGCGCCGTCGGAGTGCGCCGTCGCGGCGGGGCCGACGACGCAGTCGGTCTACGGGCAGGCGTGGAAGGCGTTCCTGTCGGCGACCTACCAGGATGCCGGGGGTACGGGCGCCTACACCGTGAACCAGACGTTCGGGGTCTTCCCGGACACCGACACGGCCGGCACCGCCCTCCAGAGGCTCACCGACGGTCTCGCCAAGTGCCCGTCCGCCACGGTCGCCGACCAGGCCGGCCGCAGCTCGAAGTGGGCCTACACGGCGCGCCCCGCTACAGAGGCCGCCGTGGTGTGGGCCGCGGCGCAGGACGGCGCCGCGGGCTGGGCCTGCTTCCACCAGGCGAGGGTGAAGGGCGCAAGCCTGGTGCAGGTCGCCGTCTGCCAGGCGGGTGACGGTGCGTCGACCGCCTCGAAGATCGCCGACGAGCTCGCCGGGAAGGTGACCGGATGACCCCGTCCTCGCGCAGGGCGGCCGCGCGCCGCCGGCGGACGCTGCCCCGCGTCGTCCACCTCGTGCTGGTGGCGCTCCTGGCGCCGATCGTCGCCATCGGAGCGCAGACGATTGCGGCGACCGGCGCTGCGGCGGTCACGGCACCGGTGGGCACGCTAGCCCCCGTTCCGCTGGTGGCGCCCCGGGGCTTCGAAGCCGCCCTGGCGACCCTCCTGGTGGAGATCGACGACGCGAACCGGCAGGCGGCGCAGCTGGCGCAGCAGGAGAAGGACGTGGTCGCCGAGGCGGAGCGGATCACCAAGGAGTCCGCCGCCATTCGCGACAGCAAGTCGGCGCTCAACGCCAGGGTCGCCGCGGTGAACCAGGAGATCAGCGGCCACAACGAGCGCGCGAAGGCCGTGGACGGTGAGATCGCCGCCCACAACGCCAAGCCGCACACGTTCCAGATGCCTGCCGAGGCGAACGCGGCCGCCACCTTCGATGCCGAGGCGCGCCGACTGGAAACCCAGAAGAACCAGGAAAACGCCGTGGAGGACAAGATCCAGGGCGAGGAGAGCCAGATCCGGCAGGAGGCCTCCCAGGTCGACGCCAGGTCCTCCCAGCTCGACGCCGCCTCCAAGGCCAATGACACGAAGGCCTCCGACCTCAAGACGAAGGCACAGCAGCTCCAGTCCCGGGGCCAGCAACTGCTCGGGCAGATGGCGCAGGTGATCCAGAGCTTCACCACCACTGCGTCGAACCCGGCGGCGGCGATGGACCAGGGCGGAGACGCGCCCGCCCCGCCTCCGCAAACCAGCAGCCGGCCCGTGAGCCAGGGCGACGACACTGGCGACACCCCCTACCAGCAGCCACGGGTCTCCGCCCTGAAGGAGTACGGGAAGCAGGCCGGCACCACCGTCGACCTGCGCCCGGGAACCGCGTACCTGACGCCCGACGCCGTCAGGCGGCTCCCGGCCGCGCGGGCGGCCACTCTGGCAAGCCCTTCCTTCACCTACGACGGGCTGGTTCGCAAACCCAACGGGCACTACACGGCGCTACGGGTACAAGCGCCCACCGCGGCCGCGGGCCCGGCTCCGGAGGTCTTCGCATCCGGAGGGCTCGTCGCGTACCGCAACGGCGAACAGCTCCCCATCGACGGGATCACGACGATCCAGGAAGCAGCCGCCTCCTCGGGGTCCCAACCGAGCGCCGGTCCGGAGGGAGGAGACGAGCGTCCGGACCCCGAAGACTGCCGACGCGGTGGCAAGGGATGGGTCGACCTCGGCAAGCGTGACGGCGCGAACGGGAACCGGGCGAGCCAGATGAACGCCTGCCTCGACGAGGAGTACCTCGCGGCGAACAAGGGCAGCAGCACCGAAAAGGACCCCCGCCCGCCCGGGTACTACTGGGCCAGGAATTACAGCCGCTACCTGGGAAACGGGGATCCAGCGAAGTGGATCAACAACTGCCACCTGCTCGCCAACCGGCTGAGCGGGAGCGGTACCGACCTGGACAACCTCGCCACCTGTTCCAGGGCGGCGAACGCCGCTCCCAGCACGGCCGGGGACCCAGGGATGACTCCCCACATGGAGGACCTCGAGAGAGAGGTCTTCGACGCGATCGCCAAGAAGCACCAGGTGGTCCGCTATACGGTGACACCGCACTACGCCGGGAACAGGACGGTCCCGTACGAATTCGTGATTACCGCCCAAGGGGTCTACCGCGACGGAACTCGGGGCATCGATAGGGAGAGCGTCCTGATTGAGAACAAGATCTGGAGTATCAAGAACGGTCAGTGGCACAACCTCGGGCGTGTATTCGACGATCGAATGAATCCGGTGAGTCCGGTTCCGACGGGCCCGACGGATTAGGGGAGAACCGATGACAAGCGATGCGCTTGAACGTTTGCGGCGGGTTCTCCCGCCATCGCCGGCCAGCGCGGACGGGGCGGCGCTGGACCTACAGGGGGTTGCGGAGGCCGAGGCCGCGTTGGGGGTCCAGTTGCCGCCGGACTACCTGGACTTCCTCGCGGTCTACGGCGCCGGGTCGCTTGACGACTTCCTGCTGATCGCGGCACCGGCGGAGGCGCCCGGCCACCAGTACAGCACCAGTATGGTGGATATCACCGGGGCGTTTCGCCGGGCTGCTGCCAAGCCGTACATCGCCGAAGATCTGGGTGACGGTGAGGCGTATATCCACTGGGGCATGGATGACGGTGGTGTCTACTACCTGTGGCGCGTCGAGGGCGAGTCGAGCGCCGAGTGGCCGGTGTACGTATACGGGGACGAATTGACGGTCCTGCCGTACGGGATCGTGGAATTACTGGCCAGAGCCTGTACCGGAGGCCTTCCCCGCGAGCTGCAGCGCAGGTTCCGCGGCAATGGCCACGAATTCCTGCACTGGCAGGACCGGTACCGCCGCGACGTCGAGCAGTACGGTTCCGGGTCATACATCGGCGGCTGAGCGACTCGCTCCCGCTCCGCCGGGGCAGGGTTCAGCGACGCGGCGGCCCCGCATCACCGGAGCCGCCGACGGCGAATGCGGAGGTTGCGGCCAAGTCTGACCTCGATTCGTCAGCGGTGAGCCGTCGGTGAGTGGCTCGGCGGTTTGCCCGTAATGTCCCGCTGCCGTACGGGTCGGGTCGTCGCATGTCGCTGCGGGGACGCCGGGTTCCTCATGCCCGGATCTGCTGCTCCTTCCTGGTCCGGCTACCGCACCGGGTCCGTCGCTGGGCCGGCTTGGCTCGGTGATCGGGCCGCCGCCTGCGGGCGGAGTGGTCCCAGTCCCGTGGGAGCCCGGGCCCGGCGCGCTCGGTTTCCAACTGTCCGCGGACTACCGGGCGTTCGCCGACCGGTACGGGACGGTCAGCATCAGCGACGAACTGCACATCTACACACCATCGGAAGCGCCCACCCCCGTACAGCTCGGGGGTGTCGAATCCAACCGAGCAACAGGAGGCCCTGGTGCTGCAGTCTTCCGAGTCTGCTTCGGTGTCGTCCAACTCGGCTTCCCTGAGGTGTGATTGTCTCGCTTGCCGGTTCGGGAATGCCGCGGATCGTCCGCACAGGCGACCGAGGTATCCGTCCGACATGAGCGACGCGGAGTGGGCGGTGGTGCGGAATGCGAGGCCGGTCCCGGGGTGGTTGGAGGGCCCCGGCGGGCAGCCGGAGGACTACTGCCACCGGCAGATGGTGGATGCGGTGCGCTACCTGGTCGCGGGCGGTATCGCCTGGCGGGCGATGCCCGCGGACTTCCCCGCATGGGACCGTGCCTACGCGTTCTTCCGGCGCTGGCGGGACAAGGGCCTGGTCCGCGAGTTCCACGACCGGCTGCGTGACCGGGTCCGTGAGGCGGCGGGCCGGGATCAGGAGCCGACCGCGGGCATCATCGACGCGCAGGCGGTGAAGGCGGCCGCGTCGGTGCCGGCCTCCACGCGAGGGTTCGACGGAGGGAAGAAGATCATGGCCGCAAGCGGCACATCGTGGTGGACGGCGGGGCACGTCCTCATGGACGTGCCCCGCCGTTGGCACAGGTCGGTTGGGTTACCAGTGGTCGTGGCGCTCGCAGCGCTCGTGGTGCTCGTGGCGCGTGATCTTGGTGAGGTCGGTGGCGGTGTGGCTGGTGGTGTCGCCGCCTCCGAGGGCGGTGGCGCGGTTCGTCACCTCGGCGTGGGCCCCGCAGGAGACGTCGACCTGCAGGGTGATGGGAGGGTAGTTGCTCCCGGCGGGGAGGACGTCGCTACGGGTGCAGGTGAGGATGTCCAGGGTGCAGGTCCATCCCGTGCCACTGATGCTGTCGGCGCTGAGCCCGGCGGGCAGGGTGTCGTACACGGTGACCGCGGCGCCGGTGGTCGGGGCGGCCCCGACGGCGTTGCCCACGGTGATGGTGTAGGTGCCGTCCTGCCCCTGTGTGAAGTCCTCGGTGTGGGTCTTGGTGATGGTCAAGGACGGGAGCGTGTAGGAGATGATCACCTGGCCGTCGTGGTTCGCCGTCCCAAGTGTCGAAAGCGCATAGCTCGTGCCTGTACCCGTGGGGGTGGCGAAGCTGCTACCCCCACCACCCCCGCCCCCACCCGCCGCGGTGCCCGTGTTGTTGACGGCGCCGCTGCCGCCACCCCCACCGGCGAAGTACCCGCCCCCACCGCCACCACCGGCACTGACGGCAGTGGCGGCGCAGCCGCCGTCGAAGCTGCCCCCGGTGCCACCGGTACCGACCGTGGCACCGGAGAACCCGCTCCCCGACCCGCCGTTCGTGACCGCACAGAATGGAACGGTGCCTGCGGCCCCGCCGGCACCCCCCGTACTGGTACTGGTGCTGCCGCCGCCCCCGCCCTGCCCCGGCGAAGCCCCGGGGCCGGTGGCAGTTCCTGCGGTACCGCCGGTGGCATCCGGCGTTGTCCCGCCGTTGCCTCCGTTGCCCCCCGTGGAGCCTGCTCCGGTGCCGCCGGCGGCACCGCCGCCCCCGGCGACCACCAGCAGGGAGCCGCCCGTGCTGATGCTGGAGGCCCCGCCCCCACCCGGACCTTCAAATTTGAACCCACTGGCCGGATAACTCCCCCCCGGGGCGCCGCCGTTGAACCCGCCGGCACCCGGCGTCCCGGCGCCGTTGCAGCCTTTGCCGCCGGTGCCGCCGACGTTGATGGTGAAGGTCGTCGGGGCGGTGGTTTGCGGCAGGGTGGTCACCACCCGCGCCCCCGCCCCACCGGCCCCTGTGACGGAACAGGCGGTGCCGGTATTGTCGGCGCCGCCCGCGCCGTCCGCGGTGATCGTCACCACCGCCGCCGCCGGAACCGTCAAGGTCTGCGGAGCGCCGGTGAAGGTGAAGGTCTGCGACGGATCAGCCCGCCGCGCCTGCACTGGCACGGCCTCCACCGGCGCGGCGGCCACCGGTGGAGCCGTGGCCGCCAGCAGCGCCATACCGGACAGCAGCGCGCACCCCAGCGATGCCACCCCCACACCGCGCTCCCCACGTTGTCCACCCGAGTCAACCGGATCGGACGCGACGACGGCGGGAACCGGAGTCGTCCCACCGTCCAGGGCCCTGTTGAACACGGCCACGGGCCACTGACGGCTGATCCGATACCACGGCAGGTCGCCCTGTCCACGAGTACGAGCACTCATCCGCGGGTTCACCTCTCCTCACAACAAAGCGCCCCGCACCCCCCGAGCGACAAGTCACCAGCATGACAGGACACCTGACGGACAAATCATGACAAACCACAATTAGATACCCCGATCCGATCACTTCGAGGTAGCGAGGTCATGAGAAACCTCGTGTGTCGCAGCGCTGCGCGGTGCGCACCGGACACACCGTCGGCCTCGGCGAGGCGCTTGGTGTCGTTGCCTCTCCGGCCGCCCGCTGCGGCCCCGGCCCCGGCCCCGGCCCCGGCGCAGGCGCAGCCCTCGGCCCCCAGCCCGCCCAGGGCCGCCAGCAGCCGCCCTGGCGGCCGCCCCACGCCCGCTCCGGACCCGCCGGCCCACCCAACAACGCCCCGACCCGCCGAACAGGCCGCCGACGCCATCGCCGCGCTGCGCCACATCCGCACCCCGGCCGCCGTCCTGGAGTCCGCACTGCACCTCGCCCAGGCGCTGCTGGACCGGCCCGCCGAAGACCCGCTCCTCCTGGAGGCCGCCGAGGGCCTGGCCGCCGTCATCCCGCAGTACCTCGCCGCCGCCCATACCCCGGCGCCCGGTCGGCCAGCCGAGCCGCGCCGTCGGCTGCAAGCCGCTCCGACGCCGACGACTGGCGGGACCGGCACCCTGCGGGCCTGAGCCCGACTCAGGACGCCGGCGGCCCGCGGCGGGTAGTGTCCCGGGCAGTGTCTGAGCCGCCGTCAAGGCGCGCGTACGGGCCCGGCGAGGCGAAAGAGCCCGCCGGAACTCCCCGGGTGTCTCCCCGGGGCCGTCCCCGGGTGCTGCCCCGGGAGGATCTCGTGCCAACGTTTCGACATTTCCCCAGCTCAGACCCAAGATTCGGCCTGCCCTGGATCGCCGACTACCCTCTCCCTCCCCTTGTTCCCTTGTCTTTGGTGTTGGTGGGTTGGTGGGTGTGGGGGGTAGGTGCGGTCTCGGGTTCGCTCCGGGTCCGGCGGGCCCTGCCTGGACGCTCCCGGGCCGCTGTGGCCCTCCCCGTGGCCGGGTGGCCGCGCGCCTCCCGCAGGTCGGCGCCGACGGGCCAGGGCGGTGGGCGGCGGCTGGGTGTCGGTGGTGTGCGGTAGATCAGGTAGATCAGCACCAGCGACGGCGACGGGGGAGCGGGCGTGACTCCTCCCCCGGCTTTGGCCGGGGGAGGAGTCACCCACCCGTACGTGGCTCTGCACATCAGCTCGTACGCCGACACCAGGTGTGGCAGCGACCCGCCGCCGGCGACGGGCGTGTCGGTGAGGAAGACCTGGTGGCGCATCCCTGTCTGACAATGCGCGCCCGTCGGGAATTGTCAGACAAGGCCTACGGGTGACCCTGCCGGTCGCTCACCCCCGGCCGGCGCAGGTCCCGGCGTCGACGAGGTCCTGCCACGCCTTTCCGCTGGCCGCCGGGTCGGAGGAGCCGTAGAAGTTCACCGACATGGCGAACTGGCGCTGCCCGTCCGCCGCGCCGAACATGCCGGTGTGGTAGCCGGGGATGCCGCCGGTGAGGCCCCAGTACAGCCCGCACGGCGTGTCGTACCGCTGGAGGCCGAGACCGTAGTCCTTGCCGTCGCCCAGGCCGGTGGTCCGCTGCATCTCGGCGAGTTCGGCGGGGCGGAGCAGCTTGCCGCCGAGCAGGGCGGCGATGAACCGGTTGAGGTCGGCGGTGGTGGAGATGCCACCCCCGGCCGGGCCGGCCCAGGAGGGGTTCTCCAGGGTGACGTCGGCCGGCCCGGCGGGCAGCTGGAGGTAGCCGTGGGCGTGCGGGCCTGGGATGAACGGCGAGCTGACGGGCATGGAGGTGTGGGTCAGGCCGAGCGGGCGGACGATCCTGCGGTCCACCTCCTCATTCCAGGTGTGTCCGGTCACCTTCGCGATGATCATCCCGGCCAGGACGTAGTTGGTGTTGGAGTAGTTCCAAGCGGTGCCGGGAGCGGCGAGCGGAGGGAACCTGTTGGCGATGTCGACCAGGTCCTGGGCCCGGTAGTCCTTCCACCGGCCGCGCTCCGCCCAGTCCGGCTTGGTGAAGTCGAACGCCGGGTCATCGGTGTGGTTGGGCAGACCGCTGGTGTGGTTGAGCAGCTGGCGCACCGTGACGGCGGCGCCGTTCGGCACCTCGCCGGGCAGGAAGCGCTCGATCGGATCGTCCAGGCCCAGCCGGTGCTCACCGACGAGCTGGAGGACCACCGTGGACACGAAGGCCTTGGTGACGCTGCCGATGCGGAAGCGGCCGTTCTCGTCGACCGGCGCGCCGGTCGCGACGTCGGAGGTGCCGGCCGCGCCCTTCCAGGTCGGGCGGGAGCCCTCCCGGACGGCGCCCAGCGCGGCCGAGGCGCCGCCCTGCTTCACCATCGCGGCCACCGCGGCGTCCAAGGAACCCCGGTCCACCCGGGGGGCGCTGCTCCCGGCCGTCGGGCTCGGGCCGACGTCGACCGGGGTGCCCTGCGCGGTCGCTGCCGGTGCCGCGGTGGCCAGCAGGCCCGCGCCCGCGAGCGCCGTCACGGCCATCCGGAGTCGCCGACGGCGCTGGCACGTTCCCGGCGTGCCGCGGTCCGACTGCATGCCGCTGTTCCCCGTCATGTGCCCCGCCCTTCCGAACGGGCGGTGCCTTCGGCGTCCGCCCAACTACGTGACACTCTGTCAGTTCGCTCCGGAAGTGGTCCTCCGCCCCAGGTACCGTCCGCACCCGATCCCTGCCGTGGCGTCTCCCCCTGGATGGGTAGGCCTCAGGTCGGGGACGGCCCGCCAGCCATCCGGATTCTGCCGGACGTACGGGGCAGGCAAGATCCGGAAGAGACGTCCTGCCCTACGGCGTGGGTGCCTTCGGCAGGGCGTCGTGCAGCCGGGCGAGGAGCGCCCGGGCCGCCGGGCTTGCGGGCCCGGCGGCCGGCCAGGCGAGGACGATGCGGGCACGGATCCGGGGCTGGACGATCGGCAGGGTGTGCAGGGGGGCGGCCATGCCCGGCGTCTCCTCGTCGATGGGCATGACGGCGACACCCAGGCCCCGGACGGCGAGCTGGGCGAGCACGTGGGGGGCCGCCGCCTCGAAGGCGACCCGGGGCCCGAACCCGGCCTGCGCGCAGGCGCGTTCGAGCGCTGCCCGGACTCCGGTGCCCTGCGGCAGGCAGATCAGCGGGCGGTCCCGCAGATCCGTCAGGGGGACATCGGTGCGGTCGGCGTCGGCGAGGAGCGGATCGCCGACTGCGACGGCGACGCCGAGCGGAGCGTCGATGACCGTCCGGTAGGACAGGCCGGGCGGAGGTTCTTCGCCAGGGGGTCCGAGGAGAGCGATGTCGATCTCACCCGCCAGGAGCGCGGCCTGCATCCGATCCGAGGCGTCCTCGGTCAGTGCGATCTCCAGGCCGGGGTGGGCGTCGTGGAAGTCCGCGAGGAATGAGGCGACGTCGAAGGCGTGCCCGGTGGCGCCGGGAACCAGTCCGAGTGTGACCCGGCCGCGCAGCAGTCCGGCGTGCTCGTCCACCGCGTGCCGCACCGCGTCCGCAGCCGCCAACGCCGCTCGCGCATAGGGCAGGACGGCCCGGCCCACCTCGGTCGGCGTCACCGACCGGCTGGACCGGTCGAGCAGGGTCTGCCCCAACTCCTTCTCGAGCTGGCGGATCTGGGCGCTGAGCCCCGGCTGGGTCAGGTGCAGTCGGGCAGCGGCGCGGGTGAAGCCGCCCTCCTCGACGACGGTGACGAAGTAGCGCAGCTGGCGAAGCTCCATAACTCCTGATTCTAGATCGCAGCACATCCATCTATTGGACATGCGGTTCGGCCGGACCGCAGAGTTGATCACATGGAGAATGCGATATCTCGAAGGCGCAGGAACGCCGAGGTCAGGGCCATGATCGCGGCGGAACGCCAGGATCTGGCCGATCTGCTCGACCGCCTGAGGCCCGCCCAGTGGGACGAGCCGAGCCTCTGCGCGGGATGGCGGGTCCGTGAGGTCGCAGCCCACATGTCGATGGGGTTCCGGCTCTCCCTGCCAGCGACGATGGGCGAGTTGGCCAGGGCCCGGGGAAGCCTGCACCGCATGACCGACCGTGTCGCACGCCGGGACGCGGCTGCCCATTCCGCGGTCGAACTCGCGGCGTTCCTGCGGGAGAACGCTCACCACCCCTGGACTCCGCCGGTCGGTGGACTCCAAGCCGCGCTCGGCCACGACGTGGTGCACGGCCTGGACATCACGATCGCCCTCGGCCTGGACCGGCGTGTCCCCGAGGACCGGCTGCGGGTGCTGCTCGAAGGGATCCGACCCAGCGGTCTGAGGTTCTTCGGCGCCGACGTCGGCGGAGTGCGGCTGTGTGCCGAGGATCTGGACTGGTCGTACGGATCAGGTTCCCCCGTGTACGGCGCCGCCCAGGACCTCCTCCTGCTCGCCTTCGGCCGCAGGCTTCCGCCCGGCCGGCTCCGGGGCGAGGCGAGAAGCCGCTTCACCGCCGTCTGAACGCAGACACCGCTCGCGCCCCCAGGGGAGAGGCATTCATGCGCACCCGACTCCTCCAGGGACTGTCCCTGTTCTCCACCGGCCTGCTTGCCGGCGCCTTCGGCTACGGCGCCGCGAACCTCGTCCCGACCTTCAACGCCGTGCCACTCGAGATGAGACTCGACTTCCATCCTTGATCTTCGCAGGGAATCCCGGCCTTCAGGCCGGGCGGGAATGCGATCCCTGGCACGGAGGCGCGGAGCGCCGGAGGTCTCTGCGCCTCCGTGGTGACGGTCAAACGGGGCGCTTCTGGTTCTCGATGTAGTCCTTGACGATGCTGAGCGGTGCGCCGCCGCAGGACCCCGCGAAGTACGAGGGTGCCCAGAAGACGGACCCCATGCCGATCCGGTTGATGCGCCCGGTGTACTCGGCCCGCAGGTAGCGGGAGCTGACGCCCTTGAGGCTGTTGACCAGCTTGGAGACGGAGACCTTCGGCGGGTAGTGCACCAGGAGGTGGACGTGGTCGCCCTCGCCGTTGAACTCCCGCAGCTCCGCGCCGAAGCCGTCGCACACGTCGCGCATGATCATCTCGCAGCGCGTCAGCATCTCGTCGTTGAAGATCTCACGCCGGTACTTGGTGACAAACACCAAGTGTGCGTGCAGGTTGGAGACGACATGGTTTCCCCGCCGTATATCGGGGTCTGGTTCCCAACGTGGTGACATGGGCCAAGCGTAGTATGATCAATCGTCAGCACCGGGAGGGGGTGGACCGGATGATCCGTGCATACAAGTTCCTCATGCGGCCCACCGTGGGTCAGACACAGGCACTCGCCGAGATGCTGCGGGATCACTGTTCGCTCTACAACGGGGCGTTGCAGGAACGCCGCGACGCCTACCGGCACCCGTCGAAGACGAGCGTCAAGTACGGGATGCAGTCGGCGCAGCTCAAGGACATCCGGGCATTCGACCCGGAGCGTCAGGGCCGGTGGTCGTTCTCCTCCCAGCAGGCGACTCTCCGCCGTCTCGACAAGGCGTTCGCGGCGTTCTTCCGCCGGGTCAAGTCCGGTGAGACGCCCGGCTACCCCCGGTTCCGGGGTGTGAACTGGTTCGACACGGTCGAGTTCCCGAAAGACGGGGACGGCTGCCGGTGGGACTCCACCCCGCACGACCCCGTCACTCGCGTCCGGTTCCAAGGCGTCGGACACGTCAAGGTCAATCAGCACCGGGCCGTGGTCGGCAAGGTCAGAACCGTCAGTGTCAAGCGCGAGGGCCGCAAGTGGTTCGTCGTGCTGACCGCCGAGCAGGACCAGCCCGAGCAGCTGCCCGCGACGGGCAGCGTGGTCGGCATCGACCTGGGCATAGCCAACTTCCTTGCCGACTCCAACGGCGAGTTCGTGCCCAACCCGCGCCACGCCCGCACCGTCGCCGCGAAGATCGAAGCCGCACAGCGGGCCCTTGCCCGGTGCAAGCGGCGCAGCAACCGCCGCCGCAAGGCCGTGGCCAAGGTCGCCGACCTCCACCGCAAGGTCCGCCGCCAACGCCTCGACCACGCCCACAAGACCGCCCTTGGACTGGTCCGCGCGCACGACTTCATCGCGCACGAAGACCTCAAGATCCGCAACATGAGCAAGGCCCCCAAGCCGAAGCCCGACCCCGATCAGCCGGGCGTTTTCCTGCCCAACGGGTCCGCCTCAAAGGCCGGACTCAACCGCAGCATTGCCGACGCCGGATGGGGGGTGTTCCTCGCGGTCCTGCACGCCAAGGCTGAAAGTGCCGGACGGGAATTGATCGCCGTGGACCCCCGCAACACCTCCCGGACCTGCCCCGAATGCGGGCACGTCGCCAAGGAGAACCGGCCCGCACAGGAGAAGTTCCACTGTCAGCGGTGCGGCCACCACGCGCACGCTGACACCGTGGGAGCACTCAATGTTCTACGGGCCGGGCTGGTCCGTCGCGAAGCCGTACCGGCATAGCGAGAAGCCCCCGGCCTCAGCCGGGGGAGGAGTCACGCCGAGCTGATGAAGATGAACGGGATCACGGTGCAGGGTGCCATGGCGGTCTCCGCCCTCAGCTCCCTCGCCCTGGCCGCCCTCACGCGCGGCAGGCCGCGAATCCTCGCGACTGCGGCCGGGTTCCTGACCGTCGCGTCCTTCCTGATCACCCGGTTCGGGAACGTCCCGATCAACGGCCTCATCAAGCAGTGGGCCGCCACCGCAGCACCGGCCGACCATGCGGGCATCCTGCGCCGCTGGGAGCTGTTCAACGACGCCCGTACCCTCGCCGCCGCGGTGGCGTTCGCCCTCCTCACCGTCCTCGCCCTGCGGGAGACGACTCCATCCCCGACGGCAGACAAGCCGCAGGAACCGGCCTGATCTCGCGGCCGGCGCGGCGCTGTCCGTAGGGCGGAGCCGGGGCTCGCTCGGTGCCGGGAACCGGACAGCTGATCGGGCTCCACGCACCGCACAACGAACGTCCTGCGGCAAGCATCCTCACGCTGGCCGCCGTGCTCCGCGTGGAGTCCCTCGCGGCGAGCAGCCGCTCCTCTTACAGGGCGATGACGGGGCAGGGGAGATGGTCGCCGTCCGACGTGCCAGAAGGTCTGATGACGTCTTCCTGTGGTCCGTCTCCCGGTTGCCTGGACGAGGCTGACCTACCCGACCAGGCGGCGGCGCCAGTCCAGGGGGGTGATGGTGATGGCCTGGCCGGGGTCGTGGTCCCAGTCGGTACGCAGGCCGGCTGCTTCGAGGGCGGCCACGACCTCGTGGCCGATGGCTGTGGTGGTTGCGGGCGAGCCGTCGAAGCCGCCGTAGAGGAGCGTCAGGCCGTGGCCGGCCGCGGCGGAGTCCGTGCACTGGGTGTGGAAGTAGACGAAGCCGCGGGTGTCGGGGCCGCCTTCGCCGCCGATCTCGGACTGGCCGCAGCTGCGGCAGCAGGCGAAGTGCTCGCGGGCGGTGATACCGGCCTCCTGCAGGGCGGTGAACGCGCGGGTGAGCCGCTCAGGGTCCGTCTCGCCCTGCCAGTCGGCCTGCTCCGCCAGGCGCTCCAGCCACATCCGGTCGGCCAGCACCCGCGCCTGCTCACGCGACACGGGCCGGCGCTCCGCGGTGACCAGGTAGTCCTCGGCGAGCTCCGCCAGAGCGGCGCGGGTGACGTAGCCGCCGGCCAGCGTCTCGCGGAGGCGCTGCTCCAACACCGCGCGGTCGTCGTCGTCCAGGTCGAGCGGCGGTACCTCGGGGGTGGGGCCCAGGTCCAGCAGCGACCAGGCCAGAGTGGTGTCCCAGCCGGGCGTCCGGGCGGCCCAGCCGGTCATTGCCGCGGTCACCGTCTCGGGACTGTCGACCATCACCTGGAAGTGCTGACCGGCGGGGCCGGCGCGGTGCTGCAGCGTGTAGTCCCCGCCGGCCTCGTGCCAGACCTGCGTGAAGACGTCGGGCAGATCGGGTATCCGCTGGACGACCAGGAAGCGGTCCCCGTCACCGCCGATCCGTTGGACCAGCCCGGCCAGTTCCTCGGCGGACACACCGACGTGCCGCTCCCCGTTCTCGGTCTCCACCACGATCTTCAGCATCCGCAGACTCTGACACATCCCCCCGACAGCAGACCTCCCGGGACCGCGACCGCCCAGCGGCCCGCCCCGCCCCGCTTCGGCGTCCGGTCCGGTAAACAACGGCTCCGTCCGCGCCCACGGCGCGTCAGTCGACGGCAGAACCCGCACGTGCGCTGCCGAGCAGTCTGTCGACGAGGAGCTCGGGGTAGCCGGTGGCCGGAGGGTCGATGCCGAAGATCGCCCGCAGGTAGAACGGTGCGATGAGCTGGTCGAGGATCTGCTCCAGGGGTGGTGGGTTCTCGCCCCGGGCCGTGGCCCGCCGGCGGATCTGCTCGATGGAGTGCATCCGGCGCCGGAAGTGCTGCGCACGCTCGTCCTGGGCCTGGGCGCTGTTCGGCATGGACAGGATGACGGCGCGCACGAGGGCGCGCCCTTCGGGTGTGCGGATGCTCGCGACGCTGGCTTCGGCCCAGGCGAGGAGGTCGCCGCGCAGGGTGCCGGTGTCGTTCAGCGGCGAGTCGCGTTCGAGGCGGGTGGTGACCATGTCGGCCAGAAGTGTGTCGAGGCTGCCCCAGCGCCGGTAGACGCTGGTGTGGTTGACGCCGGCGCGTTGCGCGATCGCGGGGATGTTGAGGTCTTCGCCCTCCGGGTCGCAGAGCAGGTCGATGACCGCCTGGTGGACGGCCGCGCGGACCTGTTCGGGGCTCTTGCGGATGCGTGTGGTCGGTTGTTTCGGAGTCACCCCCACATCGTAAGCACAGATGTTTGCTTCGAGTATCCGGAGGGGCTACAGTTCTCGCCGTAAGCACAGATCCGTGCTTAAGGGTCCTGAGGAGTGTCCGATGAAGCAGCTGCTGTTCCCGAACAACATCCAGTTCTGGTACGAGACCCTGCGCTCGATGAGTCACATCGCCTACGGCGGCGCCGACTTCGGCGAGGTCGTCGCCACCGGTGAGCGCATCACCGAGGGTGACTACGCCAGCTGGTACACCGAGTGGCTGGCCACCGCCGACCGGGTGTCCGGCGAGGCCGAGAAGGCACTGGCGGCCGGTCACCGGGTGAGTGCCCGGGACGGGTTCCTGCGGGCGTCGAACTACTACCGGTCGGCCGAGTTCTTCCTGCACGGCCACCCCTGCGACCCGCGTCACGACCACGCCTACGACCGCAGCGTGGCCTGCTTCCGAGCGGCGGCCGCGCTGTTCACCCCGATCATCGAGCCGGTCGAGATCCCGTACGAGGCCACCACCCTGCCGGGCTACCTGTACCGCGTCGACGACTCCGGGACCCCGCGGCCGACGCTGATCATGCACAACGGCTTCGACGGCACCGCGGAGGAGCTGCACTTCTTCGGGGCGATGGCCGGCGTCGAGCGCGGCTACACCGTGCTGGTCTTCGACGGCCCCGGCATGCCCGGGCCGCGCCACCACGAGGGCCTGGTGTTCCGCCCCGACTGGGAGAACGTCATCACCCCCGTCGTGGACTTCGCCGAGACCCTCCCGGACGTCGACAACAACCGCATCGCACTCCTCGGTATCAGCATGGGCGGCGTCCTCGCCCCCAGGGCCGCCGCGTTCGAGCACCGCCTGGCCGCGCTGATCGCCGTCGACGGCCTCTACGACCTCGGCCAGACCTCCGTCCGCAACATCCCCGGCACCCGCGAGGAGGCCGAGCGGCTCCTGCGCGCACAGTCCGCTCCCGAACTCGACGCCGCCCTCGAACAGATCATGGCCAAGGACCCGATCGCCCGCTGGGCGATCAACCACGGCATGTACGTCATGGGCGTCGACACCCCCCGGGCCTTCAACGCCTCCTACCTCGACTACACCCTCGCCGACGGCATCGCCGAACGGATCCAGTGCCCCACCCTGGTCTGCGACGCCGAAGAGGACATGTTCTTCAAGGGCCAGCCCGAACAGCTCTACGACCACCTCACCTGCCCCAAGACCCTGATGGTGTTCACCGCCGAGGAAGGCGCCGGCGCCCACTGCCATCCCGGCGCCATGCGCCTGACCCAGGCCCGCATCTACGACTGGCTCGACGACACCCTCAAGGCGACCGCCTGAGGAGCTGACGACCCGACACCGCGACGGGGCCCCCGGCCGCGGACCATCCGCCGAGCGTCGTTCCCGCCGAGGCACACCGCGCGGTGGACAGCCGGAAGGCCGCCACCCGCAGGTGACGCACTCACCTCGGCCGCCACCGCTGGGTGATCGAGAGGACCGTCGCTTGGCTCGGCGGATTCCGTCGGCGCCACCGCTGATACGAACGCAAAGCCGACCACTTCGCAGCCTTCGCCACCATCGCCGCCACCTTCATCTGCCACCGCAGGCTCACCAAATGAGATGACTTCTAATCAGCACCTCCCGCGCAATGGGGAAGCTCGACGCCGACCAGGAACCGGCAGCGGACACCGCTCAGGCACCCAACTCCTGACCCCTGTAGCCCGTGGCCGCGAAATCCCCCTCGCGGCTACGGCTCTGGTTCGGAAGCTCGCCGACCGCGCCGGTCAGGCCGCCCCGGCCGGACCGGCACGTGTGCCGGGCCCGGCCTGTTCGGTTCACCTGCATGTGCGGCGGCCGACCTGTTTGGCAGATGTGGCCTTCCTCCCGGCGCCAGGAACTGTCTTCTGAGCGGAAGCGGCGGTCTTCTTCGCTGCCGGAGCGGTGGTGGTCCTCTTCGCCGCAGCCGTGCTCCTCCTCGCGGGTGATCCTCCCGGCGTGGAACCGGCCGTCCCGACACGGCAGGCCGCTGCGCCCTGCCAGGTGTCGCGCGCCAGAGGGCTCGCGCGGAAGGCCAGCACCGTCGAAGGGACGGCGCCGGCCTTTCCGCTGCCTGTCGCCCGAGTGTGGCGAGGGCGGTGTGTACGGCGCGGCAGGGTTCCTCGGCGCGCAGCCGGCACGGACATCGGCCCCGGCGCGGTCGGCCGTGGCGGCTCAGGCCGTCGCCGGTGCGCTGACCGGCTTGGCGAACGGCGCGGCGATCAGCGCGGCGATCCGGTGCCGCCGCCACAGCAGCCAGTACAGGCCGGAGACACTCGACCACGGGTACGTGTCACTGAACCCGCCCAACGCGGCGAAGTGCGGTGCGGCCGCAGCGTGCCGGCCCGACAAGGCGAAGGCGGCGGCCAGAGCGGTGTGGGCCTTGATCCAGCTGAAGCCCGGCCGGAAGTCCGGGTGCCACACGGAGGCTGCGGCCGCCTTGGCCAGGGTCTCGCGTACCCCCGGCCGCCCCCAGTAGGTGAGGTCAGCCTTCTCCGCTGCCCACATCCAGTGCTCCAGGTGGGCCTCCACCGTGATCAGGTGCCCGAGCCCGCCGGGGGCGGCTGTGCGCCCGCACTTGCGGGCGAACGCGTGTGCCGCCTCCCAGTTGCCGCCCCACTTCGGGCAGAGCTGCTGCAGGAACTGGCTCTGCGCGCGGTAGTGGCGCGGGTCCACCGCGGCGAGGCTGTCGTAACGGCGGCGTGCCTCGCCCTGGCCGAGTTGCAGCCCGCGGGCGGTCATCAGCTGCAGGTACCAGCCGAGCGTGTGGCCCGGGTCGACGCTCACGGCATCGGCCAGCAGCAGTTCGGCCTGCCGCAGGTGCCCGTGGAACCGGGTGAACTGCTCGCGCGAGACGTACCGGGCCCGTGCGTGGGTCCGGATCCGCCAGCCGGTTGCGATGTGGTGGTGGGCCAGCAGGGACCGTGCCAGCACTTTGTCGGGGCCCTCGCCGGATGCGGCCAGGGCCGCCTCCAGCATGGTGTCGGCGCCCGGACTCTCCGCGACGACCTGGGAGGCGACCGCCGCGTCGTCGCCGTCCAGGCCGGCGAACACCGTGCTGACGGAAGACCAGTTCCCCGCGACGGCGGCCGAGCGCAGCCGGGCGAGCTCGGGGAAGGCGGCGTGCGGGGCGTGGACCGGCCCGGTGAGCAGTGCGGTGATGGAAGGCATGCGCAGGATCGTAGGACCGGTGGTGATCATTCCCCGTGGCTGGCTGCCGGTCGTGCATGCCGGCCGCCTCACCCGGGACTGCCGTCGCCACCTGCGTGCACCGGAGAAGAGCGAACTGTCCGCACCACAGCGCACCTTGGCCGTCGTGCCGATCCGCTTCTGCGCAGTCATCGCCAGGGCGAACGTCGCCTGAGCTTGTGCTTTAAGGCCGGACCGGGCCAGTAGCGACGTGCGGCACCGGGTCGCTAACCGCCCCGAACAAATCCGCTGGCACCGAGACCTTCAGATGACAAGACTGCACTGGTGACGACCCTGCCGCCGTTGCCCGGCCCGTTCCCTCTGCCGGTACAGGACCCGCGTGCCCGCGACGTCGTCCTCGACTATGCGGACATGCACGCCCTGGTGGCCGACCTCGCTCTGCCCAACGGCGCGTCGATGTACGTCATGAGCGCGCTGGAAACGTCCCGCGAGCTCATCCGACACTCCTACTACCGGTACGAGTTCGCCACCGTCGCCGTCACGCATTCCCTGCTCGCCCTGGAGAACGTCCTCGCCGAGCGTCTGGCCATCGACAAGCCACTGCGGCACCTGATCGAGCGGGCCGCCGACGCGGGGCTCATCACGGCAGGCCTCGCCGCCGAACTCGACCGCAGCCGACTGCTGCGAGACAGGCTCACGCAGGGCTCCGTGACAAGTGCCGCTCTCCTACAGGCCCAAGCCGTCGCAATGGTGCGTGCCGTCTTCGATGCCGTCTCCCTGCTCCTTCGCCTACCGTCCGCGGCAGAGACGACAGCCGTCCGCATGAGCGGAGCACAGCCTGAAGACCGACTCGCCCGGTTGTCGGAGGAACATCGGCGCGCTCTGTTCCCCGACGGCTTCCGCGGCGTGGACATTGTGGGCGTGGAGCTGATCCTCTTGGACGCCAACGTCGCCGGCCTCATCCAGAGGGAGCTGAACGGCGGGCTCGACGACAACGGCATCGCCAACCTCTGGTCGTGCATCGCCGACCTCGACAAGATCGTTCCCCTGATCAACTCGGCTTACTGCGCCTCCTACTTCGCGAAACTTCGGACGCTTGCCAAGCTCGCAGCAACACGCTACATCCCCACTGCGACCTGACCCGTGGAGTCGAAATTGCAATCTCCCACGACCCTCGTCGGGATCTGACCCGGTCGCGTTCGATGATGCTCCCGGGGCGTCTGACGATCTTGCCCACGTCGTAGCGGGCGGCGGGCTGCTTGTTCTTCGAGCCGAGTGGTCGGCCTGGGCCCGGCCGGGTCGGTTTCGGCACTCGGGCCGGGCAGGGCAAGGTCGCGCGGAGGTTCCTGAACCCACGGCGGACGCGGGCTGGGGTGAGCCTGTGCGGTTCGGCTGGTCGTTCCCAGGAGCGGCGGACGTCCTCGCCACGGGACGCCGCTCGACCGCACCTGGCGCGCTCGGCAACGGGACGCTACACTGGCGGATGGCCTAACAGGGGTGCTTGCCTGGAGACTCGGCAAGTTCAGCATTCTGCCACCACCTGGCCTCCTTCACGGAACGCCTGACCCATCCCCTCACAGGCCTGACAGGCACGGTCCAGCCACACCGCCGAGCCCGTCCCGCCCAGGCCCCGCCCGATGCCGCCCGGGAACCCCACAGCGGCACAGATCTTGCGAGCGTTCAGGGCCCAGGCCACACAGGGCGGAACTCGCAGCGATCCCCGCCGTGCCCGATCGCGGTCGCGCGTGACACGTGCAGCCTCGGCGGCCGCGTGGACCGAGACAAAACCGCGCAGCCACCGGGCAGACCCGTATGCCGGCACCTCGCCGACCGGGGCACACCGCTCTGAACACCGCTCTGACCAGTGACGGCAGCGCCCATTGGAGGCTGCCGCACCCCTCAACACCACATCAACCGGAGTACCTTCTCGTGACCACAGCAACCGAACCCTCAACCACCCCCCGGACCACCAAGTCCGAGCCGAACGCGACGACCGACCTGGACAGCCTGCTGAAGCCCGACCTCCAGCAACTCGCCTCGACGCTCGGCGTCCCCGGCGCCGCCCGGCTGCGCAAGGGCGAGCTCGTAGAGGCGATCACCATCACGCGCTCCGCCGGCCGTCCGGCAACCGGCCACCGACCAGTCAGCCCCGGTGCTCGACCTACCCCGCCGGCGCAGCGCACCCGCAGCCGGTCGCAGGTGCCCGCCGCTGCGGACGGCGACCTCGTACCGGTCGCCGGCGTCCTGGACATCCGCGACGGCCACACCGTTCTGCGTACCTCCGGATACCTTCCCGGCCCCGCCGACCAGCACGTGTCCACCGCCCAGGTCCGGGCCCTCGGCCTGCGGCCCGGTGACGTCCTGACCGGAGCCACCCGCCCCCACACCACTGCCGATAACCGGCCGTCCTTGGCCCGCATCGACACCGTCAACGGCCGCGCCGCAGGCGAGCCCCAACTCCGGCCCGCATTCACCGAACTGACGCCGCTGTACCCGCAGGAGCGTCTGCACCTCGAAACGGACCCGAAGCACCTGACAGGCCGAGTCATCGACCTCATCGCCCCGATCGGCAAGGGCCAGCGCGGCCTGCTCGTCGCCCCGCCGAAGACCGGCAAGACAATGATCATGCAAGCCGTCGCGGCAGCGGTCACCCGCAACCATCCCGAGGCCCACCTGATGGTCGTCCTGGTCGACGAGCGCCCAGAGGAAGTCACCGACATGCAGCGCTCCGTGAAGGGCGAGGTCATCGCCTCCACGTTCGACCGGCCCGCCCGCGACCACATCGCCATCGTCGAACTCGCCATCGAGCGCGCCAAGCGCCTCGTCGAACTCGGCCACGACGTCGTCGTCCTGCTCGACTCGATCACCCGGCTCGCCCGCGCCTACAACACCGCAGCCCCCGCCACCGGCCGCACCCTCACCGGCGGCCTCGACTCCGCCGCGATCCACCATCCGAAGAAGCTCTTCGGCGCAGCGCGCAACATCGAGAACGGCGGCTCACTGACGATCGTGGCCACCGCCCTCGTGGACACCGGCTCCCGCATGGACGACCTGATCTTCGAGGAGTTCAAGAGCACCGGCAACATGGAGCTGCGACTGGACCGCCGCCTCGCCGACAAGCGCCTCTACCCGGCCGTCGACGTCCGCGCGTCCGGCACCCGCCGCGAGGAACTCCTCCTCGGCCCCGCCCGTACCTCCGCCACCTGGACCCTGCGCCGGGTCCTCAGCGGCCTGGACACCCAGCCTGCCACCGAGCTGCTCCTCGACCGGTTGAAGCGAACCGAAAGCAACTCCGACCTCCTCCGCCAGGTGATCGCCAATTCGCCCGCCCGCGCAGCGTGACCGGTCGGGAAGCCGCCGACCAGAGCGGCCGCGCGGGCAGAGGCCGACCGGGACTGCGGAGGTCACGCCGGGAGCGTGGACCACGAAGCGCTGCACAGCCGACAGGAACCCAACCGGGGCGGGCCCGCTACCGGCGACCACCTGCCAGGCCCCAGCCACGTGGCATCGGGCCTCCTCGTGCGAACTGGTGAGTGCACGGCGCCCGTCGCCGACCGTGTCTCGACCCTGCCCGACGGCCAAGACGGCTACGAGGCGGCCTACCAGGCCCGCCTGGAGGACTTCGCGATCCGCCACCGCGAGCGGCTGCAGCACCTGTTCACCCGATACGGCCCCCAGGGCGAGCCCGGTTCGCCCGGCCGGATCGAGATCCTCGACCCCCCATGAGCCTGCCCCTGTGGGTGTGACCTTATCTCGCGGCATGAGCGTGAATCGGCGTGTTTTCGGGGTTTCCGGCCTCCGCATCCGGATTGGTCCAACCACTGCGAGGGCTGAGCCGCTCCGTGCGGACCGTGTCCGGGGTGTCCGTGCGTTCCGGGTTCGGTGACGCATGGTGGTCGTTCTCCCGGCCGCCGGGGCCCTCTCGGGGCCGCCGGGCGCGGTCCGGTCACCCCGTTGAATTGACGGGTCGTCGTGAATGCCCGCCGTATTCCGCTCCCGAACGCGGCTGCTATTCCTTCGGGAAGAGCCGGTCGGGCGGTCCAGGATTTCCGGTGGATACCTGTCGGGACTCCCGGTCGCGGCCTCGGGGGCGGTGTTGGCGGTGGTCCGTCCCGGGCGACCTCCGCCCGGCCTGGCGCTGCGCCGCCCTGCCCGCAGCTGCGCGCCCGGTCCGCCGCTGGCCTGCCCCGTCCCGGTCTGCCGCCGTCCGCCGTCCGGGCCGCCGGGTGCCGAACTTCGAGTAGATGCTGTACGGCAACGCCGTGCTGCTGTGCGTCTGCCTGCACCGGTGGCGGGCCGTCGGCGATCGACGGCCGTGCCCCGTTCCGCTCCGGCTTGTCCGTCCGCACTCCCGGCAGCTCCTGGCGGGCGGGATGTGCAGAGGGGTTGGAACCGGGAGGGGGGTGGTGCCGTCCTGCGGGTGTGGAAAGACGGTCAATCGGGTGCTTGGCACCGGCGCTGCTGACGGTGTCGGCCGCGCTGATGCTGTCCAGCACGCTCTTCACCGCGGAAGCGGAGGGTCCACTCTTCGCGGGCTTCCACGACAACACCTCCGACGTCGCGGCGCTGCTCCTGGGGTCTGGCGTGCTGCTGCTGTTCGCCGGAACGGCCGTCGGCATACGAGCATCCGGGCGCGGCCGGATCGCAGTCGCCATGGTCGCGGTGACGCTGCTGATGTTCGGCGCGTTCCGGGTGGCGGCGGTAGCGCCGATGCTGAGCTGCGACGGCAGCCGGATCGCCCAGCAGGCGGACGGCTCGTACACCTGCGTGGACGGCTGAGCCACCTTGAGTGCCGGGCGCAGCCCGGCTGCGCCTGCCCGCCGGGATTCCCGGTCGCGGTGTCGGCGGTGTCGCCGGCCCGGTGGTGGCCGTCGTCCCGGCCTGCCGCAGCCGCCGGGCCGGCACCCCACCGCGACTGTCAGGCCCCTGCGGCCTGGCGGGTGCCGGGGTTGTCACACCGTTTCGGTCACTGGGTGTTTGTGCTGGTCGGAGGGTGTGTCAGTGACTGGAGTGACTGAGGTTCGGGGTTGGTGTTGGGACGTCCTCTCTTCGGACTGCTGCGTCCGGCCTCCGTGCCATGTCCGGGGCGGGCGGGGGTGGTTGATCAGGTCGTGTCGTGTTCCTGCTCCTTGTCCTTGGGTCCGGTTTTGGTGTGCTGCGCTTGGAGGAAGGCGTGTCCGGCTTCGTGGAGGGTGTATTTGTGCCTCGGTGTGGGGTTGCCGGTGGGGCCGGCGCTCCAGAGCAGGCGCCCGCTGTCGGCGTCGACCGGGGGCGCGCCAGCGATGCCGGGGCCGCGGGTTGTGGCCGTGACGCGTACGTGGGCGCAGACGATGGACCCCTCGTTCTGGCCGGAGGCCAGGATCAGGCACAGCGGTGGCCGGTGCACGGGATCGTGGATGAGGCCCGCCGCGTGGGTCAGCAGCCGTTCGCGCTCGTCGGGGTCCGCAGGGCGGATGGTCAGCGGCCCGAAGCCTTCGTGCAGGTTCACGGCCAGCACGCCGTCGAACCAGACATCGATCGTCTCCTCGCCTTCGTGCCAGGCGGCGCTGCGCAGCAGCAGCGTCATGTGGCTGACGGTGTAGTGCCACAGGCGGAAGTACCGCTCCATGGGGAAGCTCGTCGACGCGGGTTCCGGGGCTTGATCACTCATCGCCCCATGATCACGGAACGCGTACCGCAAGGACAAGGTGCCGCCGCTCGCCGGCCCTGACCCGCCGCAGCGGCCGTCGTGCCGCCCGCCGCTGCGCCCGAGCCGTGCTGCTGGCCGTGGCCCGGTGGGACAAGCCCCGGTCGCTGCCGGGCTGTCCTGTCTCAGCGAGGTTTCACCAGTCTCGCTGGAGATTGACGACCGCGCTGCTCGTCTCGCCGAAGTTCGACTGGTCGCCCGCGGCGGCGATGAGGGCCGCCAAGCCGTCGAGGTGGCGGTCGAGGCCGAAGGTGAACAGGGATTCGGCGGACAGGTCCAGGCCGGGGTCGGTGCGGGCGGTGGTGAACGCCGGGAAGGTGCCGTCCGACAGCAGCGCGGCCATCCGGGCCTCCTGGACCTGCATCCACTGGTCGCTGGTGACACCGCTGGCGTGACCCGCCTCCTGTTCCGCCGCGAGGTCGACCGCGCAGCCCCGGACGAATCCGAAGAGCGAGACCGCCGCGTGCATGCGGGCGCCGGCGTCGAGGCCGAGGCCCTCCAGTGCCGCCAGGGCCCATTCGATATGGCGCATGCCGTTCGGTGCGAGCAGCGGCCGGGTGAGGTTCATCGTGGCCGCCAGCCAGGGGTGCTCCTGGTAGAGCCGCCACTGCGCCCGGGCCGAGAGGTCCAGGCAGGACCGCCAGTGCGGCGGGGCCGGGGTTGGCAGCTGCGCCTGCGCGTAGGCCGCGTCGACCATCAGCGCGAGGAGCTGGTCCCACGGGCCGTGCCCTCGGCCCCCAGCAGCGCCCCCAGGGCCGCCAGTAGCCGCCCTGGAGCCACCTCGCCGCCGTCCCGGCCCCACCGGCTCACCCCGGACGCCCCACAGCCTGCCCTGCGGCCCGCCGGGCAGGCCGCCGACGCCTTCGCCGCGCTGCGCCACATCCGCGCCCCGGCCGCCGTCCTGGAGAACGCGCTCTACCACGCCCAGGCCCTCGTCGAGCAGCCCCACGCTGGCCCGCTCCTCCTGGAGGCCGCCGAGGGCCTGGGCGCCGTCAGAACCTGCATTCCGGCCTAGCCGCGACCGCTTACCGCCTCCTGAACCGACGTCGAAGTGCGGCCCGTTCTCGTGAACAGAGCTACGCGCCCGGCCTCGGCCGTGCCTGCGGCCTTCCCCTCCCCCGAAAGGTGGCCATGCCCCACACCTCCGCCACGTCCGCCCGCCCGGCCTGCGCCGCTCTGCGGCGCCTGCCCCGCCTGCCCCGCCTGCGCCGCCTGACCCGGACGGCGATGGTGACCGCCGTCGCCACCCTCGCCCTGGCCGTGGCCCCGTTGGCCATACCGCACGCCGCCCTGGCCGAGGGGAAGGACAACCGCGACGCCTTCCAGAACCTCGGTTCGGCCGACCAGCAGGACTGGATGGGCAAGGTGGGGGCGACCACGCCGCTGACGGCGATGTCCATTCCCGGCACCCACGAGACGCTGGCCGTGCACGGGGGTTCCAGCGCCCAGACGCAGCAGGACTTCGGCGACAGCGCGGCGACGCTGTCCGCGCAGTTGGACCGTGGGATCCGCGCGGTCGATATCCGGGTCCGCATCATCAACGACAAGTTCGTGATCCACCACGGCACCTTCTACCAGAACGCCAACTTCGACGACGTCCTGACCAAGGCGAAGGCCTTCCTCTCGGCCCACAAGGGCGAGACCCTCCTGATGCGCCTGCGGGCCGAGTGCGACGGCTCCATCGGCAGCTGCTCGGACGACCATCCGACGGCGAGCCACACGGCCCTCTTCGACGCCTACGCGAAGCAGTACGCGGGCCTGTTCTACAACAACGGCAAGCGCAGCGAACCGCCGACGCTGGGCCAGGCCCGCGGCAAGATCGTGCTGTCCGTCTTCAACGCCGACAACGGAGGCTCCTACGGCCTCAACGGCTTCTCGGACCACACCGAGGACACCTGGAACGCCACCGACGCCCCGGCCAAGTGGAGCCTGGTCAGCAAGAACCTCGCCGCGGCCGGCTCGGCCCCCGCCAACCAGACCTTCGTGACCTACACCTCCGCGTCCCGGGCACCGTTCAACCTCGTCCCCTCCGAGTACGCGGGGGGCTACAGCGTCCTGCGCGGCAAGGACATGGTCTGGGTCGACGGCGTCAACGTGCGGCTGATGAACTACCTCAACAACGACACCGCCAACCGCCGGCTGGGCATCGTCATGATGGACTACCCCGGCTGGGCGCTGGTGCACAACATCATCGCCCGCAACGCCTACTACGACGCCCGGGGCACCAGCCCGGCGATCTGGCTGGTCAAGCCTGACAAGACCTACGTGGACAGCAAGTACGGCCGGTGCATGACCCGCGGGCCCCAGTTCGACAGCTCCGGGCAGGGCGGTGTGGTGCAGCAGCGGGCCTGCCAGAGCAACCCGCCCAGCAGCCAGCAGTGGCAGGCCGCCTATCCGTCCACCTTCGACAGCCTGGGCTACTACTGGATCAAGGCCGCCAACGGCCAGTGCCTGACCGTCCCGTGGAACAACGGGACTCCGCCGTCGGCCGGGATGGAACTGTTCTGGTGGCCCTGTGAGACCCGCTGGATCTCCGACAACCAGATGTGGAACATCATGCCCACCAATCTCGCCAACCAGTCGGCCCTCCGGTTCATCAACAAGTGGACGAACCTGTGCCTGATGGTGGATCCGGCGACCGCCTCGCAGTCGGGCGGCAAGGTCGTCCTGGGCAACTGCCCGGCCTGACCGGACCACCCCGCCACCTGGCCCGACGCTGCACCGCGTCGGGCCGGGCCCGGCCGTTCGAGCCGTACACGGACACGGTTACCCACCTTTCGAGCGAGGGCCGGCAATGAACCGGAATTCGAGCTCGGCGTTGGACGACACGGCTGCACGTCGTCGGCGAACCGCCCGTGGGGCCGGCCGGGGTGGGCGTCTCGCGCAAGAAGTCCGACCACCTCGACGCGATGGTGCTGGCGAACATCCTGCGCACCGACGCCGACGCCCACCGGTAGCTGCCGGCCGACAGCGAACTCGCCTAGGCCGTCGCCGTCCTTGCCCGCGCCCAGCAGGACGCCGTCTGGGACCGCACCCAGGCCGGCAACAAGCTCCGCTCCCACCTGTGCGAGTACTTCCCCGGCTACCTCGCCGCCGTCCAGCCGATCACCGGCGGCCTCACCGCGCCGCTGGCCCGCACCCTGCTGGCCACCGCACCCACCCCCGGCCAGGCCGCCCGCCTCACCCGCCGGCTCAAGGCCGTGCTCAAGCGCGCCGGCCGCCAGCGCGGCATCGAAGCCGAGGTCGAGCGCCTGCACGCCGCCCTCCGCGTCCCGAAAATGCGCCAGCTCCCGCTGGTCGAGACCGCGATGGGCCGCCAGACCCTGGCCCTGCTGGGCAAGTTCGAGACCGTCTGCACCGCCGCAGACGACCTCGCCGAAGCCTCCGTCGAGCTGTTCGAGCAGCACCCCGACGCCGCAGTCATCACCAGCTTCCCCGGCCTCGGGGCGCTCAGCGGCGCCCGGGTCCTCGCCGAGATCGGCGACGACCGCAGCCGCTTCGCCGACGCCAAGGCGCTCAAGGCCCACGCCGGATCGGCGCCCGTCACCCGCGCCTCCGGCAAGAGCCACGCGGTCATGGTCCGCCGGGTCAAGAACCAGCGCCTGGCCGCGGTCGGCTACGTCTGGGCCTTCGCCTCGCTCACCGCCTCGCCTGGTGCCCGGGCCCACTACAACCGCCCGCGCAAGGCCGGCGACCGCCACAGCTCCGCCCAGCGCAACCTCTACAACCGGCAATGCCACGAAGTTAGGCCTGTTGCCGCACTGTCAAGTGCGTTCGCAAGATGGGCACATGGGGCGGAATCCCCTGGTAGGAGGAGAGCCGACCAAGACTTGTCCCGTTCAGAGGATCCCGTTGTCGAGCCAGCCTGCCACCTGCACATTGACACGCACCACGATCGTGCCGAGGGCGCCTTCGCTCCCGGCCACCTCGGCGGGTTGACCCAGTTCCTGCCGTTCGAGCTCGTCGACGACGTGCTGGAGCAGACCGGAACCGTCCAGCAGCGCGTTCGAGCCTTACCGTCCCGCGTCGGGATCTACTTCGTACTGGCGTTGGGACTGTTTCCAGGGCTTGGTTACCAACGCGTGTGGGACAAGCTCGTCGCCGGCCTTGCGGGCCTCGACGTACATGCCCCTTCGGAGACTGCCCTGCGCCACCTGCGCAGACGACTGGGACCGAAGCCGCTGGAGATGCTCTTCCACGTGCTCGCGGTGCCGCTGGCGCGACCTTCAACACCGGGCGTGTGCTACCGGCACTGGCGGGTTGATGGTGTTGGCGAGTTGGCCGGCGGTCTTTGGGCTGGGGGTTTCGTGGGTGTGGTGAGAGTGGTGCTGTTCCTTTGAGGGGTCTCCTGCATGTGGCGGGTTCGGTGATAGCCCTGTCGGTGGGTGGCTTGCTGGTGGGTGTGGGCTGTGGCGCGGATGGCTGCTGAGATTTCGTGAACGGGGTGGGTGATCTTCCGGGGTCGGGGCGTCTAATAGTCGGGGTGGAAGAGACGCAGTCGTCGCAGGTCAGCTGGCGCTCCGTCAAGGGCGGCGCGGAACTCACTTTGATCGTGGACACCGCCCTTGGTCGGTTCATGCGCCGAATACCTGATGCTCTGCGTTGCCGGCCGATGTCGAGCAGGGCACTGGGGCCGAGATGGCCACACACGCGGCCGCTGCTACCTGGGGCCTGCCGGACTTCGAGCTGCGCTCGGTTTCCCGGGGTCCTTCGCGGCCCCCGTCGATGATGACCCGCGGGCGTGCGCGGAGCGCGGACCACCGCGCAGCCCGGCCCGGATGGCGGTTCACCGCCCGGGCGGGGCCGCGCCCCAGAGGGGCCCGCCGGTCTCAGGCCGCGAAGCCGCCGTCCACTGCGATCGCGGCACCGGTGATGTACCGGCCCTCCGGGCCCACCAGGTGGGCGATGGTGCCGGCCACGTCCGCGGGGGTGCCGAACGAGCCCAGCGCGGTGAAGCTGGCCTGGAAGTCGGCGCCCGGCCCGTCGGCCGGGTTCATGTCGGTGTCGGTCGGACCGGGGTGCACCAGGTTGGCGGTGATGCCGCGCGGCCCGAGCTCCCGTGCCAGCGCCTTGGTCAGCCCGGACAGTGCCGCCTTGCTGGTCGCGTACACCGAGCCACCGGGGAAGGCGACCCGCTCGGCCATGCAGCTGCCGATGGTGACGATCCGTCCGCCCTCGCCCAGGTGGGCGATGGCCGCCTTGGAGGCCAGCAGCGACCCCCGGACGTTGACGTCCAGCACCCGGTCGATGTCGGCCTCGTCGATCTCCTCGATCGGGCCGACCACGCCGACGCCCGCGTTGTTCACCAGGATGTCGAGTCGGCCGAACCGCGTCGCCACCGCGTCCACGGCCTCCCGGATCGCCCGGGGGTCGGCGCTGTCCGCCCGTACGGCCCAGGCGCGGCGGCCCATTCCCTCGATCTTGGCCGTGACCGCCTCGGCGCGCTCGGCACCTTCCCGGTAGGTGAGCGCCACGTCGGCGCCTTCCTCGGCCAGCCGCAGCGCGACCGCCTCGCCGATTCCCCGGCTGCCGCCGGTCACCAGCGCCACCTTGCCCGCCAGCCGTGCGGCCACCATGGTCGTGCTCATCGTCATCTTCCCCGAACTCGCTGTCGTGTTCTCGGACATGACTCGATGATCGGACGCCGGCGATCACGAGTCCGGCGGTATTCGGACATCGCGTTCAACGTTCAACAATCGATCGGACGCCAGTCCTTCACGGCGATTCCCGCGAGCGCCGCGGTCGCCAGGCGCAGCGCAGGCAGCGCGGCCAGGTCGGGCGGGGTGGCGAGCGGGCCGACCAGGTCGACGCCGGTGAACTCGGCCGCTCCGGGCAGCGCCCGCGCGGCCTCCACCTGTGCCCGGCCCGCGCCGCTGCACAGGTCGAGCCAGGCGGCGTCCGCGCCGGCCGGACCGCCGGGTCGAAGCCCAGTTCGCGGGCGTAGCTGTTGACGCCGCTCAGCCCGCGCTCGCGGTTCATGGTGTTGTGTCGACGACGGGGGAGCCGGTCAACTCGGGGCCGCTGATCAGCTTCGCCGCCCTGCGAGCCTACTGACGCGGACACCGGGGCCCTCCAGCCCGGTCGCCCGCCGGGGGCCCGGGCACGGCGCCGGACACCAGGGCCCACGCGCCGGAGCCGGCCGCCCCTCGGAGGGGTGGCCGGCCGTGGTCCGACCCGGAGTCAGAGGTCCAGCACCTGGTCCGGGAAGATCAGGTCGGGGTCGCCACCGATGGTCCGGATGTTCCTCGTGTACAGGCTCCACACGTCGGTGCCGAACTTGACCGCGATCTCGCTGAGGGTGTCGCCGCTCTTGACGGTGTAGGTGCCGGTGGGGGCGCCGGGGGAGTTGACCGGGGACGACGGGGTCGGGGTCCGCGCCGATCGCGTGGCGTCGGTGGAGCTCCGGTCGGGCTTCTGGGCCGGCCGGGCCTGGGCGGGCTTGGACTTGGGAGCGGGCTTGGCCTCGGTGGCGGTGTCGACCTGGGCCGGCGCGCCGCCCCTGGTCAGACCGGCCTTCCTGGAGCAGACCGGCCAGGCACCGGGGCCCTGCGAGGCGAGCACCTTCTCGGCGACGGTGATCTGCTGCGCCCTGCTGGCCCGGTTCGCCTGCGGCGCGTACGCGGTGCCGCCGTACGCCCGCCAGGTGCCGGCGGTGAACTGCAGACCGCCGTAGAAGCCGTTGCCGGTGTTGATCGACCAGTTGCCACCGCTCTCGCACCGGGCGACGGCGTCCCAGGTCGAGGCGGAGGCGGCCGAGGCCGAGGGGGCCGAGACGAGGCCGGCCACCGGCAGAGCCGCGACGGCGGCGCCGGCCACGACGGCCACGCGGACTCGGTTGCGCTTGGTGGGGGCCTTGGTGGAGGTGGTGGCAGCGATGGTCTCGTGACCGGAAGTCATGAACATCCTCTCGACAAGCCCCAGGCAGGCATGCGGAACCAGGCCCCGGTGGGGCCCATGTTTCGTTCACCTCATTCGTTGGACGGCCGGGCACGTGTCCGACGTGCCCGTGCCGCCCGGTCTCCCCGCTCACCGCCGGCCCGTTCCGAGCTCGGCCGGTCGGCGGGCACGGCCCTCGCACCGGGGTCAGCCGGCGGGCCGTGCTTCGGGGTGAACCCGGGTGGTGCTCGTTGCACCGCCCAAGAAGCTACGGGCGGTTGTGGCCAGTCATCAAGTAATTCCATTACGGCGCAGGCCAGTTGACTGTTACCGGCGGTAAGGATCAAGAAGTCTCGCCGGAAATGACAGCTTTTGAGGGGGTTTTTCATGATCGAAGAGGCCGGCAACGCGCCCCCGATCACACCAATGCCCATCGAAGCCGCCCGCGAGCTCCACCCGAAGTGATCGTCATATGACGATCCGTCACCGAATCAAGCGGAGTTCCCGCTTCCGCCGCCTGTCTTGGTGGCACCAGCCACAGCCGTCACCCATCACGCCCAGGATGGTCGCACAGCGTAATGGCCCACCAGCCCGTACCCGGCGCAGTAGGCCAGTCGCGGCGCCTTCGGCGAGAGGCATGCGCCCATCGACACCCCCACCACCGCCAGGAACAGCTGCCACGTCAGCGAGGCCGCGCACACCCCCGGCCGCAACGCGGCCCCGCCGCCGCGTACCCGGGCGCCCCCTCCCGTCACCATCGCGGCGAAGTACAGCGCCGTCGTCGGGTTGACCATCGTCAGGTCCCTGAACCGCAGGAACGTCCCCGCGACGCCTCGCGCCGAGTGCCTGCCGGACCCCGCCCCCGACCCTCCGTCAGCCACGGTGCCCACCCTGCCGGGTACGGCCGCCGGCACCTCCGAGGACGCCGACCGCCGCAGCCCCACCAGTCCGCGCACCGCGACCACCGCCGGCAGGAGCGCCGCGACCGCCGGCGTCCACGGCTCCCACCCGGCGAGCGCCTCCAACAGTCGCGCCCCATTAACGTCGCCAGCGCCGCTCGTCCTCGTTGGTACCGCTGTGGTCTGTGCCGTGGTCGCCGAGGAACTGTATCGGCGCGGCCGGAAATCCCAACGGCAGCCAGGCGGGCGCCCCCTCCGCAGCAGGTGACCGCGAGGCCCACGGCGCGGGCGCCCTGCGCGTCCCGCCGGGCGCCCGCCCCGGGCACCGACGGGACTGCCGGATCACGGAGTCCCGGAACTATGCAGGCACGCCGACGCTGGCTGTTGCCGGTGTGTTGTCGTCCGCTGTTGCGGGGGTGTTGCAGGGCGCGCAACACTCCAGGCCTCCGAGATGCTTCTGCCAACTCGTTCTGCTGATCGAGTCTTTGGGTCCGCGCCGAGGTGGCTCGGGCTGGCTTGTGCGGAGGTATGAAGTGCGGCGTTCGCTGCTGTCCATGAGGTCGGCGCTGGTCTTGCTGCTGGCCATGCTCACCGGGATCGGGGCGGGGGTGCTGTGCCGGCTGTCCGGCTCGCCGACCGCGCAGTGCGTCCTGTACGGGGCCGGAGCGTTCGGCGTCGCGGTCCCGTTCTTCGACCGGCTCGTCGCCGGCCCGGAGACCGAGTGCGAGGAATCGTCCCCGTGACCGCTGCGCACCGGGGGGGCATGGGGTGGCCGCCCGAGCGGGTGGCGGGGCTTGAAGGCGAACCGGTACCGGACGGGCCGGTCAAAGGGGTGGGAATGGGCGGGCTTCAGCCGCTGGACGACAAACTCAACAGCGAGTGCCGGGCCTTCGCCGAAGCCCTACGCGAGTTGTTCCTGGAACTGGCCCTGTCCGCCCGCCGCTACGCGACCCGCTGCTACATCAGCCCCGGCACCCTCTCCCGCTACTTAGGCGGCACCCGCATCCCCCAGTGGGACTTCATCGAGACCTCTTCCGCCACGTCGCCGAGGAGCGTGGCACCCAGATCGACCCCGCCACCCACGACCGCCTTCGCGGCCTGCGCCTGGCGGCCCTGCGCACCAGCGCCTCCATCAGCCAGGCCGTCCAGCAACTCGAAGGCCAGCTGAAGGCCGCCGACCAGGAAGCCAGGCGCACCAGCGCCCGTAAGGACGAACTCGACCACGCCCTGGACGACTACCACCACCTCATCGCCGACCTTGACCTGCGCCTGAAGCGGCTGGAGACGGACCAGGATCCTGTGCCGACCGCGGAGGCGCTCCCGATCGTGCCCGACGAGGACATGGCGAAGATCCTCACCGAACGGCAGATCCTCGCCATGGAAGTCACCCGGCTCAGCCGCGAACTGGAGGAGACCCGCCAGCGCGCCGCCTTCGCCGAGGTCCGCTGCAACCTGCTGGAGCGCCAGCTCGCCGTGGTCGAGAACCAGCAGGGCACCCTCCTACCCGAGCCCGAACTGGTCCAGCTGGTCGACCCCGCCACCAGGCCGACGCTGACCGGCCAGCCCAAGGTGCTCCTGGTCGACGACCAGCACCCCAACCTCCTGGCCCTCGAAGCCGTCCTCGGCACCCACGACCACGAAGTCGTCTCCGCCTCCTCCGGCCCGGAAGCCCTCAAAGCCCTCCTGGAGTCCGACGACTTCGCCGTCATCATCCTTGACATCCAGATGCCCGAGATGGACGGCTACGAGACCGCCGCCCACATCAAACGCCGCGCCCGCACCCGCGACATCCCGATCATCTTCCTCACCGCCATCGGCAACGACCCCGAGTACTCCATGCGCGGCTACGCCGCCGGCGCTGTCGACTTCATCGTCAAACCCTTCGACCCCTGGGCCCTGCGCGCGAAGGTCGCGGTCTTCGTGGAGATCTACCTGGAGCGCCGCCTCTACGCCCTACCCCGATAGCGACCTCCGAGGAACGCACCGGTGCCGTGTCGGGGTTGTCCGCCTTGTCGACCGTTGCCCCCGGCATCCGCCGGCGAATGGCGGCACATGGACCACGTGCACTTGCGTCCGAAGCGATCCCGGAGCCGATCTCGAAGGGGTGCCAGGCCAGCGACGGCCGGGCACCCCTTCCCCGCGTCGACTACCGCTGCGCCTCGGTCTGCTCGCGGATCGCGGCGGCAACGTCCGGCAGCGCGTACGCGACAGCGGCCAAGCCTTCGCCGATTGCGTCGGTCTGCTTCTCCTCACCCTGCCGGCCAGCTGCGTCGCTGGCGTACGGGCGAGGTGGCCAGGTAGAGCTGTTTGAGTGCAGCCTGCTCGTGCTCGTTGGGGAAGTGGCCGCAGGGGCTGGCGGCTCTGCGGTATCGGGAGTTGGGGCTTTCGACGGCCGCTGGTGGTGCAGATGATCTTCCGGATCTCGTGTCGAAGCCGAGGAGGGGGCGAGCCGTCTGGCCGCCCGTGGCTTACCAGTGGTCAGGGCTGGTCGGTGTCGGGCGCGGTGTGGTGGGTGGTCGGTGGTGTGCCGGGGTCTGCTGCTGGTGGTTCGGTGTCGGGGGTGGGTGGGGTGCGGTGGTTGCCGGTCCAGGCGCCGTACAGGCCCCCGACGGCGACGCAGACGGTGGCCAGGTCCCCGGTGCGCACCCCCGCGACGGTCATCAGTACGGCGGCCGCGAGGACGGCGAAGAAGACGATCGCGTCCAGCCTGCGCTTGTTGCGCGAGCGCATGAATTCCTCCATCGGGTTTCGGCGTTGGGGTGAAGGCCAGCATGCGCTCGTGGTCTGATTGTCCGTCTCGGCCGCAGCGGAGAGTGCCTGGTCGGCCCGGGGAAAGTCGTGGACAGTGCGGACACGGGGAGACTGGCGATGGCGCAGGCGGACAGTGGCGGCGAACCGTTCGACGGCCTGGACGGCGACACGCCGCCGGCCGAGGCGCTGGCCGGCTGGCTGCGCGATCTGACCACGGGGCTGAGCCTGCGTGAGCTCGCCAAGCGCTTCCGCTACGGCCACACCCGCTGGGGCGACTTCCGCTCCGGCCACCGGCTGATCCCCAGCTGGCTCCTCGAGGAACTCGTCACCGCCCTCGTCAAGGACCCGGTCAAACGGCACCTGGCCCTGGTGCGAGGCCAAGAACTGCTCGCCGCGGCGGAGGAAGCGGCCCTCGCCGCCACCGCGGCACCGCCCACCGCGGCGACCGACTCCGCGGCCGAGATCCAGCTCAGACTCGACGACGCCCGCCAGGGACAACTCCAGGCCGTCCAGATGGTCCATGACACCACCCGGATCATCTTCATGCTCCTGACCGCCGTCGCCACCCTCGGCGAACGATGCCGACACCTCGAAGACCAACGCGACCGCGCCGCCACCGGCACCCACGACCAGCGCGAACTCACCGCCGTCCAGGCCGAACTCGCCGACACCCGCCAACGCCTCGAGCACAGCGAGACACTCCTCGCCAAAGCCCGCCACGAACGCGACCAGGCCGAACAGCTGCGCATCGAGGCCCAGCAACTGGCCGCGGCCCACTACCGGGCCTGGCAGAACCGCCGGCTCCCACGCGACCCGCACCCACACGACGACACCACCACCACCGGCACCGCCACCCCCGACGACACCTCACCGCCCACACCACCCCTGTGGCAGTACGACCACCTCCTCGAAACAGCCGACGCCGAACTCGACGCCCACGCCACCAACCTCGCGGCGCTGCGCCGGCGGATGGGTCTGCCGGATGCCGCCGACCCGGTGTCTCCGGCCGCGGGGTCCGGTGTCGTGCCCGGCCGCGTTGTCCGCGTGGACAGCGTGGACACCAGCGTCGGCTTCGCTGATTCGGACGGCATCCTGGGGCCAGGTCCCGAGACGGCCGTGACCTTGTCGGGTGTCCGGACACCTGACGTCGCACGCCGGCCGGAGGTCCGCGCGCTGGCGGAACAACGGGCCGGGGAAGCAGCCGTGACGGCGGCGCGCTCCGAACCTTCCGCGACTCCGCACTCTCCGCCTCCCGGCCTCGCGGTGGTGTCCGGCCCGGTCGCCTCGGACGGCGCCCGAGAACGTCGGCCCCGACGGGCGGTGATCACCGGCATCCTGGGGCTCCTGGCCGGCATCGGCCTGATCTCCTACGCCTTCACCGCTTTCGCCCGTGGTACCGCTGCCGACCCCGCCACCAAGACTCTGAGTGGCACCGGTACGGCGATGGTCGCCACCGGCGTGCTCGTCTGTGTGATCGGCATGGGCTTCCTTCTCTCCGCACTCATCGACCGATACGGCGACCTTCAGGCGTCCGACAGCGAGGACGTCCCCTACTGGACCGGGATCTGACACGGCGCCCGAGGGCGTGACGCCGGACTGTAGGCGATTGGAGGCGCCGGTCAAGCCCCCAACAGCCACCATCCAGTTGCTCGCCGCCCGCCTGCGGGCGAGAAAACTGCGCACCCTACACCGCCTGATGCGCGGGTCAACCCCAAACGCCAACGCCCGCCACCCCGACGTCCTGGCCGCCAAGCGCCGAGAACGCGCTCGAATCCGCAGCGAGAAGGGCATCCGCTGGGGCGGACGCCCACTACTCGCCGCTTGATCGAGCACCCCGGCGAACCTATGCGGTCACAGCACTAGGGCCTCGGTGCGGCGCTGCGCGGTGCGGGCGTTCTTCATGATGACCCCGACCGGCCTGCCACTCCAGACGGCCTCGTTCGGCGGGCAGGCGTGCCCGTGCTCGGCCGAGTACCCGGCCACCGCGGCGAGGTTGTCGGTGAAGGCGGTGTCGAATGCAGACCACACCATCCCGAGCGCGTCCAGTTCCTTGACGCGCTCCGAGTCGAGGACGTCGGCGGCCTTGTAGCGGCGCTGGTCGGCCACCCACACCCCGAGCCGGTGCCCGGACGGCGCGACGTAGGCGTAGGGCACCCGGACGTCGTCGAACTTCTCCTTGTAGGCGAGGAGCTCTTCCAGGCCCCGCCGGAACTCGGCCCGCTCCGGCTCCAGCACCCGGGTCCGCACGAACGCCGCGATCACCGCCGGATCCCGCTGGGTGGAGAACTGGAGCAGCTGCGCCTCTCCGCCGGCGGAGCGGAACTCGTCCGGCTCCCCGGCGTGCTTCGGCTCACGCGGGGGCCGGGTCTCGGACTGGGGCAGGGCCAGGCGCTCGACGGCGGCCGCGTCGTGTGCGCGCAGCGCCATGAGCAGCTTGGCCAGCCCGTCGTAGGCCCGGGAGGTGAGCAGCTGGTTGCCGTTGGAAGGGGTTCGCCGCCCACCTCACCGAGACGTGCGCCTCCGACAGCGTCAACGTGATCACGGACGTGGCCACTACCTCCGCCGCCACCAACGATGCCCAGGCCCTGCCCGGCATCCACAGCCGCTGGGAGCGTCGCGGACTACTGCCCGCCGAGCACCTGGTCGATGGCGGCTACACCTCCCTGGTCCACCTGGAGCGAGCCGCCCGCGAACACCAGGTCACCGTCAGCAGACCACTCCCGGACAACCCCACCAGCCAACATCGCCGGAACGAGGGCTTCGACCGGGACGACTTCCACATCGACTTCGACCGCCGACAAGTCACCTGCCCGAACGGCCAGGTCAGCGCCGGCTGGCACGGCCCCTACCCGACCTCCTCACCCACCGCGGCACCCTTGATCGTGGCGCGGTTCACCACGAGCCAGTGCCAGCCGTGTCCGGACCGGCCCCGCTGCACGAACTCCCGAGCCCGCAACGTGGGCTTTCCCCCACGAGAACTCCGCGACCTGCAAGTCCGCGTCCGCGCCGAGCAGCAGACGCCCCACTGGAAGGCCCGCTACGCGGTCCGCTCCGGAGTGGAAGGCACCATCAACGAGTTCGCCCACGGCCATGGCATGCGCCGCTGCCGCTACCGTGGCAGCCTCGGCGGCCCCGCCCACACACGCCACCGCCTGCCAGCACGTGCTCACGTGCCGGCAGGCGGTGGTGGACTTCATGGAGGAAGTGTCGCGCCGGTCCTGCGGCGGCCGTGCCCCCGGGGTGCGGGCGGGGCAGGACCGGCGCCGGTGACCCGAAAAGGGCGGAACGCCGAAGGGCACGGGCAGCTCAGGCCGTGGATGGCCTGGGCTGCCCGGTGAGCCGGTGGGCGCTCCTGGCGCGGCTGTCCGCGGCGCCTGTCCTCCCTGGATTCTTGTGACCGCCGTACCCGGCCGGCCGGCCGCCGTGGTGCAGGGCGCGCGGCCCGCCGACGGTCTACTGGCCGCCCGCGGCTGCCCCCTGGGCCACCGGGGTGGCGGCCGCGGGTTCGGGCAGCGGGCCCGGGGCCGGCACGCGCACCGCGTGCACGGCAGGCCGGCGGGGGTTCTTCGGGCCGATCCGCCGCAGCCACTTGTCCGCGGGATGCTCGATGAAGCGGTAGCAGAGCCACGACAGCACGACCGCCACGGACAGGAAGGTCCACAGGGGCACCAGGTTCTGCCAGCGCTCGCCCTGCACCATCTTGACGTGGGGCTCCAGCCACTTCATCACGGTGAGGTGGATCAGGTAGAAGGCGTACGACCAGGTCCCCAGTGCCACCAGCGAGCGGGAACGGAACACGGAGCGCTTCCCGGCGAGGTCCCGCCCCGCGGCGGAGATGATGAGCACCGCGAAGGCCGGGGTCATCAGCTGGTTCCACCAGAACATTCCGAGCAGTTGCTGGTCCATGGCCCACTTGATGGCGTAGACGTCGGCCGCGACCAGCAGCAGCGCGACGCTCATCGGAATGCGCGGCCGCCAGCCCCTGAGCATCGCGGCTGCCACCACGATGCCGAGCAGGAACTCCAGGGCCCGGTACGGCGGAATGCGCAGCACCACCAGGAGGTGGAAGGTGTCGTTGTGGTGCGGGAGGTAGTAGTCGAACGCCCACTTGCGGAAACCCAGGTCCAGACCGACCAGCAGCGCGGCCAGCGCGGCCAGGACGACCGGCTTGGCCTTGATGATCGGGCGGATGACGAAGGGGAAGATCAGATAGAAGAACGCCTCCGCCGACAGCGACCAGGACACCGGGTTGCCGGTCAGCAGCACGTTGGGGTGCCATGCCTGCAGCAGGCTCACGGCGAGGAACACGTCCTGGTGGGCGACCGACCACACCTGGTGCAGCGCCACATAGGCGAAGGCCACGCTCACCACCAGGGCGGGCCAGATGCGCACCAGCCGGCGCCAGTAGAACACCCGCATCCTGGTCTCGTCGGAGAACGACCAGGCCAGCACGAAGCCCGACAGTACGAAGAAGAACGCCACCCCGGAGTCTCCGTAGAGGGTGTAGTCACCGAGATAGGGGACCCGGCATATCTGCCCGCTGTGGTAGATGAACACCGCTAGGGACTGTTCTGAATTCAGATCATGATTGCGCCGGTTCGTGCTCCTCGGTGGTGTGGTGGCTGGTAGAACGAGTCCATGACGCGCGGCGATCTGACGGACAGTGAGTGGGAGCTGGTTGAGCCGTTCCTGCCGATGGCGGCGACGGGGCCGATCCCGGACCTGCGGCGGCAGTTCGACGCGATCATGTGGCGGTTCCGGGTGGGCAGTCCCTGGCGGGATGTCCCCGAGCGGTACGGCAACTGGTCGACGATCTACGGCCAGTTCGGCACCTGGGCGCGCACGGGAGTCTTCCAGACGCTGATGGAGGGGATGATCGCCGAGGCCGCCGCGCGCGGCCAGGTCGACTTGTCACTGGTCAGCGTGGACTCCACCGTCTCTCGTGCGCACCATCACGCCGCCGGGATGGTCGTGGACGCCGAGTTGCTGGAGGAGCTGGAGAAAGCCGTCGCGGAGGAAAAGGGGCTGTTGCGAAGGGACGAACCGGAGCGATAGCGGGCCGGGGCGACGACACCGACGAGGCGGAGGAATCCCGGCGGGAGGCGAAGCGCCAACTACGCCGACGCCACCGGGCCCGGCTCAAGGCGGCCGCGCTGGGGCGATCGCGCGGCGGGCTGACCACGAAGACCCACCTGGCTGCCGAGCGGCGCTGCCGCCCACTGTCCCTCGTACTCACCCCGGGCCAGAGCGCGGACAACCCGCGGTTCACCGCCGTCATGGACAAGATCAAGGTACGCGGCCCGATCGGCCGGCCCCGAACGCGCCCCGACGCGGTGGCCGCCGATAAGGCCTACTCCGCTCGCACCACCCGGGCCTACCTGCGCCGACGCCAGATCAAGGCAGTCATCCCGGAGAAGGACGACCAGGCCGCCAACCGCAAGAAGAGAGGCCGAGGCGGCGGACGGCCCGTCAGCCACGACGCCGATCTGTACCGCGATCGCAACACCGTCGAACGAGCCATCAACAAGATCAAGGACTGGCGGGGCCTCGCCACCCGCTACGACAAGACGCCCGCCAGCTTCGAAGCAGGTCTCCACCTGCGCGGCTCCATCATTTGGCTCCGCAGCCTGAAGCCCACACCATGATCTGAATTCAGAACAGTCCCTAGCGCCGCGAACCATCGGAGGCCGGTGAGGGAGTCCAGCCGCTGAGTTCGTTGCGTGGGGCTGAGAGGCAGTGACATCAATGATCCAAGGATTAGATGGGCGCTGTGCCAAGCAGGGCATGTTAACAAGGACCACATCCGTACACAGAGCGGGCCCCGGCCACCCTGCCACCCCGCCCGCCCCGTTCCGGAACGAACCGAACCCGCCTGCACCACCGACGGCGCCGTCGTCGAGAACCACACCTACGACAGCGCCGACCGTCTGACCGACACCGGCTTCACCTACGACGCCTTCGGCCGCACCACCAAGACCGGCACCGGCGCCACCAACACCTACTGGGCCAACGACAAGGTCGCCGCCCAGGAGAAGGGAGACACCAAGCAGGAATGGGCCCTTGACCCGGCCCACCGCCTGACCGCCTTCACCACCGCCAAGAAGCAGGCCGACGGCACCTGGGCAGGCGCCACCAGCAAGCTCAACCACTACGGCGACGACAGGCGGGGCGCCGGTTGGCTGTTCTGCGCAGCAGCGCAGAACAGCCAACCGGCACCCATCCACCCCACCTGGCGTAGCCTCCCGGCCTCGCCCGGCCCCGGTCACGAGTACTCGCTCACGCGCCGATCATGGCGGGACTATCAGGATTCCGTCGTCCTGGGTGAGGCGCTCGCGGAAGTCGGTCAGCACGCTGTGGTGGAAGCCGGGATCGTTCAGATCCATGGCCAGGGAGTACTTGAAGTCGATGCGGCAGCGGACCGCTTCGGCTGCCTGACGGTCCGACAGTCCGAGCAGGAACTGCAGCACGCAGACGGTGCCCAGCTGGGCGGGCGAGAGACCGGGACGGCCGTCGCGCGGGTACCAGCCGGCGAAGTCCTCGTCGTGCCACAGCCCGTCCAGCCGGTCCCGTACCCACATCGCCGTCGTCCCCTTCGGATTGCTCGCCCGTGCGACCTGCACAGTCAGAGCGGGAACCTCTTCGCCGGAACGGGGACGGACGGACAACGCGCACCTCGCCACTGGGTCGACCTGCACCACAGCCACGAACCTGCCCACTGATCACCCTGCTCAGCCGGGGACCACCAAGATCACCGACAGAGTCAAGCTAAGGGGCCGCTTGGTATTTGAGGCACCGGGTGACGGAACTGGACCCCCAGTTTCCCTCCGCCGCCCTTGGAGTCCCACACCCGGCTGCCCGGGCCGTGTCGGCCCGGGCAGCTATGAACGGGTGCTTGTGCGGGGGGTGGTTAGTTGACGGTGCCGGAGGCCCAGATGGGCCATCCGTCGTAGCGGTAGATGACGAGGTTGCCGTCGGGTTGGAGGAACATGCTGTCGCCGGGGGAGGCCGTTCCGACGGCCCACAGGGCCGTGCCGGGTGTGTGGGCAGGTTGCTGGTAGATGCCGAGGTTGCCGTCCGACTGGAGGGTCAGGACGGCGTTGGGGTAGCCGCTTGCGCCTTGGGTCCAGGTGCCGCCGGCGGCTTTGGTGATGGTGAGGAGACCGTTGGTGAAGGTCATGCCGGCGCGGTTCGTGGTCCAGGTACTGCCGCTGGAGTAGTTGGTGTCGTCGCTGGGGAACAGGACGTAGCCGGGAGTACCGGACAGCAGTGCGACCTGGCTGGGGTTGAGGGTCGTGCCGGCCCAGACCTGGACGTTGGAGACGGCTCCCTTGAAGGGGCTGACGTGGCTGCCCTGGTACATGTAGTCGCCGACCCGGAAGCCGCCGGTGAACCCGGCCACGGGGCTGTGCAGCCCGGAGACGGTCTCGATGCCGTTCAGGTACAGCGCCATGACGTTGGACGTGCGGTTGTAGCTGACGGTCAGGTGCGTCCACGTGCCGATCTGCACGAGACCACCGCCCGCGCCGGCGTGGACGCAGTCATACGCCCAGGCACTGCTGTCGGCCTGCGACATACAGAAGTACCACTGCTTGCTCGCACTGTCCGCGTACACGATGAAGCCCGCCGACTGGGTGCCGTCCTGCGAGAGCAGCACACCGCCCGTCGCGTCCGCCTTCACCCACGCCGAGGCTGTGAAGTCCGCCGAAGGCGACAGGGCGGCGGAGCTGCTGCTCATGACGCCGGTGCTGGTGCCGCTCAGGCGCACGTCGGGGTTGAAGATGTCCTTGGTGCTCCAGGTGGCGCCGGCCTGCCCGGTGAGCGGGGTGGTGCCGGTGGTGTCCTTGGCGGTCGTGACGGCTGCGCCGTTGGTGGTGTTGTCGTTGAGGGCCCAGGTGTGGGTGGGTGTGACGAGGGTCTGGTTGGCGGTGGGGGTGAGGGTGGTGCCGTTGAAGAGGTAGGGGGAGGCCTTGCCGTTGGCGTCGACGGCCCAGAGGTCGGCGGTGCCGTTGCGGTCGATGTCGGCGGCCTGGAAGGCGGGCTTGCTGGTGGCGTCCCAGCCGCTGGAGGCGACCTGGAGGGGGGTGACGGGGTTGCCCATGGGCAGGTCGAGGAGGTTCTGGGGGCTGTAGTAGTAGAGCTGGCCGCCGGCGTCGGAGCGGGCGAAGAGGGCGGGAAGACCGTTGACCAGGGTGGTGGTGATGGTCCAGCCGGTCCAGTTGCCGGTGCCGGTGGGGTTGGTGTCGGAGACGTCGATGGCTCCGCCGGTGCCCGTAAAGGTCCCCGTGGTGACGGCGGCCTGTTCGACCTGGAGGGAGCCGTCGAGGATGAGGAGCAGCCCGGGGAAGCCGTTGACGGGCTCGTCGTTGAGAGTGTTGTAGAGGGAGCCGGCGCTGGCGATCCGGGTGGCCTTGGATCCGGAGCCGGTGGTAAAGGCCTTGTCGATGACGTTGACCGCGGCACCGGTCGCGGGGGAGAGAGCGGAGCCGTCGCCGCTGCCGAAAAGAACGGTGCCGGTGCCGGTGGTGGGGTTGTAGGCGAGGACGTCGTTGAACCCGTCGCCGGAGGCGAAGTGGCCAACGACAGCCTGGAGACCGTTCCAATCACTCGGGTTGCCGTTGGTGTTGACCGCAGTGCCTTGTGCGCCGATGTTGTCTGCGGCGGCATTGAGTGTGTTCACTGTCGTACCGGAGGACATCCACAGGCCCGCCGGAAGGTTGGCCCGGTTGCCTACGACCGCGAGGTCGGGGTGCGTGTCGCCGGTCAGGTCGTTCTCCGCCGCGGTTGCGGGCGCGGTGGCATTGAGAACGATGCTGGCAGAGTCACCGACATTCCCCCCGGCCGAGATCGCCGTCACCGTCAGAGTGTTGACCCGCCGGGTGGGCTTGATGGTCACCGTCGCGTTGCCGGAGACGGCGGCGACGGTGGCGGGGGCGGCGCCGTTGAGCTGGTAGAGGTAGCTGGAGGGCACGATGCCGGTGGGGTTCGCCGTGACGCTGAAGTTGGCAGTGGTCCCGACCGTGTAGGAGGTGGCGGGCTGCGAGATGCTCGGGGCGCCGGGGACGGTCGGGTCGAAGGTGAAAGTGCAGGTGGCACTTGTGGGGCTGTTGGCGATGCCGTCGCTGGCGACGACGTTCCAGGAAAAGTTGGTCAGGGCGCCGCCAGCTGCTGCGGCGAGGGTGGCTCTGGGAATGATCAGCGAGGCGGTGGTACCGGAGGTCGCCGACAGCGAACCAGTGGTGCTGGAGGCGATGACGGCGCCGGTGGAGCTCTTGACCGCGGTGAACGCGACGCCGAGGGTTCCGCCGTCGGGGTCGCTGACGCCGGCGTAGAGGCTGACGTCGCCGTTGCCGATCACGGTCGGGGTTCCGCCGCAGGAGGTCTGGGGCGAGGTGGTGAGGGGAGCCGGCGTGGTGGGGGTGTGGTTGTAGGTGGTGGACATGTACATCGTGGACGGCTGGAACTTCTTCCACGCGTACTTGTCGGACTCGTTGGAGGCCTTGAGACCGAGGGTGACGTCTCCCCAGTTTCCGTTGGCCGCGGACTGCATCAGTGAAGTGGTGTCGAAGCCGACGGAGGCGGTGGGGCAGCTGCTGGAGTATCCGTTGGCTACGGTCTGGGTGTCGCTCTTGCCGGTCCAGTTCGGCTGGTTGTTCCAGGTGGTGGAGCCTGTGATGCCGCCGGTCCACCACAGTTCGACCGGGGTGGCGGTGCAGGAGGGGGACCAGGTCTCGGTGGCGTAGAACCGGGAGGAGGTGACCTGGGCGCCGTAGATGCTGCTGGGGACACCCATCCGGGCGTAGGCGCGGCCGACGTAGTTGGGGGATTCCCAGCCGTTGTAGCCGACGCGAAGTCCGGTGGCGTCGGAGGTGTGCCAGTAGCTGGTGGTCTGGAAAGTGGAGTTGACGTAGGTCCAGTCGTACAGCGGGCTGCCGGCGCTGGAGTACGTCGGGTCGATGTACAGCGGCCAGACGGTGTTCTGGCCGGACAGCAGCGCGGGGTCGGGGGTGAGGGTGATCGACCCGGCGGTGACGGTCGCGGCGATGGGTGCGGTGTGGGCGGTGGCGCCCGGGGCGGCGGCGCTGGAGCGCGCGGGGCTGCCGCTGCGGGCGTCGAGGGTGGTGCCGGTGGTCGGGTCGGTGACGGTGGGGGCCGCGGTGTCGACGGCGGAGTCCCACACGCCGCGCACGGGGGCGGGAGCGGAGAAGACCACCTTGCCGTGCGGGTCCTTGGCGGCGATGTTGCCGGCCGCATCCGCGGTGAGGCCGATGCCGCTGGTCCTGGTGGTGAAGGCGAGCGACTTGAGAGCCGGGTTCGCGGCGGCGGCGGCGTCCTTGACCACGAGGACTTCGGAGAAGCCGCCCTGCGGGTCGGCGGTGACCTTCAGGTCCACGCCCGCGAGCACACTGTAGGTGGCGGTGGGCCCGTCGAGTGCCGGGGAGGGAAGGCTCTTGGTGAGCGCGTCCGGCAGGGTGATCGACAAGGACCGGGTGCCGGACTTCATGACGGCGAGGGGGCCGTTGCCACCCTTGGAGAGGGTGAGGTCGCTGGTGGTCAGGGCCGGCGCTATGGAGCCGTCGGCGCGCTTGACGAGTGTGGTGTCGAGTGGCTTCCAGGCGCCGTCCTTGCGTTTGCGGACGGGGGCGAGGGCCTGATTGAGGGTGAGGCTGCCGTCAGGGTTGGCGGTCAGCTGATCTGTTGCGGTGGTCGAGGCGTCGACGGGGACGGCCTTGCCGGTGGCGCGGGCTTTGGCGGAGGCCTGGTCGGCCGTCAGCGCGGCGGTCGGAGCAGCCTCCGGGGCGGCTGTCGCGGGGTCGGCGTGTGCGGGTGCGGCCAGGGCGGTGAGCGTCATCGCGGTTAGTGCCCCGGCGAGGGCCGCCGCGAGGATGCGGCTGCGTGGTGTGGGTGCTGGCACGGGAATGAGCCCCGCCTCTCACAGAGTCGTGTCGGTGCTGCCTGCGGCAGCCTCGCGGGAAGAGTTGCACGTCAGAGCCCCTGCTTCCGAACGCGCTTCCCTGCACTGCGATCACGCCTTGAGGGGATTCCTGACACTATGTCGGAGATGCCGTTTGAAAACTTGATAAAGCCTTTGCCAAGCCGATGGTGACGGCCCAGGGCCGAAACGGCCTCCGCGGGGAGGGCGAAGGCTCGGCGACAATCCGGCGATGTCCGCCGGTCGACTCGGCACGCAGGATTGCAGACCCTATGTCCGATATGAGACAGAAGTCCTCGGTAAAGGTTTTGTCAAAGTGGCAGGTGGGGGCCCATCAGGTGGTGACTCGCAGTCAGGTGGCTTGCCATAGTCAACGCACCGGCGGTGATCACGCCGGTGTTCCGTGCTGCCCGCGCGCAGCTGACGACAGAGGTGCCCACGCGCCATGCGCATACCCGTCGACGCCCGTCGACCACATGGATCCCGTAAATCGTCCATATCAGGGCGCTCCTGGTTGCCCTTCATATCCGTCACGGCTCTTCTGTCGGCGCTGGTGGCAGCGCCCGCCTACGCCGTCCCCGCGAGCGGAGGGCCGCTACCCGCGGCGCCGTCCGCCAAGGCGGTCAAGGGCGTTCGCAACCTCAACCCGAAACCGGGCCAGGCGCCGGGCGGGGAAGCCCGCAAGACCTACACCCCGCACGCCACCGCCTGGCCCAAGGCCACCAGCGGCAGTGTGCACCTCGCCGCCCCCACGGATAAGTCCGACGGCGCGAAGCAGACGGCGAGTGGTACCCCGGTGTGGGTCCAGGCCGCCAAGCCCGCTGCCGGCGCCTACCAGGGGCCCGGTGAGGTCGGCATCAGCGTGCTGGACCGTCAGAAGTCGGCCGACCTCGGCATCTCCGGCGTGCTCTTCACCGTCAAGCCCACCACCGCAGGGCAGGGCAGCGTCAGGGTCGGCGTCGACTACTCCACCTTCGCAGAGGCCTACGGAGGCAACTACGCCTCCCGCCTCCACCTGGTCTCACTGCCGGCCTGCGCACTGACCACGCCCGAGGTACCCGCCTGCCGGGTCCAGACACCGCTCACCACCCAGCGGGACGCGAAGACGGCATCCGTGTCGGCCGAGGTCGACCTCGGCGCCGCCCCCACCACTGCCACCAAGACCTCCACCACGGAGGACTCGAGCCGGGCAATTTCCGCCACCTGGTCCGCCGAGAGCACGACCGCTCTGAAGGCGTCCACCACGCAAGCACCGCAGGTGCTGGCCGCCACGGACTCCACCGGCCAGGAGGGCGGCGCGACCGGCAGCTACGCCGCCACCCCTCTCGCGCCGAGCGGCAGCTGGACGGGTGGTGGGAACAGTGGCTCGTTCACCTACTCCTACCCCATCGGGACCCCCGGCGCCTCGACCTCGCTGACGCCGAAGGTCTCACTGGGCTACGACTCGGCCACCGTGGACGGCAAGACCGCCTCCACCCAGGCCCAGGCCTCCTGGATCGGCGACGGCTGGTCCTCCCCGGACTCCTACATCGAGCAGACCTTCACCTCCTGCGCCGACAAGCCGGAAGGCACCGCGTCCCCGTCCGAGACCAACGACGAGTGCTACGCCGGCCCGATTCTGAGCCTGTCGCTCAACGGCGCGTCGTCGGCGCTCGTATGGGACGCGGCGCAGTCCGTGTGGAAGCCGGTCAACGACCACGGCGAGAAGATCACCCACGTCACCGGCGCCAACAACGGCACCGGCACGTACAACACCGACTACTGGACGGTCGCCGACCGCTCCGGCACGGTGTACTCCTTCGGCCTCAACCAGCTGCCCGGCTGGAGCGCCGGCAAGCCGGTGACTAACTCGGTCGACTCCATGCCGGTGTACTCCGCGCACCCGGGCGACCCCTGCTACAACGCCGCGGGCTTCACGTCGTCGGTGTGCACGATGGCCTACAAGTGGCACCTGGACTACGCCAAGGACGTCCACGGCCAGGCCATGTCCTACTGGTACAACCAGGACACCAACTACTACGGCCAGAACAACGGCGCCTCCAACACCAAGTACGTCCGCGACTCCTACCTGGCGCGGATCGACTACGGGTTCAACGACGGCGGCGCCTTCGGCACCGTCCCCGACCAGGTGGCGTTCACCACCGGCGCGCGCTGCACCGCGGCGACCTGCGATCCGATCTCGGCGTCGAACGCGGGCACCCAGTACCCGGACGTGCCGTTCGACCTGATCTGCAACAGCGGGGCGACCTGCACCTCGCACTCGCCGGCCTTCTTCTCCACCGTGCGACTCAAGCAGATCACCACCAGCCAGTACTCCGTCCCGGCGGGCACGTACCTGCCGGTGGACACCTACGACCTGACGCAGTCCGAACCGCCGACCGGTGACGGCACCTCGCCCACCCTGTGGCTGGCCTCCGTCGTCCGCACCGGCAAGGACACCACCGGCGGCGGCTCCGGCAGCCCGATCGCCCTGCCGCCCACCGTCTTCGGCGGCACCACGATGCAGAACCGGGTCGACACCACCAACTTCCCCGGAATGTTCCGCTACCGCCTCACCTCCATCACCGGAGAGCTCGGCACGGTCACCGGCATCTCCTACGGCCTGCCCAACCCCTGCACCCCCGCCTCCATCGCCTCCGCGAACCCGTCCACCAACACTGCCTCCTGCTATCCGGTGAACTGGACGCCGCCGTTCTACAGCGCACCGATCACCGACTGGTTCCAGAAGTACGCCGTCACCCAGGTCCTCGAAGCCGACCAGACCGGCGGCGCCACCACCAAGGCCACCACCTACAGCTACGGCGGCGGCGCGGCCTGGCACTACGACGACAACGAGGTCGTCCAGCCCAAGTACCGCACCTGGGGGCAGTTCCGCGGCTACGCCACCGTCACCACCTACGCCGGTGACGGAGCCAACGACCGCAAGACCAAGAACACCGCCAGCTACCACCGCGGCATGGACGGGGACTATCTGACCCCGACCTCCACCCGCACCGTCACCCTCACCGACTCCCAGGGGGGCACGCACACCGACAGCGACCAGCTGTCCGGCAGCCAGCTGGAATCCACCGCCTACAAGGGCGACACCGGCGCCGTCGAGAACCTGACCATCACGTCCTACTGGATCTCACCGGCCACCGCGACCCGCAACCGCACCGGCCTGCCTGCCCTGAAGGCCACCACCGTCAAGGACGCCGAGACCTACACCCGGCAGGCCGTCACCTCCGGCGGAGCCACCACCTGGCGTGTCGGCGAGACGGACAACACCTACATCACCGACCCGGCCGACGTGAACTTCGGCCTGCCGACGGCGAGCTACAGCCACACCGTCCCGGCCGTCGCCGCCTACGACCGCTGCACCACCTCCACCTACGCCCCAGCGAACACCGCCCTCAACCTGATCGGCCTGGTGGCCTCCCAGGAGAGCGTGTCCGTGGCCTGCGGCGGCTTCACCCAGGGCGCCATCGCCTCCGTCCCGGCCGGATACAACACCCTGACCGCACCTGCCACGGTCAACCGCCCGTCGCAGGTGATCACCGCGACCCGCACCTCCTACGACGACCCCACCTTCAACACCGCCTTCCCGCAGAGCGCGCCACCGACCGTCGGCAACCCCACCATGGTGCGCACGGCCGTCGACCACAGTGGAGGCGCCTACAGCTGGGTGACCAGCAAGCGCACCACCTACGACACCTACGGTCGACCGCTGGTCGCCTACGACGCCAACGGGAACGCGACCACCACCGCCTACACGGTCGACACCGTCGGCCTGACCACCGGCAGCACGGTCACCAACGCCAGGAACCAGAGCGTCAGGACGGCCCTGGCACCGGCCCGCAGACTCACCATCGCCGCAACCGATGCCAACGGCGTCACCGCGACCGGCCAGTCCGACGCACTCGGCCGACTCACCGCCGTGTGGACCAACAGCCGCACCAGCCCGGCGCCGGCCAACATCAAGTACACCTACACCGTCTCCAGCACGGGCCTGTCCGGTGTCACCACTGACAAGCTGAACGAGCAGCTCGGTTATGCGACGTCGGTGACGGTCTACGACTCGCTGGGCCGGGTGCGGCAGACGCAGACGCCGACGCCGCAGGGCGGCCGGATGGTCACCGAGTCGTTCTACGACTCCCGCGGCTGGGTCCGCAAGCAGAACAACGCCTACTGGGACTCCGGGACGCTGCCCAACCTTGCGCTGGCCTCGGTGCAGGACTCGCAGATCCCCAACCAGCAGGTCACCACGTACGACGGCCTCGGCCGCGCGGTCAGGACCGACTCCCTGAAGTACGCGGCGGTGCAGGAGACCACGACCACCGTCTACGGGGGTGACCGCACCACCGTGGTGCCGCCGGCCGGCGGCACCGTGAAGACCACCGTCACCGATCCGCTGGGCCGCACTACTGAGCTCGACGACTACACCGCGCGCCCGACCCTCACCCCGCCCGCCGACACGTTCACCGGCACCTACACCCTCTCCGGTGGCACCAGCCAGGCCATCACCTACGGCTTCGACGGCCACGGCAAGCAGAACACCGTCGCCGCCAACGGCTCCACCTGGACCACCACCTACAACCTGCTCGGCCAGGCCACCGCCAAGAACGACCCCGACGCCGGCAACAGCACCATGCAGTACGACCCCGCCGGCAACCTGATCCAGACCACCGACTCCCGCGGCAAGACCGTCAGCTCCACCTACGACGTCCTCAACCGCAAGACCGCCACCTACACGGCACCGGTGACCGGCCAGACGGACGCGAACAAGATCGCCGCCTGGGTTTACGACAACGACAACAACGCGGTCGCCTCGATGGGCTACCCGATCGGCCACGCCACCACGACGACGTCGTACAGCGGCGGCGCCGCCTACGTGACCCAGTCCCTCGGCTTCAACAAGTTCGGCGAATCCCTCGGCGACACCATCACCATCCCGTCCGCGACCGAGGGCACGCAGCTCGGCAAGAACTACACGTTCAAGCACGACTACACCACCAACACCGGCCTGCCCTACAGCGACGTCTCCCCCCTCGGAGCGGGCCTGCCGGCCGAGACCGTCCTGCACTCCTACGCCACCGCCCTCGACCTCCCGAACGGGCTTGCGACTGCCAGCTACGGCTACGCGCAGGGCACCACCTACGACGCCTACGGCCGGGTCAACCAGACCACCCTCGGCGCGCTGGGCAACCTCGGCTTCATCACCAACACCTACGACGACCACACCGGCCGCCTGACCGACCAGCTCGTCTCCCGCGCCACCACCGGAAGCCCCGCCAGCGACGTCGACAAGCAGCACTACGACTACGACAAGGCCGGCAACATCACCCGCCAGGTCTCCACCCGGCTCGGTGCGACCTCCGAGACCCAGTGCTACGGCTACGACCAGCTCGACCGTCTCACCCAGGCCTGGACCGCCACCGACTCCTGCGCCACCGCCCCGACTGGTGCCGCGCACTCCCAGGTCGGTGACGCGATCAGCGGCGGCGCCTACTGGACGGACTGGGCGTTCGACGCGCTGGGCAACCGCACCAGCCAGACCGAGCACTCCACCACCGGTGGAGCCGACACCTCCACCGCCTACACCTACAACGGAAACGGCACCGGCCAGGCGCACACCCTGACCTCCACCAGCGCCAACAGCATCTACCAGTACGACACCGCGGGCAACACCACCACCCGCACCACCCCCGCCACCGGCACCCAGACCCTCACCTGGGACGACGCCGGCCGCCTCACCACGATCACCGGCGGCACCACCGGCAACTCCTCCTACGTCTACGGCGCCGACGGCCAGGTCCTCCTCCAGAAGGACACCGGCACCACCACCCTCTACCTGCCCGGCCAGCAGATCACCCTCAACACCACCACCAGCACCCTCACCGGCACGCGGTACTACCCGCTGCCCGGCGGCGGCACCACCGTCCGCACCGGCACCGGCACCAACTACCGCTTCGAAATAGCCGACCCCCACGGCAGCGCCGGCCTCGTCCTCGACTACACCTGCCAGACGCCGACCTGGCGCCAGTTCACCCCCTACGGCGCACCCCGCGGCACACCGGCCACCTGGCCCGACAACCGCGGCTTCCTCAACGCCCCCACCTCCGCCGCCAGCAACCTCACCACCCTCGGCGCCCGCCAGTACGACCCGGTCACCGGCCGCTTCATCAGCCCCGACCCGCTCTTCGATGCCGCTGATGCCCAACAGCTCGGCGGCTACAACTACGCCGGCAGCAACCCCATCGGCAAGAGCGACCCCACCGGACTAATAGCTACAACTTCACACTGCCTCGATACCTGCAACGCCGTGGATCGCCCGCGCATGCAGTCTGGTCTATCCGAGGAAGCCAGGAATGAGGAGAAGAAAGCTCAGGTCGGAGCGGTCAAGTCGAAACTCAAGCTCTCTCTCGCAAAACAAATCAAGGGCGACTCGGCGATATCAAGCTGCAAGGGTTTTAGCCTGATCGAAGGAAATTGCGCACCACTCGCCCACTACTATGGTCAGCTGAGCGCGCCCAACTATCCGGCAGGGTTTTCTGATGCCCTCAATAGGCTCGATCCATACGATCTCGCAAACATGTGGGCGCTGGAGGTCGGCGGCGCATACCATGACCTCTACTTCGGCCCAAATTCAAACATTGTGCGCCAGCTCGCGACCGACGACCACAACATTTCCCTGCTCTATAAAATAGCCAAGCAGTATAAGTCGAAGCCATCCCACTTCGACCCCGACGCCCCGTGGATTTCGGCAAGTCGGCCCGGAAGCTGGATGGATGGGATTTCGTTGCTTACGAATGGCGCAATTGGAACCAATGATGCCGATGCGATACTTGGCTCATACACTGAGGAATATCAAGTCCTCCAGGTGGATTCCAAGAATCGAACGGTCACTGTTAATATTAGGGCATCGAATTCCACAACCTGGGTGTCATTCTGCCATGACCACGCCTGCGGGGAAACGCATGACTCGACCTCCGGTGTCGGTGCCACGATCGTCCAGCACTACAATTGGACTCAGACCATCTCATTTGACGTAAAGGAGCATGGCGAGCGATGAAATCGGGCAGACTGTACCGCTCGGCCCCCGGGAATGGAATCATAGTTATCGCTGCGACACTGGCAAGCGCGGCGCTCCTCACTTCTTGCGCCAGTGATCCCCGTGCGAGTGGCCCAGCCCTCAGTGGCTCCACCGTGGCGGGAACGTGGGAGTCTCCAGTCGGCTCGAGGATCACCTTTGAATCTGACGGCAGGTTCTCTGTGAGCAACTTCCCCTATGACGGAAGCCCGGGCAGGATGGACCATCTCATATCTGGGGATGGGAAATGGGTGATATCGGATTCGGGAGGCGCCGCCAATACGGGCGTAGCGCTCGAATTTGATTCGAAGTATGCGGATTTGGTAGCGGGGAGCATTACCAAGCTAGTCTCAGTTCGAAACCAATCTACGGCCGAGACGGACCTGTGTACTCTCGGTGATCCCGATGATTGGTGCGCTGGCGTCGTATTCGAAAAAGTCAAGGACTGATTGAAAGGTAGTGCCAGCTTCGAATGCCTCAGCTCTAATGGGCCGGATCCTTGAACCGGCGGTTTGAGTCGAAGTAGTGATGCTCCCGCCCAACCATGTGAGGCGGGAGCATCACTGCGCTGGTCACCATCTCTGACTGGGCGTTTCGTCCCTGACTTCGGGGCTCAGGTTCCGCGCCAGGTCGGGGTGGATTCGCTGGTGAGTCGGCGAGTCATGAGGCTGATCATCGCGATGTGAACCATGGCTTCGGAGCGGGCCGGGAGGGCTTCGTAGTCGCGGGCGAGGCGGCGGTGGTTCATGAGCCAGCCGAAGGTGGCGCTCGACGACCCAGCGGCGGGGCTGGACGACGAATCCCCTGGTGGCGGGGTCGCGGCGGACGATTTCGACGTCGATGCCCTGCGTGGCTCCATGTTCGACGACGGCGTTCTTGTAGCCAGCAGCGCCAGATCACGGGCCTCGTACTTACTGCGCAACTCCCGCGCCCGCCGCCGGGCCGCCACCGACCCCACGGCCTTGCGCGTGACCCCCTTCGCCATGCCCATCCCGGCTCTCTCACTCACCCGCACCGAACGGCGCGCACCGGGGCACCTTCGCCGTCACCGGCGGGAACGAGCCCGGGCGCCGCGCCGACCACCAGGCAACCCGCCACCGCCCTCCCACCGGAAGCACGCACCCCGCCAGATCCCGTCTAGGGCCTGTTTGGAGTCGTGATCATTAGGCGGGACCGAGGCTGCGCATCCAGATGATGGATCCGCGCAGTTGTAGCCCCGCCATGTAGCTCTCGGGAGTCTTGTCGTATCGGGTGGCCAAGCCCCGCCAGGCCCGGATCTTGTTGATGCAACGTTCCACTGTGTTGCGCTCCTTGTAATGCTCGGCGTCGTGGGAGACGGGTCGGCCGCCGGCGCTGCCGCGCTTCTTGCGGTTCGCGGCCTGGTCGACTTTCTCCGGTATCACCGCCTTGATCCCGCGTCTGCGCAGGTAGGCGCGGTTGGCCCGCGAAGAGTACGCCTTATCGGCGGCGACCGCGGCGGGCCGGGTGCGCGGACGGCCGAGCGGACCTCGCACCTTGACCTTCTCCAGCACCGCGACGAACCGCGGGCTGTCGGCGGCCTGCCCCGGCGTGAGAACGAAGGCCAGCGGGCGGCAGCGCCGGTCCGCCGCGAGGTGGACCTTGCTGGTGAGACCGCCGCGCGAGCGCCCGAGCTCCGCGGCTTTGAGCCGGGCCCGGCGGCGCCGCCGCAGCCGTCGACGCTCGGCGCGATCCGCCGCAAGCGACGCCGACTCGACGGTCACCGGGGCGGTTTGCCCGGTTTCCGCTGCCCCTTTTCCTCCGCTGCCGCCTCCTCCAGGGCCGCCAGCACCTCGGGGTCCGCCACCATCCCGGCCGCATCATGGTGCGCGCGGGCGACCGTGGAGTCCACGCTGACCAGCGACATGTCCGCCTGTCCACGGCTGGCGGCCTCGGCGATCATCGCCTCCATCAGCACGGCGAACACGCCGCCGTCACGCCACTGGGCGAAGCGGTCGTAGACCGTCTGCCAGGCCCCGAACTCCTGGGGCATCTCCCGCCACTGGCCGCCGCTGCGGAACTTCCAAATGACGCCCTCGAACTGTTCACGCAGATGCTTCGGATACGGGCCATACCGGCCGACGGGCAGGAATGGCTCGACCAACTCCCACTCACTGTCGTTCAGTTCGCGTCGCGTCACGGAAGCTTTCTACCAGCCCCGCCCGGCCCGCGGTGGGCGAACCGGGCAATTGATCACGACTCCAAACAGGCCCTCTAGAAGGCACGAAGGTCGACGCCGATCCCCATGCCGTCGAGGTCGCTGTCTAGCCTCCAGTAAACGTCGGTCTCGTAGAAGCTCGCTGCATCGCCGTTCCCCTCAGCGGGGTCGATCTTGTACATCTCGGGGACGTCGTAGGCCATCGTGTACCCGGCCTCCATGTCGGTCCACTGGAGCCGGACCACCATGTCCGCTGTGCCGATGTCGTAGTTGTCGTTCCCGTGGTTCTTAGCGATGTACTCGAACGGGTACGTGAACGTGTAACTGTCGTCCTGCTTGATCGACCGCAGGTAGTCCTGCTCGTCCTCGAAGCCATAGTTGTTCGACTCACTCCACATGGAAGGAGCATAATGCCCTGCAGCTCTGCCAGAGGCGACACTCTGGGCCAGTAGGCAAAGCGCTCGTAGGCTGTCTGCCCGGCCCCGAACTCCTCCCGCGGCATCTCCCGCCACTGGCTGCCGGTCCGGAACCGCCACCCCACGCCCTCGAACTGCTCACGTAGCCGCTGCGGGTACGGGCCGTACTGTCCGACCGGCAGAAACGGCTCGATCAACTCCCACTCACTGTCGCCCAGCTGGCGTCGCGTCACACCGGCGGTTCCAGCAGCCAAGCACCAGTTCGATAGCCGAATCAGCCCACAAAGATTTCAACTCCAGACAGGCCCTAGTGCTCTGGCCGAGAAGGTTCACCGGGTTGGCGCTTGCGAGGCAGGTAGCGGTTGGATGTTGGCGACATCGAACCGGTGCGGGGAGGCGTGGTGGCGGAGCCGGTCAAGGTCAGGAGACTGACGGACCAAGAGGGCCAGCAGTTACAGAGGATCGTGCGTCGGGGCAGCACGAACACCGTGCGCTACCGGCGGGCGATGATGCTGTTGGCATCAGCCGGCGGCAACCGGGTGCCAGTGATCGCCCAGCTCGTGCAGGCGGACGAGGACACGGTGCGGGATGTGATCCACCGGTTCAACGAGATCGGCCTGGCCGCTCTGGACCCTCGATGGGCGGGAGGCCGTCCCCGCCTGCTCAGTCCTGACGACGAAGACTTCGTCGTCCAGACGGCCACCACTCGCCCGGCCAAGCTAGGGCAGCCCTTCACCCGCTGGTCCATCCGCAAACTGCTCGCCTACCTGCGCCGGGTCCACGGCCGGGTGATCCGCATAGGCCGCGAGGCCCTGCGCTGCCTGCTCGCCCGACGAGGCGTCACCTTCCAGCGCACCAAGACGTGGAAGGAGTCCACCGACCCCGAGCGGGACGCCAAGCTCGACCGGATCGAGCACGTCCTGGAGCACTTCCCGGACCGCACGTTCGCGTTCGACGAGTTCGGTCCGCTCGGCATCCGCCCCCACCGCGGGCAGCGGCTGGGCCGAGCAGGGCCGGCCCGACCGCCTGCCCGCGACCTACCACCGTACCCACGGCGTCACCTACTTCCACGGCTGCTACTCCATCGGCGACGACACCCTCTGGGGCGTCAACCGCCGCCGCAAGGGCACCGCGAACACCCTGGCAGCCCTCCGCTCGATCCGGGCCACGCGCCCCGACGGCGCCCCGGTCTACGTGATCCTGGACAACCTCTCCGCCCACAACGGCAAGAAGATCCTGCGCTGGGCGAAGAACAACAACGTTCACCTCTGCTTCGCCCCGACCAACGCATCCTGGGCGAACCCGATCGAGGCGCACTTCGGACCGCTGCGGCAGTTCACCCTGGCGAACTCGAACCACCCGAACCACACGGTCCAGACCCGAGCCCTGCACGGCTACCTGCGCTGGCGCAACACCAACGCCCGACACCCAGACGTCCTGGCTGCACAGCGCCGCGAACGCGCCCGCGTCCGCAGCGAGAAGGGCCTCCGTTGGGGCGGACGAGCCGTTCTTGCCGCGTGATCAAGCACCTCGTTGAGCGATGCATTGGCGGAAGTGGTCACAGGTCGTTGCTGGAAAACCAGACCACGGGATGCGCCGGATCGGTCGTGCTGACCTGCAAAAACTTGACACTACGTCCGCTTTCGGGGTCGCTTCTTACACGACGTACGACAGCATCGGTTCCGCCCCTGGGCAGCAGATGGTGTCCTCATCAGCAATCACCTTGATGCAGCCTCCGCAGAGCCACACCGTTTCGGGCTCCACGGGCCCGGACGCGGACACCTCGTTGTCACGCACCGTTAGCTGCCAAGTGTCCCAGTGCTCCTCGCCCTGCGCGTCGATCACACCGTTGAGTACGTGGTCGAAGGTGAAGCTCTCGAACCCCGGCTTGCCTTGGGCGTGGGCGCCCGGCTTGAGGAAGTGATCGATCAGGTATGCCATCCACTCGGGTGAGTCGTAGAACTTCTCGGTCCGATTCCATTCGATCGCTGCCCCGTCATCCGTCGGCTCCCACTGGCACCACAGGCCGGGCTGGCCCTCCGGGGGCTTGCTGTACTCGCGGATGTCGGCGTCGCGGCCCTGTCCCGCGTGGCCGGTGCCGTCGACGAAGTAGGGGCCGTTGTCACGGTTCATTCGCCGGGTGCCGGCGAACTTCCGCAGGTAGGCGTTCTCCTGCTCGTTGAGCGGCGGCTCGACGGCGATCTGACCAGTGAATGTCGTGGTGTAGCCCATGCCGGGCATGGTAGCCACGCCATCCGACACCGCCCGATGCCGGTATGGACTACTCCGACCTCACCAGGTCCGCGACCAGGTCGGCATGCGTCGACGCGAACCCGGTGAACCTTCTCGGTCACAGCACTAGCGATCACGATCCTGAACAGCCGGAGCACCTCACGCTCACCCCATACCAGCCCCGTGGCCAGCAACTTCAGGTTGGAAACCGCTCAATCGATGCCCAGACCGCGGAGCACCACCTCCGCACCGGCGAGGAACTCGTGTCCGGGGTCGGGCTGCTGCCCGGTGAGCGCGGCTGCCAGCAGGGGGAAGGCGTCGGGGGCCGGCAGTGCCGTGCGACTGGCCATGTCGGTGTGCGGGCCGCTCCGGTGCTCGGTCTCCAGGGCACCGATCACGTAGGACGTCAGGGTCCGAAGCGCACTCCGGCTCCCGGCGCCGTCGAACCCCGCCCGCCGGAGGGCTTCCAGGACGTGCTCCGCCCAGCGGAGGGCCGGCAGGCAGCCCGCGTGGTGGCGGACGGCCAGCGGGAGGACACCGGGATGGGCGCCCACCGCCTCGCGCATCAGCCCCATGAGCGCCAGCAGCCGCTCGCGCGGCGGGGTCGCCTCCGGGGCCGCCCGGGCGCGGTCCAGGACGGTCCCGAGGGCGAGTTCCACCACGAGGCACTCGAGTTCCTCGCGGTCCTCCACGTAGCGGTAGAGCGCCATGGTCCGGCGGTCGAGCTCGTCGGCGACGGTGCGCATGGACAGGGCCGCCAGGCCGTCACGGTCGATCACCGTGATCGCGGCGGCGGCGATCGCCTGTGTTGTCAGGGAGCGTGGTCGTGGCACGACTTGACAGCGTACGGCATACGCCTACAGTTTTAGGCGTACGGTCTAAACCTAAGGAGTCCCGTGCCTCGCCTTCAGATCGGCATCACCGCCCCGGACCTCACCCTGACCGACGTGACCGGCGCGTCCGTACCGCTTCCGTACCCCGACGGGCTCGTCCACCTGCAGTTCCGCCGGTTCGCCGGCTGCCCCGTCTGCAACCTCCACCTCCGCAGGTTCGCCGTGCGACACGGGGAGCTGCGCGCCGCCAGGGTGCTGGAGGTGGCCGTCTTCCACTCCCCCGCCTCCGAGCTGGCGCCGTACGTCGACGGCCTGCCGTTCCCGCTCGTCGCCGACCCCGGACAGGCCATCTACCGCGCCTACGGCGTCGAACGCGGCGCCCGCGCCCTCCTGGACCCGCGGGTCTGGCCCACGATCGTCCGGGCAGCGGCCCGAAGCCTCGTCGCCGTCCTCCGCGGCCGCGAACGACTCCCGGCGGCCCGCCCCCTCGGCGGACGCTACGGCCTCCCCGCCGACTTCCTGGTCTCGGCCGACGGCCGGGTCCTAGCCGCGCACTACGGCGCCCACGCCGCGGACCACTGGTCCGTGGAGCAGGTCCTCGCGCTCGCCGCAGGACACCGTACGGCGCCGGTCGGCGAGCCGGCGATCGACGGCTGATCCTGCCGCCGGAGTGCCGACAGCGATCGGCCCGGCAGAGCGATTCCGACGAAGCGGCCACGCGGCAGACGATCACCTGCTACCGATCACGCCGCCGACCAGCCCGAGCGCCCCACCATCACCCCACACCAGGCCCCGTGACCTGCAATTTCGAGGATGAAAACCACTCATTGCGACGGCGGGTTCTACACGATCACCGCGGACGTGTCGCTCGCGCGTCATCCGTTGCAGCATCTCGTTCCAGCTTGAGGGGGTCCCCCTCGATCCGACGCCCCTGCAGCACCTGTACGCGCGGTTCGAGGTACCCCGACGCGGTTACCTTCGGCCGCTCACCGAGAAGTCCATCGGGCCGAGACTCGCTCAGTGGCCGGGCACTGTCCTGGATGTCGTGGGGTTGATCACCACGGACGGGTGGAGCCCGTCGGGGCGCGGCTGGGTCGTCGGTGTTGTCGCGAAGAACCCGTTCCCTATCGAAGAGCCAGGACCGCCAGAAGACTGGCCGCTGCACCCCAGGGAAGACGGACTGTTGGTCGGCGCCCTTCGGCATCACCATCCGATGGGGGAGCCACCAAAGGAGTACCGCTTGCAGGGGTGGGAATCTGCCCGGACCTCGGACGTCACGGTGATGAGGGCTTTCGTCGGCCACGAATGACCGGCAAGTGACACGAGGCCGGCCCCGCCCACGAGACGGTGGACCGGGCCAGCCTCCCTAGGAGATCAGTTGCTCCGGACCATGCCGTTGGTCGAGCTCGGCGCGTCCGGCGCTGTGTGACGGCGGGTCGGCTGTGGCTGGGACACTGACGGTATGTCTGTTGAGCGTCGCCCGCTGTGGCGGCCTTCTCCGAGTCCCCTGCCGATGCTCCGCTGCCCGCCGCGAGGGATCGGCTGCTGCCCGTGGAGCGCGCCCCGTTCCGGGAGCCGACGGCCCCCGCCGAGGAGGACGAGGCGCAGCGGTGCCAGGCGGGGCCCGTGGGGCGTCGGCGGCTCGGCCCCGGGGGTTCCTCCGGGACCGGTACGCCGTAGCCGGGCGCACCAACGTGACACCCACCGTGGCCGGGCGGGGCGGGCTCACCGACGTCGTTGATGGGGGCGCCTGGCGAGGTGGGTGCGGGTAGCGGCCTGCGGGATGGTGTGGCACAGCAGCCCGGGCTGCGCCTGGCAGTGCGGGCAGCGGCGGGTGATCGCGTCGAGGTACTCGTCCCGCTCGTCCGAGTCGAGGTTCCACAGGCGGGCGGCATGGGCGACGCCGGCAAGCCGTCTTGCCGTCGGCAGGCGGTGGCAGGCCCGGCCCGCGGGCGCGTCGCACAGCCAGCACGCGCGGTCGCAGACCGGGCAGCCGTCCTCGGTCCGCAGTGCGGCGCAGCACATGATCTCGGGGCCGCCGGGTCCCAGGGTGGCGATGTGGAGCTCGGTTGGCCCGGGCCGCCTGAAGTCGTCGTCCCACAGCGGCTCGTCACTGTCGTAGTAGCCGTCCCACGGCGCGCGGGGGGCCGGTGCGGGAGTCGGTCGCGGTGCGATGGCTCGCGGGCCCGGGGGGCCGATCCGGGCTGCGCCGTGTCGTACCGGGTGGACCTCGCTGCGGTTGCCGCACATGACCCCCGGCCGGGCCTTGCACTGCGGGCACGGCACTGCCAGGGGCGCCTTGTGGCCGCTCGTCTCCATCCCCGACTTCCCCTCCGGCTACCTCACGTGACGGTATGACCACGGATTCAACCACCGGGAGCGCCGCCCGCGCTGCCCGCTGCTGCAATCCGCGCTGCCGCTGCGCAGTGGTTTACGAAGCGCGCTTCGAAAGTGGCTAAGATCCACTCGTGACTTCCGAAGCGCCGCTACGAAAAGACGACCCCTCAGAATCCCCCGCCCCGGAGCCGGTAGGCGCCGCCTGCGGGCACTGCGGCGCCCTGCTGCCTCCCGCGCCGAGGGGCCGGCCGCGGGCGTACTGCGATCTGTCGTGCAAGTCCAAGGCCGCCCGCCATCGCATCGCCCAGCGCCCCAAGCCGGCCGCCCCGTCGCCCACCGCCGCCGCAGCGCCGCCGGCGCCGCCCGGTCTGGATCTGCTGGCCGCCGCCACCGACGGCCAGGCGCCCGGCCCGCGCGGCCGCGTCCTGGAACTCGCCGAATCCCTCGCCGGCATCGCCTACCACTTCGTGCGCACCCTCGACGACGGCGACCAGGCCCGCGCCCTCGCCACGCTGCGCCGCACCGTTCCGCTGTTCACCGCCGAGCTCCTGGAGCAGGCGCAGGCTGCGTACGACGACGCCCAGGCCGCCGCCGCGCCGACCCCCGGCGGTGGCTCGGCGGACCGCGAGGACTCCGTCTTTACGAAGCGTCGCTTCGAAACCCCCGGCCCGGGAAGCGGGACAACCGCTGTTGTCCCAGCCCCTGCCGACGGGCCAACGCCGCCGTCCGCGCAGGCGCCCGACCCGGCCGCCGCCAGCCCGGCCCGAAGCATTGACGGCCCGTCCTTTTCGAATCGCCGCTTCGAAAACCCGGCCCCCGAGACGCGGCCGGACACGGTTGTCCCCGCCCCCGCGAACGGGACAACCAATGAGCCTTCGGCCGCTCCCGGCCCGGCTGCGCCGGACGCTGCCGAGCGCCTTGATAGTCCGCCCGTTTCGAATCGGCGCTTCGGAAGTCGGCCGTCGGCGGCAGAGCTGGAGGAGGCGCGGCGGGTGCTGGACAGTCCGCAGGTACGCTCCCGCGTCTCGCCGCATCTGCGGGACCGCACCGCCCCGGCCGCCGCTCCCGTCCCCGCGGCTGGCCGGCGGCCCGCCCCCGCCCCCGCACCCGCGCCTGCTTCTGCTGCGCCCGGCGGTGGTGTGCGGCCGTCGCAGGCCGCCAGCCGGGTGCTGACCGCACCCCCGTCCCCGTACGCGCGCGGCTTCGGGGACTGCGACGTCCTTCTGGCACTGCCACAGCTCGGCCCTGGGTGGGAGCTCGCCGGCTGGAAGAACAACCGGCTCGCCTACTACGTGGTGGAGAACGGCGAGATCGTCGGCTGGGTCGAGATCGGCATCGGCGCCGTCCCACGCTGGGCCGCCATCACCGACGGACTCTTCCTCACCGACACCACCACCGGCGAGCCCCTGTTCCACACCAGCCCGGAGCTCGCGGCCCGCACCGTCCGCCAGGCCCGCCTCACACCCTGAACCCGCCACGACGTCAAAGGCGGTGCGCGCCGCAGGCAATGAAGGACGGCGCGCACCGCCCCCGGCAGTCTCCCAGAGACCACCGCCGGAGCCTGCGCCTCCTCGGGCTGCTGCGCCCCGGTCCCTGGTGCTGTGCCCGGGGCGGGGCCGGGACGGTGGCCGCCCGGTGCTCCCGCTCGCACTGGTCCCCGCCGTGCCCGCGCCGCCTGCTGCTCCAGGCCGCCCGCGGCCGGTTGCAGTCCGCCGATGAGGGGGAGCTGGCCGAGGGCGGGCAGTCCGACGGTTGCCGGGAGCAGCCGGCCTGCCACGGGCAGGGCGCCTGTCGCTGCGGGTAGCTGGCCGACGACGGGGCCGAGCAGGGTTGACGCTCTGGGCACGGTGGCGACGGGTTGGAGGTCCTGGTGCCCGACGAGAGCGGCCGCGGTCGGGCTCGCCCCGTCCGGGGGGAGGGGGCGAACCCAGGTCGGAGGGCTGGCGCCGCGCGGCGCCAGCACGGACGTGGTCGGTGGTTGACGTCCCTTGCTCGTGAACACGTGAGAGTGGTGTCGTCGCACCGAGCCGGACTCGATGCGACATGTCATTGCATTGAGTAGTCGCAGGAACGCGTAGTGTGTCGGACGGTCTCTGGCGTTTTCGTCGTCGCGATGTGCTGGTTCCGCAGCTGAGTGGCCCTCGGGGCAGTCGCAGTCCGCAGAACCGGTGGCTGCCGACGGGCAATGGGCGCCGGCCGTCCCGCCGTTTCGATCGAGCCAGGAGCAGACAGGTGGCCATCAACACCCAGACAGGCGCGCCGTGGGGGATCGCCCGGATCTCCTACCGTCCGAAGCCGACATCCGTCACGTTCGAAAGGTACGTGTACGACGAGCGGGCCGGCGAAGGGGTGGACATCTACGTCCTGGACACCGGCGTCCACACCGCCCACCTCGGGTTCGGAGGGCGTGCCCGGCAGGGCGTCAACGTGACGGGCGGCGGAAACGACGACACCGTCGGGCACGGAACCCACCTGGCCGGCACGGCCGCCGGCTCGAAGTACGGTGTCGCGAAGAACGCGTCGGTCATCGCCGTGAAGGTGACGGACAACATGCTCGCGAACCCCGGGAACATCGCCGAGGGCCTGGCCTGGACGACGGAACAGGCCCAGTCGTCCGGACGACCGTCCATCGCCCTGATCGGTTCCTGCCAGTCGCGAAACCTCGCACTCGACGAACAAGTCAATGACGCCGCCCGCCAAGGGCTCTTCGTCGTCGTGCCGGCCGGCGACGATAACAAGGACGCCCTCAACTACTCGCCATCCGGCGCCTCCGGGGCCTTCACCGTGGGCGCCTCCAACATCCGAGACGAGCGCGCCTTCTGGTCCAACCACGGGCCGGGCATCGACGTCTTCGCCCCCGGATTCAACATCCCCTCCGCCTTCATCGGCGGCCCGAACACTGCCAACATCATGTCCGGCACGGCGCAGGCAGCCGCCCACATCGCCGGCCTGGCCGCCTATCTACTGTCGACGACTGACGGACTGACCACCACCACCGTCCGAGACGCCATCACGCAACTGGCCACACGTGACCTGCTGACTGCCGTCCCGACGCCAACCAGCAACCTCCTGGCGTTCAACAACGCCACGCCCTGACCTCGACACAACCGAGGACGGCAACTGTCCACACACCGGCGGGCCGATCGCCGGGCGGCCGCGCTGCGCCGCCGGGCTGGGCCGGCGCGAGGGTGAGGAGGCCGCCGGGCTGCGGATGTGACGGGCGCCGTGGAGCGGCCGATCGGGGATGCGGGTGAGGACGGTACTCCCGGCGTCGGCGCGTTGCCGCCGTCCGGTTCTCACGCCCGGGTCCGGCCCCGTCGGCGGCCGCGTCGGGTGAGGCTGCGGGTGTGGGCGCCGAGGCCGCGCCGTCTGTGCGATCGGGCCGGCCGCCGCAATGCGGTGGCCGGCCGTGCGGGGATGCCGGTCAGGGGTTGTGGGACCTGATCATGGGGAACGGCAGGAGCTGTGCGACGACCTGCCCGGGGGCGCCGACCGGGGCGAAGTCGACCGCCTGCTGCAGCTGGTAGACGGAGCCCTGCGGGGGGAAGACGGTGAGCCTGTCGCACTGGGTGGTCATCGGCCGGGAGTTGGACAGGACCGCCGGGCCGCCGCCCCCCGGGGGCTTCTCGATGGTGAGCGTGAAGTCGTGGAAGAGAGTGTGGCGCAAGACCGGCGGCATGGCGCTGGTGACTTCGAGCAGGCTGAGCGGGGTGGTGTCGACGTCCGCCCGCGAAAGGACGACCCGTCCCAGGATGGGGGAGTCGGCACTGTACTCCTCACCGATGATCCTCATCTTCACGCCGCCCAGGTCGCCGGGGATACTCTCCTCGACGCGAAACCTGATGCCGCCCTTGATGTCCAGGGTGACGAGGCCAAGCACATTGATCTGCAGCGGCACGTTGACCGCGTAGCTGGAGCAGGGAATCTCCTGCCCGACCTGGGGGAGTACACCACCGAGGATGGTCATAGGAATGCCTCCGAGCATGGGCCAGTCCGCGCCGGGCGACGCGGACACGCTGCCGGGCAGCGCTGCGCCGCACGCTACCGACCGGAACGTGCACGCACCGTGCTGCCGTGCCGGACGTGGCCACGGAAGGATGAACCCGACGCGGCCACGACCCACCCGGGCCGTCAGACGTCCACAGCTCGCCCGCGCCGGCCTCCACCTCCTGACGCCGACCACCAGGCCGTCCACGACCTCACCCGCCACCTCGACCCCACCACGCTGCGCCAGGTGATGGGCTGGCTGGAGCGCACCCGCACTGCGGCCCTCGCCCTGCCGCCGGCCGGTGATGGGAGAGCCAGAAGGGCGGTCGGTCATCGACGCCGCCGACGGTGAGCCCTGGCTCTCCAAGGACACGCAGTACGCGGTCTCCCTGCTCCGGGCCGCCCTGGACCAGCAGATCGCCTGAACGCCGGCCCGGTCACCGGCCTCCGCCTCGCGCAGGCCACCACGGGGCGGGGCGTCGCCTCCCTGGCCTGAGCGTCCGCCACCGAGAGGCGACTGCGGTGGCGGACGCGGGGACGCCCCGAGGTCGGCAGTCCGGCCTATCGGAGGTCCAGGTTGCCCGCTTCCAGTTTGGTCTTCATCGCCAGGATCGCTGTCATCGGCACGCTGAGCTGCAGTCGGTCCGCGACGGTGCCGGCGGCCCGGCTGATTGGCTCGTCCCGGAACGCGGCCGAGAGCTGCCCGAGCAGCGCGACGGCGGTCTCCAGCAGGGTCTCGTCCACCCGCACGCTCTTCGAATCGTTGCCAGGCACCGCCGACAGAGCCTCGACGAGGGCTGCGAGCTGGTCACGCTCGCCACGGTCAAGTGCAGTTGTCATGCGGACGATCGTCCGGCCGGTCCCCAGCACACCGCAACGCAACCGCACCCAAGCGGGACGCAACGGCGGCCGGGCAGGCTTGTTTGCTCGGGTGAGTCTTCTCGATGATGTGGCCGAGCGCGACGGCTGGCGGTGCTGGGTGTGCGACGAGGCGGTCGACCCCGACAAGTCGGTGAACGACCCGCGGGGGCCCAGCGTCGACAGCCGGACCGCCGACCGGAAGGCCAAGGTCGCGGCTCGCGCACCGCGGGTGCAACACCCGCAAGGGCGCGGTCAAGGTGGCCATCGCCTTCCGGTCGGCGGTCCGGCTGTACGTGGTCGAACCCGCGCCGCTGAATCACCGTCGCCGGGAGACTGGAGCGCAAGGGGTGCCGCGAGATGGTGGACCGGTTCTCCCGACTGGTGCCGGGACTCCCGGTGACCGCCGACATCGAGGCGGGCGGCGGCCAGTTCCTCGTCATCCTGGCCACCAGCCGCCGCTGACCGGGGATCACCAGCGCACTCGAGCCGAACCGTCGGCCCACACCGACCCCCACCGGACAAGGGGCAAGCGCAGTGGCGACAACCTTTCTGTGCCTCACCGCCAGGTTCCGGTGGGCGTTCAGAGCCCGAGAGCGGCGAGAGGGTCCACGGGCCTGGTATTCGCGATGATGAACCGCCGAACTGGGTAAGGACGTGCAGGCCGGCCTTGTGCAGAACGGCGGCGAGAGCCGTAGGGGTCTCGGCCACGGACTGGGCGAAGTGGTCGACGGCATCACCTGCCTCGGCCCGTCGCCCAGAGCGGTCAGGTCGGGGCTGGGCCGCCATTCGACCGCGACTGATCCTGCGGGGGCGGCGACGAGCTCGAAGCGGAAGCCGACGACCTCGTCTGCCTCCAGCGACGCCTCTGGCTCCACGCCATCGGCCCCTGGTACGGCGACTTCCGCGAGGTCTTGGACCACGACGTGATCCACATCTTGGGACATTGGCACGCGCTCAGCTGACGCGGCACATACACCACCACGCCATCCATCCGGTGCAGCCGGCCCGAGTAGCACGGACAGAGCCTCCCCGGGGTGCGGCTCGCCCGGGGAGGATCCGTCACGCAGGCTCAGCGACGCTGCGCTTCGCGCAGCAGGTCCCGCATCTGGGTCAGCAGCTCGAGCTCGGTCGGCGGCTCGTCCAGGATTGGGAGACCGGCCTTGCGGCGGCGGCGATCGGCGAGGGTGTTGAGCGGTGCGACGACGAAGAAGTACAGCGCGGCGGCGATCAACACGAACGAGATCAGCGCGTTGATGAACGCGCCGTAGCGGAAGACGCTGCCGTTGATCGTGAAGGTGAGCGCCGAGAAGTCCTGGTTGCCGAAGATGGCCGCGATCAGGGGGGTCAGCAGGTCGCTCACCAGGCTGTTCACCACCGCGACGAATGCGGCGCCCATCACGAAGGCGACGGCCAGGTCGATCACGTTCCCGCGCATGATGAACTTCTTGAACCCGTGCAGCACCCGCGGCCTCCTCGGAGTCGTACCTTCTCCCAGCCTGTGGCGCCGGGCGGGCTCCGGCACAGCCGGCGGGCCGCCCGGGTGACGGGGCGCCGTACCGGCCGGGCACCCGGCCGCGCAGTTCCTCCTTCCCCCTGCGGGCACACCGCAGCCGTCGTGGCGTTCGCCGCCACCACCCCCGTCCACTCCCGTCCCTGGGGCGCGCCCACCCGGCGGCCGCCCGCACCCGCTCGGGGTCGGCCTCGATGCCGATCGCGGCGAGCAGGTCGCGCTGGCCCTCCTCCAGACCGGCCCAGATGGCCCGCTGCGCCTGCACCCAGCGCCCTGGCTGCTCACCTTCGAACACGGTGTCCACCGGCAGCGCGGGCCAGTCGACCAGCCCGTCGGACTCTGCCTGGCTATCGCTATCTCGTCCCGCTTTCGGCAGAAGCGGTGCGGACGTCGGCGGGGAGGTCCTGACCACTGTCCTGGTGGCGCGCCAGCACGTCCGGCCAGGGCCCCGACACGCTGAACGGGCATCACCTCGCGCAAGACAGCTGTCCAATATGGAGCACTTGGTACGTTTTGAGTCATGTTGAGGATGGTGGGTATGGCGGCGAGGCTCGCCGCCGGATTCGTCGGCATGGCCCGGGCGGGCGATGGTCGACGTGTCGGCGGCGGTCAGGGGCCGGGCGATGCGCCGGTGTGCCGCTCTGCGCCCCGAGACCCGGGTCCCGGCCGTCCGGTCACGGGCGGACACGTCCGCAACCGGGGGCGGTGCCGCCTGCCACGCGCGGTCTGCGCCATGGTCCTTGCCCTCACCTGCGCGCTGGCCTGGGTCGTGACCGGTCCGTCCGGCACCGCCCGGGCCGCGACCGCGTGTACGGCGAGCCTGTGCGTCCTCAACCCGAGCGCCGCGAACGCCCTGTACGCCCACCCCGGCAGCATGCACGTCACCGGCGGCATCCTGGTCAACTCGACGAACAGTCAGGCCGCGCTCGTCAGCGGCACCACGGTCACCGCGACCGGCGGCACCATCGGCGGCCCGGCCGCGCCGGCCGGCTTCGCCACGGCGAGCGGCGGCTCGTACAGCCCGGCCCCCACCAACCAGAGCGCCGTCACCGACCCGTACGCCGCCCTCGCTCAGTGCCCGGCCGCCTCGGCCTGCCCCACGACACCCGCCGCGCCGTACCCGAGTGTCAACCACATCTCCGGGAACCAGACGATCAGCCCCGGCGTGTACACCAGCATCGCGAACTTGGCCGGCACACTGACGCTCAATCCCGGCACCTATGTCGTCACCACCGGCATGACGATCTCCGGCGGGAAGCTGAACGGCACCGGCGTGACGATCTACCTCGCCTGCCCGACCTACCCGGTGGCCTGCCCGGTGGCCACCGTCGGCGCGTTCTTCCTCGACCAGACCGGGGGCAAGACCACCCTCAGCGCACCGACCACGGGGGCCTTCTCCGGTTTCTCGTTCATCGCCGACCGCAACAACACCGCGGCGGTCACGGTCTCGGGAAACGGCACGCAGATCACCGGCGGCGGCGCGATCTACACCGCCTCGGGGAAGCTGGCGGCCGCATCCGGAGGCAAGGCCAGCTTCACCCGCGCGGTCGTGGACACCGTCGAGACCAGCGGCAGCAACAGCACCCAGATCAGCGTCATCCCAACCACGGGCACGCCGTCGATCAGCCTGCCGTCCACCGCGGCCCTCGGCAGCGCGGCACCCGGCGGCACCGTCAGCGCGGCCGTCGGCTCGGTGACCGTCTCGGACGGGCGAGGACTGGCCACCAGCACGTGGACGGCGACGGTGTCCGCCACGAGTTTCACCACCGGCGGTGGCACCGCCGCCGAGACGATCACCACCTCGAACGTCTCCTACTGGTCCGGGCCGGCGACCAGCACGAACGGCACTGTGACGGCCTCGCCGGGTCAGAGCGACGCCTCGGCCAGACAGACGCTCGGCAGTTCGAGATCCGCCTTCGCCTCCACCGGCAACGGGAACAGCTCCACGAGCTGGAGCCCCACGGTGGTGATCACGATCCCCGCGGCCGCGGTGGCCGGCACCTACACGGGCACCGTGACCCACTCCGTCGCCTGATCCAGACAGCCGGGCCTGCACCGTGCTTGCACGGCCGGCGGCGCAGAGGCCGTCGGGGCGGCCCCGGAGGAACTCACCCCGCTCCACCGGCGCGTGGGGGCCGCCGTTTCGGCGGTGGGGAGATCTGCTTGGGCGTGGGTTCCGTCCCGATGCGTGTCTTCCTGGCACGGTTTGTCCATGTTTCCGCTCTGCACTCTGCCGCTCCCGGTCTTTGCCCTGGCGCTGTGTGGGAGGTGCGGGTACCGCCATCAGGGCGCCAGGGCGGAACCGGGCGGCACGGTGCGCTGCTCTGGTTCTCGAGCGATGCGGCGGGTGCCGACCGCTCGCCCTCCCGACGGGTCCGACGACGGGGTGGCGGTTGCGGTGCTCGGCCGGCGCCGCCCGCGGGCCGCATGCGCCGCCGCTGCCCCGGAGTTGATCGCGGCGCCGGGACGCGAGCGGGCCTCCCCAGCACGGTCCCGAGTGGAAGCGGGGAGGTCCGCGTGAGGGAGGGCGCGCCTCTCGTTCGGTTGCGGGAGCGGATGCGGCCGGCCAGCGGGCCCGGGCCGGGTCCCGGCGTGCTGCTGCGCAACGGGCGGATCCTGGCGGCCAGCTCGGTGGTGGCCGCCGCTCTCGGCGCCTGTACTGGCTCCTGGCGGCCAGGTGGTTCAGTACCGAAGCCGTCGGCCGCAGCTACGCCCTGCTGTCGGTGGCCACGCTGCTGGCCACGCTCGGCTCGCTCAACCTCGGCGACGTCCTGATCCGTTTCCTGCCCACCGCCGGGCCCCGCGGGGGACGCCTCGTCATCCGCTGCTACATCGTCGCCGCCGCCTCCAGCGCAGCGGTGGCCGCCGGCTTCGTCCTGCTGGCCTCCCACATCACACCCGGGCTGACCGAACTGCGCAGCCCGCTGCCGGCGCTGCTCTTCGTCCTCGCCACCGCGGCATATGCGATCTTCGTCCTGCAGGACGGTGCGCTGACCGGTCTGCGCAGCCCGGGCTGGGTCCTGGCCGAAAACCTGATCTTCTTTCGCCCTGGCCGTCTGCGCGGCCCTGGCCATCGCCGCCGGCATCCTGGTGGCCTGGGCGGTAGGCCTCGTACTCGCCGTCACCGTGGCGAACACGGCGCTGTTCGTCCGGGCCCTGCCCGCCGCCCGGCACACCACCCACCCCCACGGCGTACCGCGCCGGCACATGGCGGCCTACGCCGCAGCCGACTACATCGGCCAACTCGGCCAAGTCGCCGTCTCCAAATCCCTGCCCCTGCTCATCCTCGCCCACCTCGGAGCCGAACAGACCGCCTACTACTCCCTCGCCTACCTCATCACCGACACCCTCTACCAAGCCGCCTACAGCATGGGCCAGTCCCTCACCGTCGAAGGCGCCGCCGAACCCGACAAACTCGCCGAACACGCCCGCCACATGCTCCGCCACACCACCATCCTCATCGCCCCCGCCACCGCCGTCACCGTCGCCGCCGCACCCTGGATCCTCCAACTGTTCGGCACCGACTACGCCGAACACGGCACCACCGTCATGCGCCTCATGGCACTGTCCGCCCTGCCCAACATCCTCTTCGGCACCGCCGTCCACGTCGCCCGCGTCCGCCGCTCCCTGCTGCTCCTGGCCGGGCTGCAGCTCGCCTTCGCCGGCCTGCTCCTGGTCCTCGTCCTCGTGCTCATGCCCGGTACGGGCTCACCGGCGTCGGCGCGGCCTGGCTCGCCACCAGCTGCACCATCGCGCTCGGTCTGGCCGCCACCTTCCACCGCTGGCTGCCCACAAGTCCGCCGCGGCGCTGAGCCCGGCCAAGAGCCGACCGGGACCACCGTGCCGCAGGCGGGCACGCGGAGGAGAAGCAACTGACCGTGGCGGGCCGGGGCTGCCCCGTTCGGCGGGGCGGGCTCGGCCGGGCAGGGCGGAGGGGGTTCCGACTTCAACCAGGCACCGCCGCCGCCTTCAGGACGTGATGACCGAGACGCTGACCAGACCCGAGTGAGCGACCGCAAATACGCGACGCGGTTCACCGAGTCCGCCTGCGGCGAGCTTCGCAAGCTCCCCGAGCCACCGCCATCACCATCCTGCGCAAGCTCTCCGACCTCGAACGGGACCCCTACGGCTGCAGCACGACCGCCCTCGTCGGATCCCCCGAGACCCGCTGGCTGCGCGTGGGCGACTACCGGGTCATCTACACCGTCGACGGCGGCCAACTGCTCGTCCTGGTCGTCCACGTCGGCCACCGCTCCACCATCTACCGCGACTGACCCACGCGCCGACGCCCCCACCAGGCGCCCAGCACCGTATCGGTGCCCCGACCTTCGACAGGGCGTCGGGTGATACCGGCTGCGCCCCCAAGTACGGGGAGATCCGCCTGACCCACGCGGACAGGGCGACATACCGGCCAGCAGGTAGCGACTGCGACGGACATATCAGCCTGGCGCCGCGCGAGATCGCCGAGCACCTGAGTGCCTACCAGTTCGGCGAGGGCTTCGATCTCGGCGTGGGCCACGCGCCGTGCTTTCTCCAGCACCTTCACCGCTTCGTCTTCGGCACCGGCCCTGCGGTACGCCGCGGCCGACGCCTCACGCGCGGCCCGCACCTGGCGCAGGCTGCGCGACGCGGCACGCACCGGGAACTGACCCACGGCGACCGCCCGGCCGTCAAGTGACGGGTGCTTTGGCCAGGCCCTCGCGGGTGCGGCGCAGCAGTTCGAGGACCAGCCCTTCGCCGTCGCCCGCCGGGCCCAGGCCGAGCCGGTTGAGGTGCATGTGGACGTAGCTGCGGCACAGCGCGCCGTGGCTGCGCCGGAGCCTGCCGTCCTGGCGCAGTGCGGCGAGCAGGGCGGCCGCAGGGGCGAGGGCGGTGCGGCGCTGGGCCAGCAGCAGGCGCAGGACCTCGGTGTCGGGCCGGTCCGGACCGGCGAGGGCCAGGCGCAGGTCGTTGCCGCGGCGGCGGTACTCGTCGCCGCCCTCGCGTGTGGTCTCGGCGGCGCCGCGCAGGAACGCCAGCCGTTCCGGCTCGGACAGGCCCAGGGTGTCGAGCAGGTCGTCGACGCTGCTCACCGCCAACGCCGTGCGGTCGAGCGGGATTTCCTCCTCCTCGCCCGCCTGGAGCAGCCAGGCGACCGAGGTGCTGTCCGCGCCGAAGACCTCCTCGGCCGCCCGTACCCCGTCGTTGCCGCCGTAGCGTTCGACCTCCCGCTCGTAGGTGTCGAAGGCGAGCCTGGTGGCGGCCCCGGTCGCCAGCAGGTCTTCCGCCCAGCGGCAGGCCTGGTCCATCAGCGGGCCGAGCAGGGCGGACCGCTCGCCGTGGAAGCGGATCCGCAGGTGGCTGTCCGTGTCCGAGTAGCGGATGAAGAACCAGTTGTCGGCCAGTCCGGCGGCGGTGGCGAACTCGGCGAAGGTGCGCAGCGGTCCCGCGATCAGCTCGTCCTGCTGCCAGGGGCTGCCGTAGAGCTTGAGGTACAGCCAGTCACTTCCGGGCGGCCGGAACCGGGTGCCCGCCGCCACGGTGTCGGCGGCCGCGTGCGCGTGACCGGCCGGGTGCCCGTCGAGCCCTGCCGGGTCCACGGCCGCGGCCCGCGCGCGCACCAGCGGAACGACGAGCTCGCAGACGTGGCGGCCGTCCGGCCCGGGCAGCCAGGCGTCCTGCGGCTGCGGCAACGCCTCCTGGAGCTGCAGCGCCTGCGTGCCGCGCAGGGCCCGCAGTTCCTCGCGCGCCACCTCGACCTGGTCGGGGTCGGCGAGGTCGAGCAGCAGGCGGTTGTCGCCGACGCACAGGTAGACCAGATGCGGGACGGCCCACCGCTGCCGCCAGGCCGACAGCGCGGCCGCGAACTCCTCGCCCGCGCCGGTGGGCAGGTCGGCCGCGTCGAGCCGCCACTGCGCGAGGGCGAGCACGGTGCGGCCGTACTGGACCCGGGGCAGGAACGGGAAGCCGTTCGCCGGGCCCCAGGAGAACAGCGAGGGCTGGCAGCGCCCGTCGGCGGCGGCGTCCAGCAGGAAGCGGACCGGGGCGGGTGCGCCCATGCTGTTGAGCATGTGGCCCTGCACCCCGGTGATCCGGGCGTCGGCGGCGGGCCACTCGACGCTGAACCGGCCCTCGTGCAGGCCCACGACCAGCTCGCGCAGCGGGATGGCGTCCCGGTGCGGCACCCCGGGCCCGGTGCCGAGCACGATCTCGTGGGTCCGGACCGCCGGCCGGATCGCGACGTTGGCGGAGCGCGCCCGGTGCGGCAGGTAGACGACCTCGGCGAACAGCGTGTCGGGGCTGGCCTCCTGCTCGGCCCGGGCGATCTCGTCGAGGGCGGTACGGGCCTCCGGGCCGAGCAGGTCGGCGAACCGGCCGAGGTGACGGCCGGCGGCCGGGGCGCCGAGGTTGGGGCCGACGACCAGCCGGAACTCACCCGCGTCCAGGGCGGCGGGCGAAGCGGCGGTGAGGAACAGCGCGAGCTCCAGTGAGAGCGGGCAGGCGGCCGGATCGGGCCGGGACACGGTGAGTGCCTCGATCTGCTCGTCGGTCAGGTCGACGCTCTGGCGGTGCTCCCGGTTGGCGGCGAGGGCGAGGCCGAGCAGCAGCCGGTTGCGCTGCGGCGGCTGCGGGGTCGAGCGCTGGTGGGCCGACGAGTCGGTCGGGGGTCCGAGCCCCACGTCCGGGTCTAGCAGGTCCAACAGGGGAACCCGGCGCTCCGCCCCGTAACGGCTCAGGAACGCCCGCCGGTAGGACTCCAGGCGGGGCGGGCCGGCCGGGAGGGGACTCAGCCGGAGCAGCAGCTCGGCGGCGCGGGCCGCCTCCGCCGCCACCTCGGCGTGCAGGCCCCGGCCGGCCAGGGGAAGGGCCAGGTCGGTCTGGAGGACGGGGTCTCCGGGCGCCGCCGGGTGCAGCCCGTCGGCGCGTTCCAGCAGGTCAGCCCAGGGTCGGACCCGTGCGTCGAGCGGGAGGGCGTCCCACCGGGCGAGGTCCCGGGACAGGTGGTCGAGCCCGGCGGCCAGCTCCCGCGCACCGGGGACGGCGGCCAGCCGCTCGCGGACGTGGGTGGCGGGGTCGCCGTTGGTGAGGGGCGGTCGGAGATCGGTCTGGAGGAAGCCCTGGGCCCGCAGCCGTTCGACCAGCCTGGCCGCCTTGTCGGGGGTCGCGCCCGCCAGCCCGGCGAGCCCGGCCGCCAGGTCGTCCGCCGCGACCGGGTGTCGCGCCGTCTCCAGCACCTGCCGTACGGCCGGGGTCAGCCGGACCGAGACGGTGTCCGCCGCGCCGTCGGCTTCGGCGTCGCGGAGCAGGGCGTGCTCGCCGCGCAGGACGACCGCCGCGTTGGTGACCAGCCGCAGGCCGGCGCGGATCTCCGGCTCCTCCTCCAGACGGTGGATGAGCCCGAGCAGCCACGCCATGTCCGGCCGGGTGCGGGTGCGCGGCGGGTACGGCCCGAGCGCCAGATCAGTGTGGTCGCTCCAGCGGGCCAGGCCGACGCCGGCGAAGACACCGAAGGGCGTCGGCCGGGTGCACATGCGGATCAGGTAGCGCGTCAGTTTGCGGCGCACCCGCCGAGCTTCCGGGTCGTCGGGGCGGGTGCGGTGCAGGGCTGCGGCGAGGTCACGGCTGGCCACCTCGACGGCGAGGCGGACCTGCGGCGCGTCGGGCATCAGGGTGTCGCCGCCGGTGGCCGCGCCGGCGGTGGCGAGCGCGTCCACCGGGAGCAGCGGTGCCCGCACCACCGCCCAGCCCAGCGGCCGGTAGATCGGCTGCGCGCGGCGGCGGTGCTCAGGGTCGTTGACCGTCATGACAGCAGGAAGAACCGGTCCCAGGTGGGCTCGGTGTCGGTTGCGGCGGCCAGCAGGACCATGACGACGCCGGGGGCTCCGTCGAGCAGGCCGGGCGAGTCCACCCGGTTGCCGGCCGGTTCCACCGCGGCGTACCCGAGCGGACGGTCGGGATCGAAGTGATCGAGCAGCTGGTCGACCAACTGCTCGGCCCCGGCGGTGAACTGTGGCAGGCCGGTGTCGTGGGCGAAGCGCAGTACCACCTGGAGCAGTCCGGCGACGCCGTGGCAGAACGTGGGCGAGGCGAGCTGGCGGGCGGCGTCGGGCCGCTGCAGCACGCGGGTGACGGCCTCGACGGCGAAGTCGCGCAGCTGTCCGTCGTCCAGGGCCTCGCCGGCGTGCCAGAGTGCCCGCGCGATCCCGGGGCTGCCGTAGCACCAGGAGCTGCGCGCCGGGCCGGGGTCCGGCGGCGGGGGTCGTCCGGGCGCCGCTGGCAGCGGGATGGCCGACGGCCAGTTGACGCCCCACGCGTCGTCGAGGCGGTGCGCGGTCAGCCAGTCGGCCAGGTAGCGGACCGCCGCCGCCTGGCCGGGTGCCTCACGGCCGGCCCGCAGGGCGAGGGCGAGGATCGCCAGGGGCCCGGGAATCCCGTGCGCCAGCCCGCAGTTGAGGTTGCCGTACGGGTAGATGGGCCGCGTCGCGGGGTCACCGAGCTGGTCCTCCGGCGTGGCCCAGTGCGGCGTCGCGCCGTTCGGCGAGGCCAGGTGGACCAGCGCGCCGAGCAGGTCTGCGAGCGAGCCGTGCGGATCGCGCGGCAGCAGGCCGGCGGCCAGTCCGCTCGCCCCGGAGACCAGGTCGAAGTCGCTCACCGGCCGACCGTGGCGGCCCTCGGCGAGCCGCGCGGCCATGAGCTGTGCGCGGGGCACCAGTTCGTCGTCGAGGGCGCCGAGCGCACGGCGGTAGCGCGTGCCGTCGCGGCTGAGCGCGGCGACGGCGAACGCCGTGCCGCCGAGCCCGCTGTAGAGGCCGGAGCCGATCCGCGCGGCATTCTGCCCGATGCCTTCGAGCCCGGTGACGAGGAAGTGGTGGCCGGTCTCGTCCCACCCCTGTCCGGGCCGACACTGGTCGATGTACGCGCAGAGCAGCGCGATTCCGGCGTCTCCCCTGGCCACCCCGGGGGAGAGCCAGTCGATCGTCCGGGGGAGGCGGGTCTGACGGGCGGCACCGGCCAGCGCCTCGCAGATGCGGGCGCGATCCACGCAGCGCTCGGCGGCGGTATCGGCGGCGGCGAGCGCGGCCGCCCGCCGGTCGCCGTCGAGCACGCTGCGCCACGGGCGCGGCTCCGGGTCTCGCCCGTCGGCCGTCGGCGACCCGAAACTGCTTCTCGCGCCGAAAGTGCTTGTCGCGTCGGCGAGTTCGCGTCGCGTCATGTGGTCTCCCTCGGAGCAGCGGACCGGCTACGAACGGCAAGGCGGCCGGCGTGGTGACACGCCGGGCGGGCGACCGTCAGCCGCAGGCCACGCCGGTCAGAATTTCACAGCACACGGTGCACCTGGTTTCCCCGCAGGTGTTGCAGGTGAAGCAGGTCTCGCACGTGGGAGCGCACGTGGGAGCGCAGGTGAACTGGCAGGTGTCGTCACAGGTGCCGTTGCAGGACTGCGGACAGGTCTGGTCGCAGGTCCCGTCGCACGAGACGCAGGTGTCGTCGCACGAAGCGCAGGAGACGAACTCGATTGTCTGCTGGCCACAGGGGGCGCCGCACGTGCAGCCCTCCTGCGGAGCGAAGCGGCCGGCCGCACGACGCGCCAGGGCGGCTGGTGACCCCCGTGGTGTTAGCCCTCGGCCGCGCTGCGGGCCCCTCGGGCCCGCCCGGCTCACCCGGCGGACGTCGAGGTCGAAGTCGTCCGACGGGCGGACCGGGGCGCTGTGGGTGTAGCTGACATGGGCTCCCTCCTTCAGCGTGACCTCGGTTGCCTCCGTTCCGACGAAAGGAGGCCGGTCCGGCGGAATACCGGCGCTGTCTAGGACGTCGTCGGTGGCGAATTCGACGTAGTAGTCGAGGTTCTTCGTCAGGTACAGCCGCCGGTGTCCTTCGCGGTCGCTGTCGCCGAGGAAGCCTTTGAGGGTGAGTCCTCGGACGGGCGCGTGGGCCGGGTCCGGGCGGAATCTGTCGACCAGCGGATCCTGCGGACCGTGGATGTCCTTGGTCCGGTCCGGCTTGTCGCTTGGGCCGTTGTCGGATCCGCCGCTGTTCGTTGGGGTGGTCATCGTGGACCTCCCTCGATGGAAGAGGGGCCTTCTCATGCTTTCACCCGGGTCGCAACCTGACAACTCGACGGGTTTCCATGACACAGGGTGACCTCCGGCCGAGCGGTGGGCGGTTGCGGCGGGGTGGCCTCCGACCGTTGCGGCGGGCGAACCCCGTCCGGGGTTCGAATGCCATTCCTGTGGCAGCGCCCTGCACCCAGGGTCACGATGGAAGCCCGGCCACCGCCGGTCCCGGCCCGATCGGAGTGCGATGAGCGAGCAGCACAACGCCGTCCTGCTGACATTCCCCGACACCGCCGCTCGGGCGACAGCGAGCCCGGCTCGCCCGCCGGCACCTGGGCCGCGGCCCGCAGCTCCGAGAGCCACGTCCGATCGCGTATCCGCCGACCGAGGCCCGCGCCGCGCCAGCGCCGCCAACGAACCGCCGTGGCCCTTCTCGCCGTCGACGCGAGGTGCGGCCCCCAGGCCACGCTGGAGGACACCCCGCTGGTCGGGCACAAGTGCCTTCTGAGCTGGAGCAGTGGCTGCTCGACCGCGGCACACGGGAGGGCGGCGTGCTCTACACGCATGCGGCCGATCCGGGCTCGCAGAAGCTGGGGCTCGTGCTGCGCGCGCAGCGGCTCGGCGACGCCGTCCTGACCCGACCCTTGTTCATGCGGCACGACTGGGTGTCGAACCCGAGCACCGGGTCCCCCCAGCCTCCCCCTGCCTCCGGTGCTGATTCTGGTGGGCTGTGGAAGCGGGGATCGACGAGGCCGGCCCTGTGCTGGTGGCGCTCGCCCTCTTCCAGCACGCCGCCCCGCGGGAGCCTTGGCATCTGGTCCTCCCCGGACAGCAACCGGACCGGGCGCTCCGGGACGCGCTCATGGACCTACGCGACACGGGGAGGGTACGCCAGGACGGCCAAGCGCACGGCCGCAAGCTGTGGTGTCTCACCAGGAACGACCACCGTGATGGCGGAGCTCGTGCTGGACCACCCGTGGGTGCTGGTCGTACGTCTCCTGTGGTGCGCTGGTGTACCAGGGCGGGTGGTCAAGTCACCGCAGGCGCATGTCGCGACGTCCTGACTCTGCCGGCCAGGTGGTCCTGCAGCTCTCGATGTCGGAACTGATATGCCGTCCCGGACACCCGGACAAGGCCGGCACCGTATGCCCAGTCGAGGAAACGGCCGAGCTGCCATGGCAGGCGGCCTCGTGTGCACAGCAGCGTCGCCACGTACCGGCGCCACGCGCCGGCCCAGATCAGCAGGCCTGCGAGACACACGAATGCCAGGGTTACGACAAGAACGTCGATACCCCCGAATGCGTTCTGCAGCGAAAGGCCCCCGTCCGTCAACCCGGCCTGGGCCAGCTGCGCGAGCTCTGCCGCAAGCCCGGCGCCGAGCCCGACCGTGAGCCCTGCCCGGGCGTCGGCACGGACCAGGTCCCTCGGGCCATCAACTGCGCCGCGCGGCGCACTTGTCTCCAGATTGGTTCTGAGTCCGAACGCAAGCCCGCCGATGAGCCCCATCGGGAGAGCCACAGTGAGCACGTTCGCCAGCGCATCCATCAGCGGGTAGCCAGGCAGCGGGTAGTCCGCAGGGTAAGCCGCGAGAAGGGCCAATGCCAGCGAGCATACGAGCGCTACCGAGAGTGCGACCGCGAGAGGAACGGTGGTTGCACGACGCCCGGCACGAGTGCGCAGCCTCCGTAGATCGATGCCCTTCGGGGTGGGCCAGGTGATCCTGCTGGCCACGACGATCCAGGACCCTACGAGCAGCGCCAGGACGGTGCCTGCGACGATCTCCGTCGTCTCGAAGGTGGCGGCGCCGAGCCAGACCAGGAGCACGAGCCCGGTTGCCGCGCACATGACCGTGTCCAGAGTTCTGACTCGGCCAGCCGTGATCGGCCAGAGCCGATGCAGTACCAAGTCGGCGGCGGAGAGCCGTTGTCCGCCCACGGTGCGGCCGGTGCGGGCGTTGTCGTTCAGGTAGTCGGCCAGGACGGTCAGCCAGCGTTCGACGTCCCCGGGTTCGTAGGCGGTGTTCCCCGCGCGCACGTGCAGGTCAGTCGCGGCCGGTACGAATCGGTCGAGCAGGTACTGCCGAATGTCATGCGGCTCAGCCAGGTCGAGTAACCCGGCGGGGTCGCCGTCAGCCTCGTACACGATGATGGCCAGCGTCAGCACCCACGGGGTGGAGAGCGTCTGGGCCACCGCGCCGTTGGGATCACGGTCGAGGGTGTCCAGCACTGGGCCCCACAGCTGTGGATCCCACACTCGGGTTGCCAGGAAGGCATGAGCCTGCCGGGGAGTGACGGTTTCGACCTCCACGCGGGCCGAGTCCAGCAGCCGGGCCCTCCCGGCCAGCGCCTCGTACTGCGCCGTGCGGCAGGTCAACACCATCGGCGCCTTGCTGCGACCGGCCTGGTACGCGTTCAGGGCCGCCAGCGCCGCAGCTGCTCGCGAGGATCCGCGAGGGGCGCCGACGGCGTCCATCTCGTCCAGACCGTCCAGAACCGGCAGCACCCGCCGCTGCTCGACCAGCGCCCGAGCGGTTCCACGGCTGAGCCGGTAGATGTCGACCAGTTCGCCGGTCAGCCACTCCTCCAGCGTCACAGTGGTATCCCAACTGGCCAGGGCAAGGCGCACCGGCACCGGGTCATGGGGCCCGCGGCCCTCGAGCAGACCAAGCATCAGCTCGAGTGCCAGCACGGTCTTGCCTGCCCCGGGCGCACCGGTGATCACCAGGCGCCGGGGCCGCAGCTGCCGGTAGTAGTCGGTGATCTCACTCAGACTCCCAGCCGCTCCGGCGTGCTCGGCAACACGCGAAGGAGCACTGCGGAAGGAGAAGCCGACGTCGATCGGATGATCGTCCCCGCCGAGCAGCTGCAGGCGCTGCGCCAGCTCGCTGGCTTCCACGGCCCCGGCCAGGCTGGCAGCGGCTCCTTCTACATCGACTTCGCCCACGGGCTTGAGGAGCCGCACCGCCCCGGCCCCGATCGGCACCAGACCCAGCAGGAGGCCCAACACCCCGACTTGCTCGGACGTACTCAGCTCCGCAGTGCCCAGCTTCACCAGTGCCCAGACGCCCCCCGTCACACACACCACGGCCGCAACCACGCCTGCCGCTCGCCGGTACCGGTCCTTCCCTCTTGTGGAGCCCATGTCAAAGATGATCACCGCTGGGCCCGCGTCTTGCATACATGACGCTGCTACTCCCACCTGATCGGCGCACAGGTGTCGGGCTCGAATCCGGCAGCACCACTCGCCCGCCAGGTCGGTCCCAATCCGGGCGCCAGGCCGCGCGGGGGGTGCTGGGGGCTGGCGGTCGTTCTCTCGACTTCGGCGGTCGCCTGTGACCGCGCACCGGTCGGAGGCGCCCCGGCCGGATCCGGATCCGCCGGGTGCCGCCAGCCGCGGCGGCGGAGATCAACGCGCGGTCCCCGGTCACGGTCCGCCCGGCGTCCGGACAACGATCGGTCCTCGCACCGTCGCTCGACCATCACGACAGAAAGTCATATTTCTCATGCTGCATGGAAAATTCGCATTGGGCAGGGTAGGGTCGGACCCATGTCATTGAGTACGCTGCAGACGCTGCGCATCACTGTCGCGGCGCTGCGTCAGGTCACCGAGGAGACTCAGGCGCAGCTGGCCGCGGGTATCAGTCTGACCCAGGACAAGGTGTCGCGTCGTCAGTCCGGGGCGTCGGCGTGGACGCTGGACGATGTGGATGCCCTGGCGGCGCACTGGGGACTGGACGTGCTGGAGTTGTTGGCCGGGCCGACTCGCGCCACGGAGGCCTACACCGCCCGGCAGTCAGGCGTCGGCCCTGTGCCGGCGACGTTCGCCCCGGCTGCCCCGGAGCCGGAGCCGGTGCGTGCGGAGTGGCCCCCGAGCCCCGCCAAGGCCGCCCCTGCTGCTCCCAAGGTGGTCTCTGAGGCCTCGGCGGTGCCTGCCGCGGCTGAGGCCGGGGTGCCGGAGCCGTTGTTCACGCCGTCGACGTACTGGCAGCAGCTGGCCTGCGGCGACGTCATCACCAGCGGGTTCCCGCCGATGTCGACCGTCGGGCGGTGTCGTGAGCACGGTGTGCAGGAGATCGTCGGCTACGACCAGCAGACCCCCGCCACCCAGCTCACCGGCGCCGGCACCGCCACCTTGAGCGAGGCCGTGCCGGTCCCGGACTTCGACCGCGGCCCGGGCGGCGAGATCGCGATGTTCGCGCCCGCCCCGTGCGTGCGCTGCGGTCGCCCGGTGCGCCACCGTGTGGCCGGCGTCGCCACCCACGTCGGCGGCTTCTGCGAACTCACCACCACCCCCGTACAGGCACCCACAACCCAGACTTCGGCCGCCCCCGTCGAGGAAGCCCAGCAGGCCCCCCAGACCCCGCACGCGGCATCGCCGCCCGAGCCCACTCCCGCCCCGACCGCCGAACCCGAGCAGCAGCCGGCCCCGGCCCCGCCGGACTCCGCTCCGGCGCCATCGGCCCCTGCTGCGCCCCGCGCCCGGTCGGGCGGCGAGAGCTCCGAGTCGGTGTCGCTGGCGGAGCTCCTGGACCTGATCCGCCGCCCCGTCGAGCGGGAACTCGCCCGCCACGGCGGCGACGTGGACGCCGCAACCGCCGCCCTGATCAAGAAGGCGATCCCGGACGCGATGGCGCTCCTCGCCGCTTCCCGGGTCGGCGCGCGGTATGAGCACACCGACCACCCGCCGCTGCCGGACATCCTGAGGAAGGCGTCCAAGGCGTCGCCCGATCAGGTGTGGGAAGCGCGCCCGAAGTGGAAGAACACCGCTCTCATCAAGAGCACCGAATCGGAGCTGACGGTGGCGGCGCTCGACATGAACGGCGCCTACCTGTCCGCACTGAAGTCGCACCTGCCGATCGGCCAGCTCAAGCACCACACTGTGAGTTCTGGGTTCTGGACCGAGGTCTGAGCGGGCTTTGACCAGGACATTTCGTGAGTCGAGTGGGAAACGTCTGGCTGGTCCGTTGAGGGTGTGAGCTGCTCGTCCTGGTCGGGCTCCCATCTACGAGGGAAGCTCGACCGTCACTGACCAGCCAACCCCGTCAGTGCACCGGATTCGCGTGGGTGTCCCGAGAATCCCGCTGCAACGGTCAGGCCCATTCGACGCCGTGTTCGGCGAGCTGTGCGAGCTGGCCCGGGGTCAGCTTCGCCCGGCGGGCCTTCTGGTTGTTCAGCCAGGTGCCCAGCGCGAAGTGCGATACGACCACCTGCTCCTCACCTCCGGGGCCGGCCTCGACGGCCTTCACCGGCTCCCTGTGCGGCGCCTGACGTTGGCGTGCCGCTCCCGCTCCACGAACTGCGCCAGCGCCGCCAGGCCCTGCTGGAGCCTGTCGGTGCGGGACACCTTCGGCTTCGCCTCGGCGGCGGCCTTGCGGCCACCAGCTCGGCGTCGGCCTCGATGCCTCGCCGTCAGCAGGTCCCGCTGGTCAGCCTCCAGGCCGGGCCACCCGGCCCGCTGCGCCCACGCCCAGCGGCCGAGCTGCTCACCCTCGAACACGGTGTCCAGCGGCAGGGTGGTCCAGTCGACCTGGCCGTCGGACTTCAGCCACCTCTGCCGGGTGGTGGCGTAGGCGCACTTGCAGTCGGCCGGCCCGATGTCCCGGGTCCGTTGGGGAGTTCGCCGTTTTCCGGGGTGTCCGCGCTTGTACGGTGTGGGTGCGGTCGTCGTGGGGGCGGCGGCAGGGGGAGGGACGACGTGGGGCAGCAGTTGGCGCGGGTGCCGTTGGACGGCGGGGGCTCGATCCTTGTCGAGGCCGCGGACGGTGCGGCCGGGCCGGTGAAGGCGGGCCGGGTCGGGGACGCGATCCGTGATCTGCCGGTGGGGCTGAGCGCGGCCCTGGAGCCGGTCACCGACCTGGCGCGCACTGTGCTGAGGCGGTTGCGTGACGCGGGGCCGGCGGAGGTGGAGGTCGAGTTCGGGGTCGATCTCTCCACGGAGGCCGGGGTGGTGATCACCAAGACTGCGGCCAACTGCCATCTGACGGTGACGATGGTGTGGCGCAAGGACGACACCGACACCGGGCCCGCCCTTACGACGGGCGACCCGGCGTCGGGCTGATCCTGTGAACGCCGGGCACGAGGCCCCCGCAGCTGATGCTCTGACTGCCGCTGTCGCCCAGGTCCGCGATGGGGACGGGGCGGTGGTGGGGACCGGCTTTCTGGTCGCCGAGGACCTGCTGATCAGCTGCGCGCACGTTCTGGTGGACGGCGGCTACGGTCCCGGTGACGCGGTGTCGCTGGTCTTCCCGCGCGCGCCCGGTGCCCCGTCGGTGAGGGGCCGGGTGCTGGAGGACGGGTGGCGCGACCCGCAGGAGCAGGACATCGCCCTCGTGCGACTGGAACACGTGCCGGCGGGTACGGCCCCGCTGCCGCTGGGGTCTGCGGCGGGCTGCCGCGGGCACCGGGTGCGCTCGCTCGGCTTTCCCACGCAGGCACCGCCGGGCGGTCACTTCGGGTCCGCCACGGCCGGCGGGCTGCTGCTGGCCGCCGACGACGCCGGTGATCTGCTGCAGCTGACCGGTGCCAACGATCTGACCACCGGGTTCAGCGGCGGGCCGATCCTCGACGAGACGACCGGTCTGGTGGTCGGCATGCTCACCGCCATCACCGCGCCCGACAGTCACGACCGCGGCCAGGGCATCGCCTACGCCACCCCGACCGCGGTGCTGCGCGAAGCGTGGCCCGCACTGGCCGTGCGCGACGTGTCGCCGTACCGGGCGCTGGAGCCGTTCACCGCCGAGCACGCCCGCTGGTTCCGGGGCCGCGAGGAGGCGGTGCGCCAGGTTCTGGCGGGCCTGGCGGGCGGGCGGCGGGTGGTGCTGCTGCTCGGACCCTCCGGGTCGGGCAAGTCCTCCCTGGTCCAGGCGGGGGTGCTGCCGGCGCTGGCGGCCGGACGGCTGCCGGGCAGTGACCGCTGGCGCCAGGTGCTCGCGCGGCCGGGCCCGGACCTGCCGGCCGCCCTCGAACAGGCCGGCCTCCCGGGGGCCGCCACAGCGGGGATCGGGGCGGCCGTCACCGGACTGCTGGCCGCCGATGCGACCCACGACCGCGTGGTGCTGGTCGTCGACCAGTTCGAGGAACTCCTCGCGCCCACCGCCGGACCACAGGCCCTTCAGACCCTCGCCGGGATCACCGAGGCGATCGGGTCCGACGCCACGCTCAGCGTGGTCCTCGTGATGCGCGACGACTTCTACTCCCGGCTGTCCGCGCTGGCCCCCGAACTGCTGCAAGCCGCACTGCAGACGCGGGGCGTGCTCAACGTGCCCGCCACGCTCACCAGCAGCGAACTGGACGCGATCGTCACCGGGCCCGCCCACGACCTGGAGGTGAGCTTCGAGCCGGGACTGGCACAGCGGATCATCGCCGACGTCCTGGCCCTGAACCCCCGCACGGCCGCGGACTTCGCGGCGCCGGTCACCGCGCTGCCCCTGCTCGAAGTCGCCCTCACCCGCCTGTGGGAACGCCGCCTCGACCACGACGGCCGCCTCACCCACGAGGCCTACCGCCGCATCGGCGCCGTCACCGGCGCCCTGGCCGACTGGTACAACGCCGCCCTCCGCGAACTCGACCAGCGACAGCGGGACGTCGCACAGAGGATCCTGACGGCCCTGGTCCGCCCCGCCAACGAGGCCCTGCACATCCCGGCGGTACGCCAGCAGCTCCCGCTCGACGAGCTACGCGACCTGGCCGCCGCCGACGGCACACCCCAGGCGCTACAGGCCGTCGAGGAGGTCCTGGCCGTACTCTCCCGCCACCGCATCGTCACCACCGACCGGGTACGCGAGCCCGAGCCGGCGGGCGACGCGGAGGGAACCCCGGTGGCCGAGCTGATCCACGACGCGCTCATCCGCGACTGGGACACCCTGCGCCGCTGGGTCGAGCAGGACGCCCGGTTCCACGACTGGCTCCACCGCGCCCGCATCCAGCACGCCCGCTGGCAGGAACACCGCGACCCTCAGGACCTACCCGCCGGAACCGTCCTCGCGGAGGGCACCGACTGGTCGGCACTCCGCCGCCTGCCGGCTGAACTCGAAGCCTTCCTCGATGCCGGACGCCGCCGCCAGCAGGCCGCCATCCGGCGCAGCAGGCGCCTCAACACCGTCCTGGCCACCCTCCTCGCCCTCGCCTTGATCGCCTCGGGGGTGGCTTTCTGGCAGCGGCAGACAGCGGTCACCGCCCAGCACGCCGCCCAGTCCCGGCAGCTCGCCGCCCAGTCCGACTCCCTGATCAGCACCAACCCCGATCTCGCCGCCCTCCTCGCGGTCGCCGCCTACCGCGTCAGCCCGACCGGGGAAGCCGCCACCAGCCTCAACGCCGCCGCGAACCTTCCCCTGCGCCACCGCCTCACCGGCCACGCCGGCTCCATGGACTCGGTGGCGTTCAGTCCCGACGGCCGCACCCTTGCCACCGTCGGCAGGGACAGCATGGTGCGGTTGTGGGAGGTGGCGACGGGCAAGGAACTCATGACTTTCTCCGGCCACACCGACTGGATGGCCTCGGTGGCGTTCAGTCCCGACGGGCGCACCCTCGCCACCGCCGGCAGGGACAGCACAGCGCGGTTGTGGGAGGTGGCGACGGGCAAGGAACTTATGACTTTCTCCGGCCACACCGACTCCGTGTACTCGGTGGCGTTCAGCCCCGACGGGCGCACCCTCGCCACCGCCGCCAGGGACAGCACGGTGCGGCTGTGGGAGGTGGCGACGGGCAAGACCATCACCACCTTCACCGGCCACACCGACTCCGTGTACTCGGTGGCGTTCAGCCCCGACGGGCGCACCCTCGCCACCGCCGGCAGGGACAGCACGGTGCGGCTGTGGGAGGTGGCGACGGGCAAGACCATCACCACCCTCACCGGCCATACCGGCGCAGTGGCCTCGGTGGCGTTCAGTCCCGACGGTCGCACCCTTGCCACCGCCGCCGGGGACAGCATGGTGCGGTTGTGGGAGGTGGCGACGGGCAAGGAACTTATGACTTTCTCCGGCCACACCGACTCCGTGTACTCGGTGGCGTTCAGCCCCGACGGCCATACCCTCGCCACCGCCGCCGAGGACAGGACGGTGCGGCTGTGGGAGGTGGCGACGGGCAAGGACGTCACTATCCTCACCGGCCACACCTACTCCGTGCTCTCGGTGGCGTTCAGCCCCGACGGGCACACCCTTGCCACTGCTGGCAACGAGGGGACGGTGCGGTTGTGGGAGGTGGCGACGGGCAAGACCATCACCACCCTCACCGGCCACACCGACTCCGTGGACTCGGTGGCGTTCAGTCCCGACGGTCGCACCCTCGCCACCGCCGCCAGGGACAGCACGGTGCGGCTGTGGGAGGTGGCGACGGGCAAGGTCGTCACCACCCTCACCGGCCACACCCTCTCCATGGACTCGGTGGCGTTCAGTCCCGACGGTCGCACCCTCGCCACCGCCGACGGCGACTACACCACACTCTGGGAGGTGGCGACCGGCAAGGCCGTCACCACCCTCACCGGCCACACCGATTCCGTGGACTCGGTGGCGTTCAGTCCCGACGGCCGCATCCTCGCCACCGCCGACGGCGACGACGCCACGTTGTGGGAGGTGGCGACGGGCAAGGTCGTCACCACCCTCACCGGCCACACCAGCGCAGTGTCCTCGGTGGCGTTCAGTCCCGACGGTCGCACCCTCGCCACCGCCGACGGCGACTACACCACACTCTGGGAGGTGGCGACCGGCAAGGCCGTCACCACCCTCACCGGCCACACCTACTCCATGGACTCGGTGGCGTTCAGTCCCGACGGCCGCATCCTCGCCACCGCCGACGGCGACGACGCCACGTTGTGGGAGGTGGCGACGGGCAAGGAACTCACCACCCTCACCGGCCACACCGATTCCGTGGACTCGGTGGCGTTCAGTCCCGACGGCCGCACCCTCGCCACCGCCAGCAGGGACAGCACGGCGCGGTTGTGGGAGGTGGCGACGGGCAAGGCCATCACCACCCTCACCGGCCATACCGGCTGGGTGTCTTCGGTGGCGTTCAGCCCCGACGGCCGCACCCTCGTCACAGCTAGCAGGGACCACACCGCCCGGCTGTGGACCTACGCCGCGCCGGAGGCCGCGATCAGCACAATCTGCGAGGCCGTCGCCCGTGACCTCACCCCTGACGAAAAGGCGCTATACCTGCCCGGACAGTCCGTCGGACCTATCTGCCCCGCATGACCCCACCAGCACGCCGACATCCGTCCTGGCCCGGCCCTGGCGGTGGAGGAGCGCCGGGCCGGGCCGCGAACAGTGCCCCCGGCCGCACGGGCGCCAAACAGATTCACCAGCCGGCCACCCGCCCGGCCCTTCCGGGACGGCCCGCTCACGCCCACTCCACGCCGTGTTCGGCGAGCTGCGCGAGCTGGCCCGGGGTCAGCTTCGCCCGGCGGGCCTTCTGGTTGTTGAGCCACGTACCCAAGGCGAAGTGCGACACCACGACCTGCTCCTCACCGCCGGGGCCGGCCTCCACGCTCTCCAGCGGCTCCTTGTGCGGGCGCCGGACGTTGGCGTGCCGCTCCCGCTCGACGAAGGCCGCCAGCGCCGCCAGGCCCTGGGCGAACCGGTCCGTGCGGGACACCGTCGGCTTCGCTTCGGCAGCGGCCTTCGCGGCCACCAGCTCCTGGTCCTCCTCGATGCCTCTCGCGGCGAGCAGGTCCCGCTGGTCCCCCTCCAGACCGGGCCAGCCGGCCCTCGGTGCCTGCACCCAGCGGCCGAGCTGCTCACCCTCGTACACGGTGTCCGCCGGCAGGGTGGTCCAGTCGACCAGGCCGTCGGACTCCAGCCACCACAGCCGGGCGGTCGCATAGGTGCGCTGCCAGGTGATCGGCCAGGCCGGGCACCACCACGGGTCGATCACCTCCAGCGCCCGCCGCCGCTCGGGCGACAGCGCCCCCTGCTCGCCCGCCGGCACCTGGGCCGACGCCCGCAGCTCCGACAGCCACGTCCCGATCGCGTACCCGCCGACCGGCGCCCGCGCCGGCGCCGCTAACGACCCACCATGCCCCTTCGCCCATACCCGCGCCCAGGCCAACCCGTCCTCCCCGGGCGGGTCGGCGCGCGCGGCCATCAGGCCCGGGACTATCAGGATTCCCTTCCTGATACTCCCGCGTCATCCTCACCCCGTCCCACTGGCCCGGGTCCGCAGCGCGGATCGAGGTCACGACAAGCTCCTGGATCGGCCTGGGCCAGGGCTGGGGACAGCTGCGCGAACGCCGGATCGTCGCCACCTCCACCGGGCGCAGCGGCCTGGGCATCGGCCGCCGCGTCGAGGTGCTGCTCCCGGACGAGCGTGGCCGCTGAGTGCGTTCGGGCGGTGTCTCGGTTCCTGTGCGGGATCGGATGCACTCCGGGTGGGATCTGGCGGCTTTCTGACCGGTCGGCGGCTACCGTGGGCCGGCCGCGCGCCTGCGGCCGCCGCGGGGGAGTGTGTCGTACGGTCGGGGTCGGAGGACGGTGTCCACTCCCGTCGCCGATCCCGGCCCGGCCGTCCACCCCCCCCGGCGGCCGGGCCTCAGCGCGCAGCCCCTGCCGGCGAGCCACCTGCCCAGCTGTGCCGCGGCGCGTCGCCTCTCGCTGGCTGTGGCTCGCGCCGGCCGGGGCGGGGGCGTACACCGGAGACATGGACCACTCCGACGCCGCCGAGGGGGTCGGCTCCGGCGACGCGCCGGAGCTGTGCGACGGCTGCGGCCGGATGGTGCCCGCCCGGCAGCTGGTGGTCTCGCGGGCGCCGGACTCCTCGGCGGTGTCGATGGACGCCCGCCTCGACGGCCAGCGACTGCTGCGCGCGTGCTGCGAGCCGCACCTGATCGAGCTCGCCGTCGGCTACCTGCGCCGCCCGTTCGTGCCGGAGGAGCTGTGGTCCGGGCAGATCACCCGGGCGGTGCGCCTGCTCGACCCGCTGGAGGGGGAGCAGATGTACGAGCAGGTCGTCGCGATCACCGGCCTCGACGAGGAGCAGGTGATGCGGGCGGTCGCTTGGCAGGAGGGCCACGGAAGTCCTTTCGGATCGGCCCCGGACTGATCAGGCCGGAGCGTGCGACGCCGTCCCCGGGGACGCCCGTGACACGAGGCCCCCCAACCGACTCCAGCCACCACGCCCTGGCCGCGACGTACGCGCGCTGCCAGGTGACCGGCCAGGCCGGGTTCCACCAGGGATCGATCTCCTCCAGCCGCCAGCGCTTGTCCGGCGCCAGCTGCGCCGTCCTCGACCTCCTGCAGGGAGGCCGTCGGCCGCATGGACACGACCCAGGCACCGACCCCCAGCGCCTCGCGGTCCGCCTGGTCGTGCTCGGCGGCCGTCGCCGCGTAGGCGGGGGCGCTCCAGTGCCCCTGCCACGGCCGCCCGTCCGCGCGCAGCCGGTACCGTCCGGCCGCGGGCGCCCGGTACGGCGCGACGCGGCCCGCAAGGACCCAGGACACGAAGTCACCCAGCGGCGCCGTGACGCTCTCCCAGTCGCCGTGCCCCCGCGAGCACGCACACCACCGCCTGCACGCCTGCACCGAGAACCGGGCGAGACCCGCGGCGACCTCCCAACCGTCCGGCCCGCCGTCAGGCGCGGTGCCGGGCGCGGTGACCCGGATCGAGGGCACCGATCCCAGCCACCGCCGGGGCCGGGTGGCCACCCAGCACACCGCTACACCGTCACGCGCGAAGCGTTCGGTGCGCGCCCGTATCTCGTCCTCGGTGATCGCCGACAGCTGCGCCTCCCATGCGATGCGGCGGGCGCCGTCGGGGGAGGAGGCCATCACGTCCGCCCGCCAGGTGCCGTGCGGTGCGCGGACTTCCAGCTCGGCGAACCAGCCGGCTTCCCGGATCGCGGTGGCGAGCTGCAGCTTGAGCAGGTGGTGTTCCATCGACTCCCCGGCGAGCGCGCAGCGCGGCGCCCCGGGGTCGTGGGCGAAGAACCGCATCCGGGTGGGGGAGAGCTTGGCGTGCATGCCGTGCCCGCACTCCGGGCAGGCCAGCGGCACGCGTGGCCGCGCCCGGTGCACCAACGCCCAGGCCCAGCCGCACCCGAGATCGTCCCGGCTGGCATCCAGCCGGCCCCGCTCCGCGTGCACCGCGGTGAACGCCACACCCTCCCCCTCCCCGTACAACCTGAACGGCCGACGCGCCCCCGGCCCTCCCGAGCCCGCCCCCAGTCCCTTCCCCTGCCTGCACCCGGTCCACCCCACCAGGTACGGCGCCACACACCCCGCGCCCGGAAACCGTCACACCAGTGGCGGCGTTCATCCGGGGCGACCCATGAGGATGTCGCCGTCGAGGGCTTCGGCGGAGCGCTGCTTACCTGGGACGCCGCCGTCCGCGCCACCTGACACCCGGTACGCCGTGGCGGCGGGGTTGTGCCCGTGCCGGCTACCGGGGGCCCGGCCGTCGGCTGCGGCGGGGGTCGAGCGCGTCGCGCAGGGCGCGTAGCTCGGTGATGGTGGCCTGTTCGGCGAAGCGGGCCAGTAGCCGGCGAAGGCCCCGCTGGTCCCGGTCGCGGACGGCTTCGGTGATGGCGGCCAGCAGCGACGCCTGGGTGTGCGGCGCAGCTGCGCGCACCGCGGGCTCGGCCTGTGGCCCTTCCACCGGTCGCCTCTCCTTCGTGGTGCCGCTCATCGTTGCGGGCCGCGGGGTGCTTGGTCCGCGCCGTTGCGGGGCGAAGACTACCTTCCCCTGGCGAACCGAAAAATCTGTGCTGGCCAGAGTAGACATTGCCCGGGGCTGTGGTTAGTGTTTCTCTCGCAGACGCAGTCAAGCGGTACCCGCCAGACACGAACTGGCGGGACGCAGTACCGAATTTCGCAGGTCGGCACGGTTGTGGGGTCCCGAAGCCAGGTTGGTGCAGTAAGGCGACAGGACCGACGGCCGGGCCGGGCGGCCCGCAGGTATCAGGGGCCTGCCACGAAGCGGTACCGCAGTTCAGCAGGACGCAGGACACGCCGGGCTGGTGGGCGTGAAGCAGTGACGCGAACAACGGCACGGCAGCGGAGTTCCGGAGCCAGAGCAGGTGCAGGACGGCGACGGGACTGGCGGCCGGGCCGGGTGGCCCGCAGGTATCAGGGGCCACCGGCGAGCGGTACCGCGGCAAGTGCAGATGCAGTACCAGTAGGTGAAGTCGAGTTGAGCGGTACCGGCAGTCGCGGTACGCGGTATCTCAGCAAAGGCGCCAGGGCTGCGGGCGCGCGTGCTGGGAGTTCGGCAGTGGGGTTCCAAGCCAAGCAGGTGAGCAGGACGGGCGACGGGGCTGACTGCCGGACCGGACGGCCCGTCAGGGCCGCCACAGCAGTACCAGGTGGTTGAAGTTCAGCAGTACCGAGAAGTACCCGTGTGAGCAGTACCGAGCAGTTCGCACATCCCGATCAGTACAGAGGATGAAACGGAGGGACAGAGCGCCATCAGGATCGCCCGGCCCGTGAGGTAGGTAATCGCCCGGGCGGACACCGCAGACCCCCTTTTGAGTACGAGGACGGTGGTTTCCGGTCACGCATACGCGATCCCCGCACACCCCCACCCCCGGGGCAGTGCGGAACACGAAACCCGGCCCAGGCCGGTAGATGGTGTTGTTCCCCTTCGGGGCCCCGGAGCCACTACGGCGCCGGGGCCCCTCGACGCGTTCCCCAGGAACCAAGAGAGGTGCAGTGACTACGACGACCGACAGGCCCCACACCCCCGACACCCCCGACTCCTTCGACGACGACGACTACCCCGCCTACACCATGGGCCGCGCCGCCGAGATGACCGGCACCACCCCCGGCTTCCTACGCGCCCTCGGCGAACACGGCCTCATCACCCCACTACGCTCGGAGGGCGGACACCGCCGCTACTCCCGCTACCAGCTGCGCATCGCGATGCGCGCTCGCGACCTCGTCGACCAGGGCACCCCGATCGACGCCGCCTGCCGCATCGTCATCCTCGAAGACCAACTCGAGGAAGCCCTGCGCATCAACGAGCAGCTCCGCGGCTCCCAGCACGGCCAGAAGCCCGCAGCCGACACCTGACCCGCTTACCCGCCCGGCCGACGAGACCGGTCCGCGGTGAGCGACAGGCGCTCACCGCAGGCCGCCCCGGGGCGCCGACGACAAGAGCCGCCCGCCGCCGATCGCGGGTCGGCCGCCCTCCACCGCCGCGGAGGCCCGGTAACCGGCCGGACTGGCGGGGAGCAGTTCGGGGCCGCCCGGAACGATGGCTCGTTGCCCCAGTGGAGTTGACGCCTGGGGGCGTTCATCTGCTGCCGGTCTGACCAGGTCATGACGCGTGCCCCGCGGCGTGGGACGGGCCCGGCCTTCTTCTTGCCGTTGACCGGACAGTGCCCACGCTCGCACGGCGGGCAATACCCGCCCGATGGTCGCTCCGCGACCGCCCGCGCCGCGCGAGTGCCTGAGGCGTGGACACGTGGTGGGCGACCTCGACCAGGACACCGGTCCGCTGCTGGACGCCGCCGTGGAGAGGGCCCCGATCGGACGAGGCGGGCATTGCACCAGCCTGTCCGTGGAGACGAAGCGGACGGCGGACCGCCACGCCCGTCACGGTGTACGCGACGCAGACAGCGACGACGAACTTCTCGTGGCGGGCGTCGTCGTCGGCCACGTCACCATGGCGGACACCGAAAGCGGTGAAGATGGCAGGTACCGGTGGATGGAGACCCCGGACGCCGACACCGCCGTTCTGCCGGCATGTCCAGCAGGTCCCCGGGGGTCGCGCTGGCCGACCCGTGCCTCGGACAGTCAGGTCCGACTGTCCGAGGCTGGTGAAGGGGCACGCCGCGGGTAGCGGTAGGGCAGTGATCAGCCGGTGTACTGCTCGAAGACCTTGGTGAACTCGTACGGCTGTGAGTCGATCCCGCTGCAGCTGGCGGAGGCGCCGCCGCCCGTGCAGCCCTGCTGGTCACGGCCGACGGACCAGAAGGCCAGTCGCCCGACGTGGTGCTGCCGGGCGAAGGCCAGGACGGTGCGGGCGTCGGCGACCGTGAACACCTCGTTGGGGTCGTCGTTCTGGCCGATCATCGGAGTGATGCCGATGAGTGACCAAAGCTCCGCGTCGGACTTGCCGGGGAGCAGCTGTGCGAGCTGGTCGTGCAGCTTCTGGGCGGCCTGGGCCGCGCGGTCGCCCATGGCGCCGCCGTTGTTCTCGTAGTAGTCCATGGTCATGATGTTCACCAGGTCGACGCGGACGCCAGCGTTGATCGCGGACTTGACGATGTAGAGGTTGTCGGCGTTGAGCCCCGACTCCGGCAGCACCCCGAGGGTGAGGGAGACCGTGAGGGTCTTTCCCGCGTTGGCTGCGTTCTGCTGCAGGATCTTGATGGCCTGGGATCGGCGGTCGGCCATCGAGTGGTCGGTGAGGTTGTCCTGCTGGTCGCCCTTCTCGATGTCGAAGTCGATTGCTGTGAGTCCGTAGGCGTCGATGACCGATTGGTAGGCGGCGGCGAGACTGTCTGCGGTCCCGCACTGTCGCGCCAGGTCGTTCGCGTTCCAGCCGCCGGTGGAGACCAGGGCGTCGCCACCCGCGTTGCGCAGGCCGGTGATGTTGGAGCTGGCGTCGCCGCCCGCCATCGTGGCCTGGCAGCCGCCGTTGGAGTTGAGGAATGCCAGGGTGAAGTACTTCTGCCCGGACGCGCCGGCGATCTGGCTGAGATCCTTGCCGAAGCTGGCATCGAGATACGGGGCGAACTTGAAGCCGCTGCTCGGGCTGCCTGTGGGCGTGGGCGTGGGGGTCGGGGTCGGGGTGGGGGAGGCGGAAGTCGGGGTCGGGGTGGGAGTCCCGTTGCCTGCGGGGCCGCTGAGAGTGATGTCGTCGGCGTGGTACGCGCCCGTGCCGTACCAGCCGTGGGTGTAGAGCGTGATGCTGTTGGTATTGGCTCCGGTGGTGAAGCTCGTGGTGAGTTGGCTCCAGCCGGATGAGCTGTTCCACGTGCTCGGGTCATTGCTGCCGGTTCCGCTCGCCCCGAGGTAGGCGTTCTGGCCCTGGACCCAGCCGCTGAGAGTGTAGGCGGTGCCGGGCTGCACGTTGACGGTCTGGCTGCATTGTGCGGTGTCACTGGCCGTCGGGGTGGCCTCGAGTGCGTAGGACCCGGCGTGGGCCGGGCTGGTGACGACTGCGCCGGTGCCGGCCGAGCATGACCAGTGGGACAGGTCTCCGGTCTCGAAGCCGCCATTGGCCGTCAGATTGGTGTCTGCCGCGTTGGCCCCGGTCCCGAGCGCGACCAGGGTGCCTGCGCCCAGAGCGACTGTGGCGGCGCTGACCAGGGCAATCGTCTTGCGGGAGGCACGTCGGCGGTGCTGTGAGGATGACATCGGAGTCCGTTTCCTGGGTGCGGGGGAGTGAGCGTCCGCGAAGTGCGGACGACTCCTGATGGTCCGTGAGATACGGTCTAGAAATGTGAGTTGATCTGCCGCCGCAACTCTCGGTTGGACGCACGCAGAGGCTGGGCTGCGGCGGCGTGCAGCACACGGGAGTCCCGCGTGGGGTCGGGTCTCCCGTGTGCTGTCGACAACAAGGTGGACTGGGCCAAGTGCCAGGTCAAGGAGGTCGTCCGCGCCTTGAGCCTGCCTTAAGGAGATCGCCCTCGCGGCGTTGAGCCCGCCTTAAGACTGCCGGTCCGGCAGCCCGTGGGAAGCCTGCGGCGGCGTCCGCCCGGCGCATGTTCTCAGGGGATGGTTTCACCGCCCGGGACCGCGGCGACATCCGCAAGCCCGTCCACTGACGCCCTTCCCGAACCACCGCGCCCCAACCGGCGCCCGGACCTGACCCGCTCCCGGGCCGAGCTCGGCTTCGACCCCCAGGTCACCCTGGCCGCCGACGGCCTGCGTCGCGTCCTCGCCCGCCAGACCGCCCTCCTCGCCCCGGCCCGCACACGCGTCGGGAAACCGGGCCGTACCGCCGGGTACGACGCGCTGACATCACGCAACGCCGCCTCGGTGCGCGCGGGCCGACGCGGCCTGGAGGTCGCCGTCCAGGTGCGGCCTGCGCGGAGCTGTACTCACTCTTCGGGCGTAACCCGCTCGCCGCCGCGGCCGGCCCCGCGGGTGCGTGTGCCGGCGACGCGGCCGCGTAGGGTCGGGGGCCGGATCCGACCGAGTCCGTGGCAGTCCTCAACGGCTGTTCGTGGTGGGGAAGTTATCGCTTCGAGGCGCGTCCTGGTGCGTCTGCGACAGACGATCTTCGGGTTGCTCTAGAGTCGGTGCGAGCTTCCCGGTGGCGCCCAGCGCTGCCGGGACTTCGTGTTCTCTGGGCGGAGTTGGATCTTGCGAAACGTGCGGCTGCTGGACCGGGAAGCGCCAGGATCTGTCCCACGGATCGGCTGGGGGGCCCGCGTCCGGGAGGCGGGGGCGCCGCTGGCGATCCGCCCCTACCGGCTGCACGTCACTGCCCGCCTGCTGTCCTGGACCGGATCGGCGGTTTCCCCGATCGGCCTGGCGTTCGCGGTGCTGCACATCGGTGGGAGCGCCAGCGCGCTCGGCCTGGTGCTCGCGGCCAGTGTGGCGCCGCAGATCCTGCTGCTGCTGGTGGGCGGTGTCGTGGCGGATCGGCTCTCCCGGGCCCGGGTCATGGTGTGGTCCAACATCGTCTGCGCCGTCGCGGAGGGGCTGGCGGTGGTGCTGCTGTGGGCCGGGGCCGCCCGGGTGTGGCACCTGGTGGCGATGTCGGCGGCCTGCGGGGCGGCGTCGGCGTTCTTCACCCCGGCGGCCGGTGGCATCGTGGTGGAGGTCGTGCCCGCCGAGATGCGGCACGCGGCGAACGCGCTGCTCAAGATCGGGCAGAACACGGTGAAGGTGGCCGGTCCCGCGCTGGGCGGGGTGCTGGTCGCGGCGTTTGGGCCGAGCTGGGTGATCGGGTGGGACGCGCTCACCTTTGCCGCCTCCGCGGTGCTCTTCGCGCGGATCGACCTGAGCGCCGGGCCGGTGAAGCTGAAGGCGCGGTTCACCGCCGACTTGCGCGAGGGCTGGGACGACTTCCGTTCGCGGCGCTGGCTGTGGGTGATGGTCTGCCAGTCCGCCCTGGTCGTGCCGGTTTGGCTGGCTGGCTATCAGCTGCTCGGCCCGGTCTACGGGGCCCGGTTCCTGGGCGGTGCGGCGCTGTGGGGTGCGGTGGTGTCCGGGTTCACGGCCGGGCTGGTGGCCGGCGCCGCCGTCGCGCTGCTGTGGAAGCCGCGCTGGGTCGGGCGGGTGGTGTGCCTGGGCATCGGGTCGATGGCGCTGCCGCTGGGCGCGATGGCCGCGGCCGCCCCGCTGCCGGTTCTCATCGTCGCGACCGCGGCGGCCGGCACGGGGCTGGCGATCAGCATGACCGTGTGGGCCTCCCTAGTGCAGGAGCGCATCCCCGCCGATCGCCTCAGCCGCACCATGTCGTACTCGACGCTCGGTCAGATCCTGCCGGTCCCCCTCGGCTACCTCCTTGCGGGACCGGCCTCCCACGCCTTCGGGGTCCACTCCACCCTCGCCGCAGGCGCCCTGGTGATCGCGGCGGCCGCCGTCGTGCCACTGGCGCTCCGTCAGGTGCGCTGGCTCTCCCTGACCACCGACGAAGAGGCGACGGCGACCGGCGGCGAGCTCGTCTCCGCGGCCCGGGCCCCGAGGTAGAAGGCGCGGGCGACCTCGACGGCGCCCGCGAAGTCCCGAAACGCCCGGTCGCGGGCCGCCGCGTCCAGCACCGCCCGGTCGGCGTCCGCCGCCAGGTGCCAGCGGGCCGCCAGGTGGCGAGCGATCCGGTCCGGGTCCAGGTGGGCGGTGCTGCGGCGGGCATCGGCGGCTTCGACGGCCGCGTTCAGCGCGAACGCGGCGGCGACCGCCTCGGTGGTCGCCAAGCCCGCCTCGAGCAGTTCCCCGGCCTCGGCGCGGGTGGACGGCCACGCCGACCAGGCGCCGTCCAGCCGGGCCGAACGGACCATCATCCTCAGCAGTGACTCGGCGGGGACCAGGTCCCGGATCTCCTCGGGAGTGAGCCAGAACGCCAGCTGCCGTCCCGACATCCCCGCGGTGTCCACTCCCTCGGCGGCGGCGACCCGCAACGCGGCGCTCTCCAGATCCGGCGTCGCCCTGGTCGGCGGACGTCGGGCGACGGCGGCCAGGACCCGCGCCCGCCACCGGGCCGCGAACCGGGGGTCGTAGAGCTGCTGGTGCTGGAGCACGGCGAGGAACGGCACCGCGGCGGCGTCGGGGCGGAAAGTCGCGGCCCAGTACCGTACGAAGCTGGTCCGCCACGGCTCCTGCGCCCACGGCCCGGCGCCGGTCACCGGCGCCAGGCCGGCCGCGACCAGGGCGAGCGCGAGCTCGGCGTCCTCGCGCTTGAGGTCGTACGGGTGGGTGCGGCGCCAGGCGTCGACGGTCTCGAACGCCTCGGTGGCGCCGGCCGCGCGGGCACCGCGGCCGAGCGCCGCCCAGGAGCGGCGGGTGTAGGGCAGGGCCCGGGCGAGGTATTCGAGGTTGCGCGCGTCGTCCGTGCTGATCAGAGCGGCCGCCGAGCAGCGGGTGAACGCGGTCCGCAGGTTCACCAGCGCCTCGGCCAGCGGCCGGCCGTCGGGGGTGTGCAGGACGGCCACCTCGTCGTCGGCGTCCAGGACCCCGGTCCGCAGCTGGTCGAAGATCTGGCCGACGCCGGTCATGCCGTAGGGGGCGAGCTCGGCGGCGCGAAGGGCGCCCATGCTCGCGGCGCCGACCACGCGCACGCCCTCGGCCAGCAGCAGCAGGATCTCCTTGTGCCGCACCGGGGCGCTCTGGTGCCACAGTCCGTCGATGACCACCACGGTGTCGCCGGGGGCGGTGTCGAGCCGCAGCAGGTCGCCGTGCCGGACCGGTGGATGGCACACCGCGCCCGGGACGAGCTCGCGGACGCGGGCAGTCGGCAGGGTGGGGCCGGCGAAGACGTGGACTCTCACGCGGCGACCTCCTGGGTGGGTCGGGGGATGGTGTGGCGGGCGTCGTAGCGCAGGTGCGGCGCCAGGACCTTGACCACCGCGAACTCCTCGCAGGCGTGTGGTCCCCAGGTCAGGTCGACGACCAGGGGGTGGGTGCCGGTGGTGTGGGCGACGAGCGCGGCCAGGTGCCCGGCCTCCCCGTCATCGGTGGCGAAGCCGGCGACGTACCGGCGGGCGATGGTCGCCCAGTCCGCCCCGGCGGCCGGGGCGGGGGCGGGGCCGCGGTGAACGGTGTCGCGGTAGGCAGCCGGGTGGATGTCCTCGCGGCTGCCGGTGATCTGGGTAAGCCTGGACTGCGCGGCCTCGGTGATCGCCCGGGAGAGGGCGACGTGCGGGTCCAAGTGGGCGCCGGAGCCGGAGACCAGCAGCGCGGGCTGGTCCTCGCGCCACAGGTAGCAGGCCATGACGGGGACGCCGAACCGGTTCGGCAGGTGCCACAGCTCCAGCCAGGCCCGGGCCGCCCGTACCCGGGCGATCAGGTCCGCGCAGTGCGGGTCCTCGACGGTTACCGGGTCGATGAGCTGCGGCAGCCACGGCTGGCCGGGCGTGGTGAGGTCGCTGATCGTGTCCCGTTCGATCACCTCGCACAGGCCGTGCACGACGGCCTCGGCGCGGGTGTTGCCGGAGGCCAGGCCGTTGGTCGAGGCGCTGGGCAGGTGCAGGCGCCACTGGTCGTGGACCTCCCTGCCCAGACGTATGCACGCGGCCGGGACCGGCACGGGGGTGTCGTCCACGGCCGATCGGGCGGTGATCCAGTCCAGGACGGTGCGGGAGGTCAGCAGCGAGCCGGCGTGCGACTCCAGCGCGGTCACCGGGTAGGGCAGCCCCATCTCCCGGGCCGGCGCGCGCACCGACGGCGCGGGAACGGCGCGTTCGCCGTGCCATCTCGATCGCCTCCATCGCCCCGGACACCCGGGCCGCGTCCAGCGTCGCGCCCTTGCCCTGGGCGACGGACAGGGTCCGGGCCAGGGGCCGCACGGCCATGGTCACCGGGATGCCGAGGTCGTCCAGGCCGGTCACGTCCGCGACGCGGGTGATCCCGTACGTCGCCAGCAGCGGCCGGATGGCGGCCCAGGTCTCGGCGGGGTGACGGGTGCGGTGGGTGCCGTCGAAGAACGCCTTGCGCATGCTGCCTTTCCTCCTCGGGGTGGCGAAGCCCGGCCGCCGGACACCCAGGTCATGGGCGGTGCCCGGCGGCCGGGCGGTCAGCTACTCAACTACCGGCTGCCGGCCGCCTCAGACGGTGGGCAGGTCGTAGGTGTGGGTGTCGGGGAAGGCGGAGTCGGGCACAGCCGGGTCGCCGCCGGAGTTCTGCGGCATGTTGCCCTCGGCGTGGAGCTCGGCCACGAAGTCCGCCGGGTCGACGACGACCCCGGGCGTGGTGATGTCGGGCACTGTGTTCCTCCTTGAGCTGGACGGACTGCTACACCGAGAGGTCGGTGAAGCAGATGGTGATCAGCACCTCGCGCGACGCGGTGTCGAGCGGGGTACGCCAGTGGGGGATCCGACGTCCGTCGAATCCGGTCAGGACCCGGTGGCGGATCGGGAACTTCTCGCCTTCCGGGTAAGGGGTGTCGGCGAGACGGCCGGCGACCTGCTCGGTGGTCAGATACCGCAGGTTCGGCAGCCAGCCCATCGCGCCCAGCCCCGGGGTGAGGCCGCAGCTGAAGGTGATCTCGCACTTCCCGTCGTCCCGGTGGACGTGCATGTAGTCGCCGGGCGCGTAGTACTTCAGGCCGAAGCGGATCGCCGTCATCCGACGGTGGCCGGTCGCCTCCCCGGCCACCTCCGCCAGCGCCTTCGACATGGCCAGCGCGCTGAGCGCGGCCCCGCCGGTGTGGACCCTGCAGCGCTGCGGGGAGGTGATCGATCCGTCGCGCATCGACAGCAGCCCGGGGCGCTGGTTGTGCCGCACCACCGCGTACGGCTCGCACCGCTTCGCCTCGGCCGCGATCTCCTCCCACAGCCCCGCGTCCACCAGGTCGTCCGGCACCGGGGCCTGGCCTTCCGCCAGCCAGGTCTGACGCAGCGTCGTCGCCATCACAGGTCCATGAACGACATGGTGACCAGCAGACCAACCGGCAGCGTGAGCCGGGGGCGCCAGTGCGGGACGTGGTAGCCGGCGAACGCCCGCACGCTGCCGTCGCCGTACGGGTGCGCGAGCGTCGTGAAGCCCTCGCCTTCGGGGAAGATGCCGTGCTTGGCCACGACCTCCCCCAGGTGGTCGGGGTGGGCGTTGCGCAGGCGCGGCGCCCAGCCCATCGCCGGCAGGTCCTCGGTGAGCGCGATCCCCACCGTGACCGTGGACTTCACCGAGTCGGTGTGGATGCCCTGGAAGTCGCCCTTCCGGTAGAGGACCACCGCGCCGCCGCGCGGCACCAGGCGCGCGATGCCGGTCGCCTCGCGCAGCCGGGCCAGCAGCACCTTGTCGTAGGCCAACGCTTCCAGCACCGGCCCGGGCGGGACGAAGCCGCAGTGGACCGGCGAGGCGAACGAGCCGTCGCGGTGCGAGCTGGTGTGGTCGTGCACGTGCGCGGTGACCAGGTCGAGCCGCCCGCGTGCCTCCGCGGCCAGGGCCTGGAAGCGGTCCGGCGCCAGCACGCCGGGCAGCAGGGCCGTCCCCGTCTCCTCCCAGGCCGCGCGAGCCGGGAGCCGTTCCGCGAGCGCTTCGGTGTCCATCGTCCCCTCCGGATCTCTCGTCTCGACAGCCGCCCAGGGCCTGGTGATTCCCGATCGCCCCGGGCGGCTGACGATGAGTCAACAACCCGTCACAACCCGCATCTACGGCTCGCGCAGGGGCTACGGTTGAAATCCTTGAATTCCGGGGGAAGGCGACGCATGTCCGACCACACCCGCAACACAGCCCTCCAGAACCTCATCCGTGAGACGGGCTGGAACAACGGCCAGTTCGCCCGCGCGGTCAACGCGGTGGGCACCGAGATGCGCCTGGGGCTCAAGTACGACGACACCGCGGTCTGCCACTGGCTGACCGGCACCACCCCGCGGGCCAGAGTCCGGCCGGCGATCCTCGAAGCCCTCAGCCGCAAGCTCGACCAGACCGTCACGAGCGCCGCCGCCGGCTTCGGACCGGGCGCCGAGGTGCCCGACCGGCCGGACACCGCGACCGCCCTCATCGAGCTCTGGAGAGCAGACATGGACCCCTCCCGCAGGACGGTGCTCGGCGCCGTCGGCCTCTACTCCGTCGCCCTGGCCGTCCCCGGCTGGCCAGACGTCATAGGCCGTGCCCAGCACGCCCGCCAGGCCCGCACCCGCATCGGGGCAAACGAGGTCGACACCGTCACCGCGATGGCCGAGCGCCTCTCCCAGATGGACGACGAGTTCGGCGGTCGCCTTGCTCGCCCGCTCGCGGCCGCGTTCCTGGGCAGCACCGTCGCCCGCTACCTGCAGTGCGACGCCTCCGAGGCCACGAGGAAGGCGATGTGCTCGGCCGCCGCCGACCTGGCCTACCTGACCGGCTGGATGGCCGTCGACGAGGGGCAGCACGGTCTCGCACAGCAGTACTACACCCAGGCCCTGAACCTCGCCGGCGCCGCCGAGGACCACCTGACGTACTGCACGGTCCTGCGCGGCATGAGCGTCCAGGCGATCGGGCTCGGCCACGGCCGCAAGGCCCGGCAGTACGCCGATGCGGCAGCGGAGGCAGCCCCGGCGGCCGGCCCGAGGATGCGGGCCTTCCTCGTCGGCCAGCAGGCCCACGCCTCAGCCGCCGTCGGCGAGCGCCACACCGCCCTTCGCCAACTCGCCGAAGCCGAAGCAGCGCTCGACAAGGCGACGTCCGGATCGGCGTACGTCGCCGGCTACCACCCCGCCGCCCTGCACTACCACGCCAGCCACGTCCTGTTCGAGCTGCGCGACCTCGGCGGCTCCATCACCGCCATGCAGGAGTCCAACCGCCACCGCCCGCCCACCGAGCGCCGCGCGCGAGCCCGCTCCACCGCCCTCCTCGCGGAACGCCAGTTCGCCTTCGGCCACCTCGAAGCCGCCTGCGCGACCTGGGGCACCTTCCTGGACGACTACCAGCACGTCAGCTCCGCGCGCTGCGACGACCACTTCGCCACCCTGCGACACTGCGTGGCCCAGCACCCCGGCAACAGGATCGCCCGGACGCTGGGCGAGCGGGCCCGCACGCTGGCACCCGTCGCTTACCGCCGCCCCAGCTGAGCGCCATCCGGCGCCATCTGGACCACCCGGTAGCCGAGGCGGGTGAAGGCCCGCCCCACCGGGCGCCCCAGGCGGGCATCCTGAGGCGATGCAACGTCGAGGACCCCGCCGCAGCCGTCGAGTTCGCACCGCCCGGCTCGCCGTCACCCGTGCACGAGCCGGTGGACGGCGTCCAAGCTTCCGGCCTACCGAAGAGACTCCGCGGTCACCCGGACCCGGCGCATCTCCATCGGCGGTACCGTGATGGTGACCACCACCCACGATCCGCGCTGCGAGATCTGGGGCACGGGCCGATGACGGCCAGGCGGCGCACGAGCCCTGCGGGGGTCCGGGCAGTGCGCCGCCCCCGCACCAGCCCGGGCCGCAGACCCGTCCCATCACGGCAACGGCCTGATACGACCGACGGCGCCGCGGTGCTGCTCACCGTCCCGGCGTCCCGGCGTCCGGCGGCCGGGCCGCGGCGTATCCGGGGGTGCGAGCCCTCACGACCGGTCACTTGCTGCTCGTGGGTCTGTTGGGCACCTGCGGGCCGTGCCTGGCCGCGCTGCCCGGGGGATGTGTTCGCCCGCGCGTACGATCACCGGGTCGCCAAGAAGCAGAAGACGTTCGAGCTCCCCACCGGTCTGAAGGACGCGCAGCGCGTGCTCGCCGCCGCCCGTGCGGAGCGTGCCGCGTTCCTTGCCACCCTGCCGGTCTGGAGGGGAGACCTGGAGGTCACCGCCGTCGGGGTGGGAGAGGAACTGCGCACGGAGTTGGGCCGGCTGGAGGAAGCCGAGCGCCGGGCCGCTCACGTGGTGTGAGCCGACCCGTACTGGGCGACGGTCCCGGCCGAAGACCGGGTCGCGGCCCGTACTCAGCTCGGCCACATCGACCACGAGGCCGCCCCGGCCGCCGTGTAGACCTGCACTGCCCGGCTGCGGTGCCTGCCCAGCCGCCCGGTCCGCGGCGTGAAGACCGTTCCCGGACCACCCTGTTCCCGTGTCACCGCCTGCGGACGCCGTCCCAGGGCCCAGGCCGTGCCCTTACAACGCACCGCTCGTTGATCCGGCCGGGCGCGGCACGGAACCGCTCGCGCACCGGACCGCAACGACCCCCCCCACGAACCGGGCCGATACGCGGCGGGCCGACCTCGGGGCGGCCGGACGTACACACCGGCCGCCCCGGCGCCGACTCGTGTCCATCCTCTCGCCCAACGCTGACGAGACGAGGTGACCGTGCCGGCGCGGCCGCGGACCTCGCGGACGCCGGAGACCTCCGCGGGGAAGGACGCGAGCGCATCCGGGCCGAGGTCGCCGCCTTGGGTGACGGCCCTCCGGCCGGGCAGCCAGACTGCCCGCGCCGCCTGGACGAACCGACGAGGTTGCCCTTGCCCTGCTTGGACCCGGAGCTGGCGTTGGCGGCCTGGTCTTTTCAGTCACGGGTGACTTGGACCAGCTGGGACACTCGGCGGTAGCCTTTCGGCATTTCTTGGCTAAGGACCGAGTGGTCCGTCCTCTTGGCCCGTGCGTCGTTGAACTGCCGCCACGCGGCGTCGTCCATCTTGACGAGACTGTACGTACGGACGGAACCGACGTCGGCGCTGGACAAGTCGATGGGCAGCTCCTGCGGCTCCGTGCTGCCCGTCAGCTCGCCCTGCCCGTAGTAGTTCGTGTGTGGGGCGGGCGATCCCATCCCATCGCGGGTGATCAGCCACGCGAGGTGATCACCGCTGGCCAGGGTGCACCTCACGTGTGCTGTCAGCGTTGTGACTGTGTGGACGCTGAGCGGCCCCGGCGGCTGAATGTCGACGCCGAGGTCAGATTCGCCACACGGCGGGAACGCGGAGTTCGACGCTGGCGGCGGTGACGGGTTCTTGGACGAGTTGTTGTGGTTGATGACGGCTGCCACGATGACGCCGATGGCGGTGATCACCGCGACCACGATCGCCACCCACCACCCGGGCGCCAGGCCGCTTCCGCCGGATGTTGCTGATGTTGCCATGTGTGTCCCCCTTCCTGTCCTGGGCTTCCCGTGCCGCAGCCGCTGCACTCGTGCCCGGCTGATCCACCATCACCAGCGACCGGAAATACGACGATCGGCGGGGCGCACGCTTCGCGTAGCGACGACGAACCGCTCCGCACGCACTCCTGCACCGCGCCACCACCCAGGTTCGCCAGCACCATGCAGCGTCCGGCGGCTACCACGGGATCGCCGGGCTGCGCCTCTCGCAGCGCGAGGCCAAGGACGCCGTCGCGCTCGCCGAAGGCCCGCGGCTTCAACCAGGTGACCCGCCTGCGGCTGCGCCTGGTCGCCTCGAATCGGGTGAACGACCACGGAATGGCCCTGGCGCCTCACAGTGGCCGGAACGCAGGGCGGTGGCAGAGGTTGGTGGGCGATCAGCAGGTACGCCGTGACGGCCGGGCCCGGGGGAGCGCTGTGGTCATGTTCCGCGGCACTGGTAGGTCGGGCTGGATCCGCGGAACACGGCGTCGCCGAAGGCGAAGATGCCGCCGTCGCAGGCGCTGAGGAGGTATCCGCTGCCGGTGGGTGTCGCGGACATGGAGGTGACGTGCCCGTTGAGGGGTTTGCCGGCCATGGAGCCGTAGAAGCCGGCGTTGCCGAAGGCGAACACGCCGCCGTCCTCGGCGGTCATCCAGTAGCCGTGGCCGTCGGGAGTGGAGTCGATGTCCACGACCGGTGCGTTGAGGGGTTTGCCGCCCATGGAGCCGTAGAAGCCGGCGTCGCCGAAGGCGAACACGCCGCCGTCGCGGGCGGCGAGGAGGTATCCGGCGTTGACGGGGGTGGCGACGATCGCGCTGACCGGTGCGTTGAGGGGTTTGCCGCCCATGGAGCCGTAGAAGCCGGCGTCGCCGAACGCGAACACGCCGCCGTCGCTTCCTGCCAGCCAGTACCCCTGGCCGGTGCGGCTGGGTGCCATGCCGACGATGTTGCCCACCCGGATGTTGAGGCCGGGCAGTGAGCCGTAGAAGCCGGCGTCGCCGAACGCGAAGACGCCGCCGTCGCGGCCGACCAGCCAGTACCCGTGGTTGGTGGGGGTGCGGGCCAGGCCGATGATGTTGTTCACCTTGATGCCGAGGCCGGGCAGTGAACCGAACACCTGGGCGTCGCCGCGGGCGGTCACCGCTCCGTAGGTGTCGACCTGCCAGTATCCGCCGCCGGTGGAGGTCTGCACGATGTCGGCCGCGGTGGGCAGCATCGCGACCGTGAACGACGTCGTGCGGCTCGTGGTGGCGCCGACGGGGTCCTTGGCGGTCACGGTCCACTGGTAGCCGGTTCCGGGGTCGAGCCTGTGCGCGGGCACAGTCCAGGAGCCGGCCACCCAGCCGGAGGAGACGTCGACGGACGGGCCGGTCACCCGGTAGGAGAACTGCAGTGCCTCGCCGTCGTCGTCGTGGGCCGTCGCGGACAGCGTCGGGGTGTTGGAGCCCGTGACGGATCCCTGCTGCGGTGCCACCGCAGTGATGACGGGGCTGCGGTTGGGCAGACTCAGCGTCCGGGCGGTGCTGGCGGTCGCGCCCTGGTTGTCGGTGACCACCAGGGTCACCGACTGCGTCGTCCCTGCGCCCAGGGACAGCGTGGGCCGTGCGCCTGCCGCGATCTGGGTGCCGCCCTTGAACCACTGCCAGCCGGTCACCTGGCCGTCCGGGTCCGAGGAGGCGCTGCCGTCGAGGGTGACACGGTTGCCCGCGCCCGCCAGCCGGGTCCAGGTGAAGGACGCCAGCGGCGCCCGGTTCTGCGGCGGGGCCGGCGGCAGACCGACGGTCGGCAGGTTCAGTCCCGTGGTCTGCTGGATGAAGGCGAGGGCGCGGCTGCCCCCGTCGACGCGGTTGCTGATGCCGAAGTACTCCGCGGGTTCGGTGTCGGTCTTCGCGCCGCACGGGTCGATGCCGATCGTCGCGCTGGTCACCCCCGCGATCCCGAGCGTTCCGCCGCCTACGTCGGCCAGCACCGGGCCGCCGCTGTCGCCCTGCGCGGAGCGGCCCTGGCCGATGTCGAAGGTGAACAGACCCGTCGACGGGACCCAGGCGTCAGCTCCGCTCCCGGCGTCGACCCCGCACCGGGAGAGCACGGACTTGTAGGAGGCCCAGGTGTGTAGGCCCTCGACCGAGACGTTCAAGGTGCTCGACGGCTTGTCGCTGGTCCCGGCCGTCCGCCCGTATCCGTACCGGCGGACCGTCGACATCCGGTCCAGGGAGCCACCGGCCAGGATCGGCAAAGGCTGGATGTGGTCCACCCGGGTCTTCAGCCGGAGCAGGGCCACATCCTGGACCCCCGGGCTCCACTGATACCCGTCCATCCGGATGATCGCCTGCACCTCGTCGGTGAAGGCCGCCCGGCCCCCGGCCGCGGAGAACTTCACGTGCATGCCCTGGGGAGCGTACGGGTCCCCTTGAATCTCGTTCTTGTTGGTGCAGTGCTGCGCGGTCAGGACCCACTCGGGCGCGATCAGTGCGCCTGTACAGGTGGTGGGATAGTGATTGGCCAACAGCGGGTCGCTTTCCACCCGCGGCACCGCGGCCTTCACCGCCGCTTCCGGGGCGGCGCGGCCGCCGATGATCGCTGAGGCCTGGCTCCCCCCGGCCACCAACCCGTACACCGCCACCACCCCGGCCAGAAGGCACCGGGCACCCAGGTACTTTCGCACGTCCACCCCCACCGTGAAGAGTGCTGCCCGCCCCCGTCCCGACCGCCTGTGCGTCCGGCACCGAGCAATCTCGACAACTGCGTCATATCCGCGAGGACTGCGAGTAACCGGTACTTGGCCAGACTGTCCGGAATTACGCCATTTCGACATGTAACCGACAAGATGGGTCAACCACTCGGGCCGGTGGCCGATCCGTCCCGGGGGCGGGCACGTGCACCAAGGAATGGAGGTGCGGCCACCCCGGAGGACGTGCTCGTCAACTCCCGGAATGCCGGGAATCCTCAGTTCCGAACCTGTGGCTGGTGGGCTCGTTGTGGTCCGAGTGCCGGGAATCCTCGGATGCGGACTCCGAAGTCAGCCACCTCCGGTGTCAGGTGGCGGGCGGGTGAGTGCGCGCGGTGCGGCGGTGTCAGGACCTTCAACCGGCCGGTTGTTGGCCTCCCGCAGTGACGCGGAACGAGGGGTCGGCCCCTGGGTGGCGGCCGACGGTCACCTGCGCTCGTGCTCCTGACGTCCTGGGGGTGTGATCCTACTGGCGTTGCACACCGGAGCGAACTCGGTCCCCGCGCCGATCTCGAGGGAGCGGGGGCGACCCACCCGTTGCCGCGGGTGGTCCGGACGAGATACCAGCATGGCGGGCCGGCACATTCGACGTACGCCACGCTCTGATCGGGAAGTGCGGCCAGCGCAGGGCTGGAACTGTCGGCCCGGGGGAGCAACTCGGCCCGCGGTCGGGTCGAACGTGTCCCGGGGACCGTCGGGCCCGGCGACCGCATGGTCTTGGCCAGATAGCACGACAGCGACAGCCTGACGGCCCGTCAGTGCCGATGTCACTCAAAGGGTGACAACGGCCTGTCGCCGTGCGCCGGCGGGCCGTACTGTCGCGTTCCGGGCAGTGCGTAGGGTGGAGAGCGAGGCCGGGACAGGGGAGAGGGCGGCGACAAGGCGATGCTGGAGACCGATTGGACCCGCCGGGGGGCGTGCCGGAGTGCGGACCCGGACGAGCTGTCACGGATGGCGCCGGCCAGAACCGCGCCAAGGCCGTATGCGCCGGCTGCCCCGTGCGTACCGAATGCCTCGCCCAGGCCCTAGATTCCCGTATCGAGCACGGTATCTGGGGCGGTATGACGGAACGGGAACGCCGGGCCCTGCTCAAGCGCAGGCCCACTGTGGGGTCCTGGCGAAATCTGCTGGAGGCGGCCCGCGCCGAACACGAGCGGCGAACCGAGCCCGCCCGGCCGGACGGGATTCCCGCAGCGGACGTCGCCGACTTCGAGCGGGCCATGCACGAGATCCTGACCTCCTGGCAGCTTCCCGGGACCAGTCGCGTTACCTACGATCAGAAGACCGCTGAGATCTCCGTGGACGGCAGCGCCCGCGGTAGCCGTGGCAGGGGCATGCGCTCGGTCATCCACGCAGCATTCACAATGGCCCTCGCGCGATACACAGCAGAACGCGACCTACCCCACCCCGGCTTTGTCGTCCTCGACTCCCCGCTTCTCGCCTACCGCGAGCCCGATGAGGACTTCGTGATGCCCCGCAACGTCGCAGGCCACTTCTTCCAGTCGCTCCACAGTGACTTCGGCGTGCAGGTCATCGTGGCGGAGAACGTCAAGCTCCCTGAGGGCCTCGGGGAGCACGCAACGCTGCACCCATTCAGCGTCTCCGGGACGGAGCGAGTGGGGTTCTACCCTGTACCGACTTCAGCAGGCTGATCGGGCAGGGGACGGCCAACGTCCTGTCCTGGCTGGTCCTGGTGCTCCGGGCCTGGCTGCGCCGGGCCGGTTGCTCCCGCTACTGGGTCTGCCGGGCGGCCGTGCCGATCCGGTCCTCGGTGCCCGGTCGGCCCGGGCCCGGCCGTTCCTGGTGTCGTCCGTCCAGGCGTGTGCGCTCTGGGCCTGCCCGGCCGAATACCGTCAGGAGTTCCACTGGTGCTCGAGTAGCGGTGGTTTCGCGACTGTGAAGTGACGGTAGGTCAGATCACGGGGAAGGTCGAGACCGGAAGGCTCGGGGTGAGCAGGGTGGGGCGTTCGTGGCGTTGGTTCGTTGCTGCCGGGGTGGTTGTGGCGGCGTTCGCGGTACCGGCGGTGGCGTGCGGGTTGTGGGTGCTGCCTTCGCTGATCGAGGAGGCGGGTACGCGGTGGGCGGTCGCGTCGGCGCTGGGTGCTGCTCTGGCCACCCTTGCCGTTCTTTGGGGCCAGAGCTTCACCGCCGCTCCTTCGACGCCGACGCCGGCGACGGTTGTCGCATCCGGTACTCGCTCTGTGGCGGTCAAGGGCCCGGTGAAGGGGAACATCACCACTGGCGACCAGGGGACTGCGGCGCCCTCGACGGCCGGGCGGACACCCGCCGATCCGGGCGCACTGACGGTACCGGGAGCGGTGACGGCCCCGGGGGAGCGGGCTGTTGCCCTGAGTGACGGCTTCGAGGGCGACATCACCACCGGCAACCAGGGGGGTGGATCACTCTCATGACCGAGCAGCAGGCACCGGGCACCGGGCCGGGATCGGGCGATGCCATCGCCTCGGGCGTCCGGGCGATCGCGATCAACACCCTGGGGGCGCCGTTCACCGGCATCGCCAGCACCGGCGACAACACGACCATCATCTACGTGCCGCAGGAGGAGCTGCGCCCGGCTGCGAAGGTCGATGCCCCGCCAAAGTTGGTGAGCCTGCAGGTTCGGCATGCCTCGTTTGTCGGCCGCGCTCGCGAACTTGCCTTGCTCGACGCGGCCCTCGATGGTGGGGGCACCGTGGTTGTGCAGGCGCTGCACGGCCTGGGCGGTGTCGGCAAGACCGCGCTGGCCGCGCATTGGGCCGCCACCCGCACCGGCGTCGACAACCCGGTCTGGTGGATCACCGCCGACAGTCCGGCCAGTATCGACACAGGCCTGGCGGAACTTGCCGCTACGCTGCAGCCGGCGCTCGCGCAACTCCCGGCCGAGCAGCTCGCCGAACGGGCCAAGCAATGGCTGGCCACCCACAGCGGCTGGCTCCTGGTCCTCGACAACGTCGACAATCCTGATCACCTGGCCCCGCTGCTCGCCCGTGCCACCACGGGCCGGATTCTGATCACCAGTCGCCGGTCGACCGGCTGGCACGACACGGCCGTTCCCGTCCCCCTCGACGTCCTCGCTTCAGAGGAAGCCTTGGAGCTCCTCACCCGCATCCTCACCCGGGGCGGGACCGGAACCGCCGACCTCGACGGTGCGGCCGAGCTCTGTCACGAACTCGGCGGCCTGCCACTGGCCATCGAACAGGCGGGCGCTTACATCGCCGAAACCGGCATCACTGCCCGCACCTACCTGAGCCTGCTCGCCGACGATCCGGCTGACATGTACCAGGAGACGGCCGCGGGCCGGGACAGCGAGCGCGCTGTCGCCCGCGTCTGGAGTATCACGCTCGACCGTCTCACTGACGTGCCGCTCGCCGGGCATCTCCTGCGTGTCCTGGCCTGGTGGGCACCCGACGGTATCCCCCGTAATCTTCTCTCCCCTCTCGGCTCTGCCCCCGCTGTCCTTCGGGCGATCGGCCATCTATCCGCCTACAGCATGATCACCATCGTGGGCGACGGGACCCTCAGCGTCCACCGACTCCTCCAGGCCCTGACCCGCACGCCTGACCCTCATGACCCGCACCGGCAGGACACGGCCATCAACGCCGCGCTCCTCGACGCCACCCGCCTCCTGGACGAGGCCCGCCCGGGTAGCCCGGAGGACCCGGGGGCCTGGGCCAGGTGGCGCGTTCTGCTGCCACACGTCGATGCCCTGAGCCACCACGCGCCGCCGTCCTCCGACACAGCCGCCACCGCCGCGCTCCTCAGTGACGCCGGGCTTTTCCTCCATGTCCAGGGGCAGGTCAGCCGTGCCACCGTCCATCTCGAACGCTCACTCGCCGGCCGGCTGAGGGCACTGGGTGAGGATGACTCCGCCACGTTGGCCTCCCGCAACTACCTCGGGCGGGCCTACGTCTCGGCGGGGGCTTTCGGCCGCGCGATCCCCCTGATCGAGCAGACCCTCGCGGACTCGTTACGGGTACTGGGCGATGACCACCCCGACACCCTCAGCTCTCGTAGCAACCTTGCCTACACCTACGAGGCGGCGGGCGGCATCGGTCGCGCGATCCCCTTGTACGAGCGGACCCTCGCCGACCGGGTGCGAGTTCTGGGGGAGAAGCATCACGACACCCTCCTGTCCCGGCACAACCTCGCCAGCGCTTACCAGGCGGCGGGTGACCTCCGCCGTGCGATCCCCTTGTACGAGCAGACCCTCTCCGACATGCTGCGGGTCCTGGGCGTACGCCATCCGCTCACGCTCGCTTTCCTCAACAACCTCGCCGTCGCCTACACATCGGCGGGCGACTTCGGCCGTGCGATCCCCCTGTACGAGCAGACTCTCGCCGCCCGTACGCGGGTACTGGGCGCCGACCACCCGGCCACGCTCGCCACCCGCAACAACCTGGCCCATACCTACGGGCAGGCGGGCGACCTCGGCCGCGCGATCCCGCTGCTTGAGCAGACCCTCGATGACACCGTGCGGGTACTGGGTGATGATCATCCCGACACTCTCGGCTCCCGCAACAACCTCGCCCACGCCTACGAGGCGGCAGGTGACTTCGGCCGCGCGATCCCGCTGCTTGAGCAGACCCTCGACGACATGGTGCGGGTACTGGGTGATGATCATCCCGACACTCTCGGAGCCCGCAACAACCTCGCTTACACCTACGACAGCGCGGGTGACCTGGACCGGGCTGTCCCCCTGTATGAGCGAACCCTCGACGGTATGGTTCAGGTCCTGGGCGAGAACCATCCCAACACCTTCACCGCCCGCAACAACCTCGCCTACGTCTACGCGCAGGCGGGTGACCTCAGCCGCGCAATCCTCCTGCTTGAGCAGACCCTCGCTGACCGGATACGTGTACAGGGGGAGGACCACCCTGAGACCCTCCTGGCCCGGCACAACCTCACCTACGTCTACCAGTCAGTGGGCGATCTGAACCATGCGATCCCCCTGCTCGAGCAGACCCTCGCCAACCGGATACACGTACTTGGGGAGAACCATCCCGACACCCACAAGGCCCGCAACAACCTCGCGCACGCCTACAGGTCGGCGGCTGAAGCTGAAGGCGTCCGACAGACGGAGGAGTAAGCCCCGCGTGCCCCAGCTGGTCCGGCCGTGGTGGTGCGGGTGCCCGTTCGCTCCGGTCATCACCCTGCCGCGCCTGGCCCTGTCTCAAGAGACGAAAGCTGATCCGGCGGACTGGGTCGCACCGACCGGTGGTCAGGTCCCGGAGACCGGCTGCCGCCCCGCCGGGCTGCTGCTGCCCGCGCCGGGGCCTTCCCGGTCCGAGGACTGGTGCTCGCCGGTGCCTGCTGTCCGGCCGTCGGCCTGCTGGGTCTGGGCCGGGGTGGTTGCGTGACCGGCTGCCGGTGACGGAATCCCGTTTCGGTCCGGGCTGGCCGTCCTGGTTGCTCGTGCTGGCCGTTGCCCGGATTCCCGTTGCCCCGGACGGTCTGGCTGTTCGCTCGGGTGGGACGCTGCGCTGTGCCTCTTCTTCGCTCCTGCCTGGTGGCGGCCGCGTGCGGTGGGAGGGAGCTGCGGGGTGGTGGGTGGCGGGGTCGGGTGCCGCCCTGGGCGTGCCGGATGGCCTGGGTGAGCTGCTCGCCGTCCATCGACTCCACCCGCTCCCGCACCTCGGCGGCCAGCTCCGGGCCGATGCCGTCCTGCAGCTCCCGGGCGGTCCCAAATTCTGTGCATGCTGCGGTTCTCCCGCGCCATCCGACCGTCGGGGCAGCCGGCTCTGGCTGCCCCGACGGTCGGAGATTCAGCTGTGCATCCGGATCCACAGCGCCCCGTACGAGACGATGGCACCTCCGAGGGCGGTGGCTGTGCCCCTGACGAGGTAGCGCCCGGCTTCTTGGCGGGTTGGAGCTGCGGGCGGGCCCTGTCCGCCGGGGCGTCCGCTGCTCCTGGTCATCCGGCTCCACTGCGGCATCGACTGGGCCGAGCGGACACACGACGTCGCCCTGGTCGACGACACCGGCCGGTTGCACCGCATGCTCGGCCAGCTCTACCACTGCCTCAAGAACCGCCGCCTGTTCGACGAGCAGACGGCGTTCCCGGCCCCGGTCGTGGCCGCCGCTGCCTGACGGGTTCAAGCGTCCGGCACGGCGGAGTCGAGGCAGGCCTCCAACGCGGCTCGCCGGCCGGGCGGCAGGTGGTCGCCGAGCGGGGTCTGTCGCGGGCTGTGCTCGCCGTCGCAGATCCAGCTCCGCTCGTCCGCGTCGAACGACCACGGCTGAGCGCCCCACATCGGGTGTCCTGCGAGCAGGCGCCGGGCCAGCGGCTCGCACCCATCCGGGGCACCCCGGGCGATCAGTGCCTCGACGACCACGTCCACGGCCCCCGCAGGTGCCCCGGCGTCGCCCAGCGCCGGAATGAGCAGCAGCAGACGGGCATGGGGATCGGTCACACCGACCGCCCCGTCAGGGGCGTGGAGGATCGCGGCGAGCTCCGGCCAGCATAGGCCGGGACCGATGCGGTCCTGATCCGTGCTGGCCAGGACCGCATCGGTGCTGCCCGGGCTGACCAGGAAATAGTCCGTGCTCGTGTACTCCTCGCCGCTGTTGTAGTGCACGACGATCGCGAACCCGCCCTCCAGCGGGACCGTGAACGTAGGCCAGGCCGACTTGTCGTGCAGGTGCTCCAGCATGGCGCCGGCATCGGCGGCGTCCACGCCGAAGGCCTCCGGCCGCACGCCCTCGCACAGGTCGACCAGGTGCGCGGCCCAGAAACCGGGCTCGCCCAGCAACGGGAGGCCGTCCACAACGGGAGCCGAGGAGTACCAGTGCCGCGCCATCGCCATGCCGCGATTCTGGCGCACGAAGATCCGGTCCGTTCGACCGCCCCATGAACTACCTGGACATCAACTTGACGGCTTGGCACCGTGAGGTGTCTGCAGTGGGGAGTTTTGCGGTCCGGCCGGTGAGCTTCCTGAACAGGGGCGGTGAGTGTGGCTCCCGGGCCCGGTGAGTTTGCCCGGCCAGACGGGCAAAAACCGGTGAGTTTCGCCAAGATGCCCAGGTCAGAGGCCGGTTAGAACGGGGCCTGGGTCGTTCTCACCGGCCCCGGGTCTGCTCCGTTCGGGTGGCGGCGTGGTTCGGCCCCCGGAAGGGGTGGGCAGAGCCTTCGCCTCGCAGCCGGGGAACTGTGCTGGTCGCGCGTACATGGACTCGGAGGTCTCGAGGACGAACTGCTCCAGACTGCCGGGGTGTCCCGCTCCCTGGTTGCTGGTGGTGTGATGGGTGCGGTTCGGGTGATGGTCCGGACGGCAGGGGGCTTTCACCCTGCCGGGCTGTTGGTTGGTGAGCGTGCCGCGGTGCCGGCCGCTCCGCCCGGCGAGCAGCGCTGCCGCCACCGCAGCGGACCACACTCGTTGAACCGGCCGTGAGCACCCCGCCGTCCGCCCGGCGGGAAGCACAGGCCCTGCTGGACTCGGGCGGTGACCCGGACGCTGGCAGGAGGCCGGCGCTGCGGAAGTGCGCCGGCGGGCCGCTGTCCTGCGACGGCTGCGGACCCGTCTGGAGGGCCCGCAGCCAGAACCGCGTCCGCTCCGTGCCCGCCGCCCGGGCGGGCAGGCATCACAATGAGAAGTCGTATTTCTCATGCCTCATGTAAAATTCGCATCATTGTGGGGTAGGGTGGGCCTATGTCATTGAGTACGCTGCAGACGCTGCGCATCACCGTCGCGGCGCTGCGTCAGGTCACTGAGGAGACCCAGGCGCAGCTGGCCGCGGGTATCAGTCTGACCCAGGACAAGGTGTCGCGTCGTCAGTCCGGGGCGTCGGCGTGGACGCTGGACGATGTGGATGCCCTGGCGGCGCACTGGGGTTTGGACGTGCTGGAGTTGCTGGCGGGGCCGACTCGCGCCACGGAGGCCTACATTGCCCGGCAGTCCGGTGCCGGCCCTGTGTCGGCGACGTTCGCCCCGGCCGCCGCGGAGTCGGAGCCGGTGCGTGCGGAGCGGCCCCCGCGCCCTGCGACCGCTGCCCCTGTGGCCCCCAAGGCTGCCGCTGCTGCTCCCAAGGCTGCTCCCGAGGTGGTTCCCGAGGCCGCGGTTGATGCCGGGGTGCCGGAGCCGTTGTTCGTGCCGGCGACGTACTGGCAGCAGCTCGCCTGCGGCGATGTCATCACCAGCAGGTTCCCGCCGATGTCCACCGTCGGGCGCTGCCGCGAGCATGGTGTGCAGGAGATCGTCGGCTACGACCAGCAGACCCCCGCCACCCAGCTCACCCCCGCCGGCACCACCACCTTGAGCGAGGCCGTCCCGGTCCCGGACTTCGACCGCGGCCCCACCGGCGAGATCGCCCAGTTCGCTCCCGCCCCGTGCGTGCGCTGCGGTCGCCCGGTCCGCCACCGCGTGGCCGGCGTCGCCACCCACGTCGGCGGATTCTGCGAACTCCCCACCACCCCCGTCCCGACCCAGCCGCCCGCACAGGACCCCACACCCAAGACATCGGTCGCCCCCGCCGAGGACGCCCAGCAGGCCCCACAGCCCCCGCACGCGGCATCGCCGCCCGAGCCCACTCCCGCCCCGGCCGCCGAACCCGAGCAGCAGCCGGCCCCTGCCCCGTCGGTCTCCGCTCCGGCGCCATCGGCCCCTGCTGCGCCCCGGGCCCGGTCGGGCGGCGAGAGCTCCGAGTCGGTGTCGCTGGCGGAGCTGCTGGACCTGATCCGCCGCCCGGTGGAGCGGGAACTCGCCCGGCACGGCGGCGACGTGGACGCCGCGACCGCCGCGCTGATCAAGAAGGCGATCCCGGATGCGATGGCGCTGCTGGCAGCGTCCCGGGTCGGCGCGCGGTATGAGCACACCGATCATCCGCCGCTGCCGGACATTTTGAGGAAGGCGTCGAAGGCGTCGGCGGATCAGGTGTGGGAGGCGCGTCCGAAGTGGAAGAACACCGCGCTCATCAAGAGCGCCGAATCTGAGCTGACGGTGGCGGCGCTGGACATGAACGGCGCCTATCTGTCCGCGCTGAAGTCGCATCTGCCGATCGGGCAGCTGAAGCACCACACGTCGGGGGAGTGGGACCCGAAGCAGGCCGGCCTCTACCTCGTCACCCCGCCCGCCTGGAACCACCCCGACCTGCCGAATCCCATCGGCAACCGGGACGAGCCCGGCCCGCTGTGGCTCACCAGCTCCACGATGCGGATGCTGCAGCGTCTGGCCGGCCCCAAGCTCGCCCTGTGCGAGGCTCCGGTCATCCACGAGGCCTGGACCGCCTACTCCACGGAGAACATCCTGGAGAACTTCCGCCGCGCCCTCGCCTTCGCCCGCGACACCGCGATCGCCGAGAACGACACCGTCACGCTGGAGTACGTGAAGGCGATGTACTCGAAGTTCGTGTCCACGATCGGCCTGTCCACCGCCAACCACAAGATGAAGCGCCCCGACTGGATGCACATCATCCGGGCGCAGGCGTTCGCCAATCTCTGGTGGAAGGGCATGAAGGCCCGCGATGCCGGACTCACCCTGGTGCAGATGACGGGCACCGACGAACTGCACCTGACCGGTGACTGGCGGACCGTCTTTCCGGAGGGCCGGAAGGTCACCGAAGTGAAGCTGAAGGACACCTACACCATCGGGGGCGGGAAGTAATGGCTGGACGCTGGGCCGACTTCGGGAAGTACGGCGCGAACGGAATCCCCGGCTGGCTCGCCATCGCGAGGGGCCTGGACGAACTGGTCACCGGCATCGCCTCACCCGTCACCAGCAGGCGCGGCCTGAACGCCCGCCTGCGCTACCTCACCCGCAGCCGGGCCGGCTACGAGGCGATGGCCCGCGCCGGCATCACCGCCGCCCCGCGCACCATCAGGGCCTGGATCGCCGGCAAGCAGAAGCCGAACGCCGCCAACCGGGACATGCTGGACGCCGCGTACTGGGTCCTGCGGCGGCACAACATCGTCACCGACCTCAAGCGTCGCCTCAACAACAACGGCGCCGGCACCCGGGTGGAGATCTACCCCGTCGACCAGAGCGGCGTCGCCGCCAAGCGCCGCCGCGACATCCGGCACCGCGCCATCAACGTCCGCGGCGCCTGGGACGACATGGTCGACGCCTGGCACAAGGGCCCCACCGACCCCGCGGCCGTCCAGATGCTCGACATCATCTGGGACGAGGTCATCACCGACCTCGGCTCCGACTACGACGCCTACACCTACGTCACCCACATCGGATTCGCCGCCTGAGCATGGCGCCCAGGCGCCGCACCGGCCGGTGCGGCGCCCGACGGGCGGCGGCTCAGCCTGAGGAAGGGCGCCGACGACGACCGGGCGAACTCGGTCACCCGCCTTGTGTACACACGGGACACTCCATACGCTTGATACATGAGCGAGCAACCGATCGAGCCCCCGACCGTGTCCGTCCGGGAAGCCAGAGAACGCTTCGCCGACGTCGTCGACCGCGCCGAACGCGACGAGCCCACCGTCATCACCCGCCGCGGCCGGGAAGTCGCGGCAGTGGTGCCGATAGAGCTCCTGCGCGAGTACCGACAGTGGGAGGAACGCGAGCTCCTGCGCCTGGTGGCCGAGCGGCGCGGCGAGCCGACCTTCTCACTGGAGGACGTGATGGCCGAGACGCTGGCCAGGCCCGAGTGAGCGAGCGCAAGTACGCGACGCGGTTCACCGAATCCGCCCGCGGCGAGCTCCGCAAACTCCCCCGCGCCACCGCCATCACCATCCTGCGCAAGCTCTCCGACCTCGAGCAGGACCCGTACGGCTACAGCACGACCGCCCTCGTCGGCTCACCCGAGACCCGCCGGCTGCGCGTGGGCGACTACCGGGTCATCTACACCGTCGACGGCGGCCAGCTGCTCGTCCTGGTCGTCCACGTCGGCCACCGCTCCACCGTCTACCGCGACTGACCACGCACGCCACGCACGCCACGCACGCGACGCGACGCGCCGACGCCCGCACCAGGTGACCAGCACGGTACCGGCGGCCTGAGGTAAGCCACCCGGGCCACCCGGGCCAACCGATCGAACCGCCTGAGAGCACTACTTCCTGGCTACGAACGCCGCTTCGGACACCGGCCCCTCGTAGGGTTTCCACACGTCGATGGCCCCTGGGTAGCCTCCGCCGCTGGCCAGGGTCCTGCCGTCAGGGCTGAATGCCACCGAGAGCGCGCTTACGTCCTCACTGTCGAGGGTGCCCGTGACCGTGCGGCTGGCGATGTCCCACAGACGGACGGCGCCGATGTCGGCGCTGGCGAGGGTCTTGCCGTCGGGACTGAACGCCACCGACTTCACGTCCTTGGTGTGGCCGGTGAGGGTAAACAGCAGGTTCGGTGGATCGTCGCTGAGGAAGCCGGCCCTCACCGCGAGCACGCCGGACGCCATTGTTACGACTGCGCTGAGGGTACCGAGGACGAGCCGGCGGCGGCTCAGCTTCGGCGGGCCGGATGCTTGGCCGGAGGCTGGCGTCCGTGCTGGCGGGGGTGACGGCACCGGCTCGGTGGTGGCTCCTGGGTGTGGCGGCGGAGGTGGTGGGGCCGGCTGGGTGGCGGGTGCTGTCGGAGTGGGGGGGCGTGTGGCTGTCGAGGGGCATCAGCCCTTCACCAAGCAGAAGTTCGAGCAGTTCGCCGGTGGTGGGGCGGTCCTGCGGGTGCTTGCTGAGACAGGCCGTGAGGGCGGGGCGAAGGCCTGCGGGGACGCGTGTGAGGTCGGGCTGGTCGTGGACTATGCGGTAGAGGAGTGTGTGGACGGTGCCCTCGCCGAAGGGGCCGCGACCGGTGGTGGCGTAGATGAGCACCGCGCCGAGGGAGAAGACGTCGCTGGGTTCGGCGACGGCGGTGCCGGTGACTTGTTCGGGCGACATGAATCCCGGGGTACCCAAGACGCTGCCGGCAGCGGTGAGAGTAGTACCTCCGACGGCCTTGGCGATGCCGAAGTCGATGATGCGCGGGCCATCGCCGGTGATCAAGATGTTGGAGGGCTTCAGATCGCGGTGAACCACACCCGCCTGGTGGACGGAGGCGAGGGCCTCCGCCAGACCGGCGCCGAGCTCCCTGACGTCCGGTTCGCCGAGTGGGCCGGAGCGCTGGATCACGGTGGTGAGGTTGGGAGCGTCGAGGTAGGCACTGGCCACCCAGGGCCGCACGGCGTCGGGGTCGGCATCGACGACGGGGGCGGTCCAGAAGCCGCCGATCCGCCGAGCCGCCTCGACCTCCTGCCGGAAGCGCTGCCGGAACTGCGCGTCCGCGGCGATATCCGCACGCACCACCTTGATCGCGAACCGGCGTCCGCCAGGCGAACGGCCAAGGAACACCTCACCCATCCCGCCCGCACCCAGGAAACCCTCCAGCCGGTAGGCGCCGATCGAAATCGGATCGCCGAGCCTGAGCTGCTCCACCACTACTTCCCCAAAGGCATCTTGATCACCCGTCAGCCCAAGAGCAGGCCATCCGATCCTCGGCCGCTGGTCCAGTGTGCCCCTGACCGACGGGCCCTGAGCACGAAATAGAACCGTCGCTGCCGCAGCGGCCGCCGATACTCCGGTCGCGGGGGCAGGCCCCGGGACGCCGACCTGGACGGCATCGACCGCCCGCAGATTCAGCGAGGCGAGGCCTACGGCCAGCCCATCTTCCAGGAACCGTGTGAGCGCAGGTACGCGCCGAGGAAGGCCGCGAGGAAGCCCCCGTCGACGCCGTAGAGTGCCCTCCCTGTGACAGCCGACGTCGCATGTCCGGCCGCGACCCGATCATCGTCACCAAACCCACCCCCGACAGCTACGTCGGGCCCGGAAGGAGAGGCCGGACAACCCGTACTGGGAGATCCGCCTGATCCACGCCGAAAGGTACCTAAACCGGTAGGAGACTCAGCAAGGTGCCAAAATGCCGCCTCAGCCGTGTTCCGGGAGGCGAGGCGGCACGGCGCCCTTCCCAGGTCGGCTACTCGTTCGCCTTCTCCAGTACCTTCATCGCTTCGTCTTCGGCGCCAGCCCTGCGGTACGCCGCAGCCGACACCTCACGCGCAGCCCGCACCTCGACCGCCGGACGCCCGGCGGCGAGCAGGGAGTCCGCGAGCTCATCCAGTGCCTCCCCCAGGCGGCGCTGGTCGTCCAGGCCCTCGAACAGGGCAACAGCACGCTCCCCGGCCTCCACCGCGCGCACGGCTTCACCCGCCTTTCGCAGCGTGGTGCCAAGGTTGTTCCACGCCATGGCTTCGCCGTGGTGGTCGCCAAGGGCCTGATGCTGGGTGAGTGCGGTGCGGTGGGCCTGCTCCGCTTCCTCGAAGCGTTCCAGCTCCTGCAGCACGAAGCCGAGGTTGGTCCAGACGATTGCTGCGCTGTGGTGGTCGCCGAGGTCCTGGAATTGGGTGAGTGCGGTGCGGTGGGCCTTCTCGGCCTCCTCGAAGCGTCCCAGCTTCCGCAGCGCGCCGCCGAGGTTGTCCCGGACGATTGCTGCGCTGTGGTGGTCGCCGAGGTCCTGGAATTGGGTGAGTGCGGTGCGGTGGGCCTTCTCGGCCTCCTCGTAACGCCGCAGCTTCCGCAGCGCGCCGCCGAGGTTGTCTCGGGCGATTGCTGCGCTGTGGTGGCTGCCGAGGTCCTGGTACTGGGTGAGTGCGGTGCGGTGGGCCTTCTCGGCCTCCTCGAAGCGCCGCAGTTCTCCCAGCACGAGGCCGAGGTTGTCTCGGGCGATGGCTTCGTGGTGGTGGTCGCCGAGGTCCTGGTACTGGGTGAGTGCGGTGCGGTGGGCCTTCTCGGCCTCCTCGTAACGCCGCAGCGCCTGCAGCGCGCTACCGAGATTGTTCCAGGCGGTGGCTGTGCCGTGGTGGTCGCCGAGGTCCTGGTACTGGGTGAGTGCGGTGCGGTGGGCGTTCTCGGCCTCCTCGAAGCGCCGCAGGTCCGCCAGCGCGGCGCCGAGGTTGTTCCAAGCGTCGGCCTCCCCGCCCAGGTCACGGCTATCGCGTGATGCCCTGAGGGCGATCTCGGCGACTTCCACGTGGTTTTCGAGCCGTCGGCGCAGACCAAGGTAAGTGCCGATACAGGAGGGAAGGTCCTGGGCGATGTCGTGGTGGCCGGCGACGTAGGCGGTGCGGACGGCGGCGACGAGGTTGGCGTGTTCTGCGTCCAGCCAGGCCACCGCGTCCGCGCGGCCTGAGAAACGCCGTGCTGGGGAATCGTTCGCAGTCCTCGGGTCCACATGTGTGGCCGCGTCTTGTGCGGCGAGGGTGTAGTGGTCCAGGAGCCGACGTAGGGCGATAGCGGTGTGGGCGGGGTGCCGACTGGCCTGCTCGCCGGCGTAGGCGCGGACGAGGTCGTGCATGCGCCAGCGGCCGGTGTCGGGGTCCTGGCGGATCAGGCTGGCCTTGGACAGGGCGATCAGCCGGGCGCGGACATCCTTGAGCTTGGTGACGCCGGTGAACGCGGCGGCGGTCTCGGTGGACAGGTCGGGGCCGGGGTTGACGGCCAGGAGACGGAACAGCTCGGCGAGAGTGGGAGCCAAGCGCCCGTACGAGCGCTCGAGGACAGTCCGCACAGCTCGCTCCCCGTCGTCCAGGAGATCGAGCCGCTCGCCGAGGTCCTCCAAGTACTCGGCGAGCCGACCCGGCTTGAGGCTCCGCTCGGCGACGAGCTGGGCGGTGGCGATCTGCAGGGCGAGCGGCAGATACCCGCAGAGCTCGGCGACCCTGGCCGCCCCGACGGGATCAGCACCGATCCTCCCGTCCTTGGACAGAGTGATGTGCAGCGCCGTGTCCATCAGCTCGACGGCCCGCTCGGGGGCGAGGACATCGAGGTCGACCAGGCGCGCGCCCAGGACGGCGGCGAAATCGTCGCGGGAAGTCACCAGCAGCCGGTGCGGACCGCCCGCCGGCAATAGGTGCTCGACCTGCCCGGCACTGGAGGCGTTGTCGGCGAGGACGAGGACCCGCTCCCCGGCCCGGGTACGCGCCGCCAGCTGCGCACGGTAGAGGGCGGCCCGCTGGTCGGTGTCGGGCGGGATCTGCTCGGGGTCGGTGCCGAGGCCGCGCAGGGCGGTGTCAAGGGCCTGGCCCGCATCGAGGCTGGTCTCGTCGTAGCCGTGCAGGTCGAGGAAGAGCACACCGGTGAACAGACCCCGCTTGACTGCCTGATAGCCGGCGGCCAGACCGAGCGTGGTCTTCCCCATGCCGCCCATCCCGAGCACCGATGCCACCACCACGGCCCCCGCAGGCGACGCGCCGGCACCGGACGAGGGGTCCAGCAGGGCGAGCAGGTCTTCCATGTCTTCGTCCCGGCCTGTGAACCCGGCAGGAACCGCACGCGGCGGTGCGATCGGCGGCAGCACCGGCCCAGCAGGCTCCGGCACCTGGCCCGCCGAGGCAGGACCACTCGAAAGCCCAGCCGTAGCCCTTTCGCTGGTGTCGTCGAATTTATCGACCTTCTTGACAAGAACGCCGTGCAACTTTCGCCAATGGCGAATATCCCCCAGTGGCTCTTCCAGGGGAAAACCTTCGCCTTCTGAATGAGCCTTACAAGCACTGAAGAAGGCAGCCACCTTGTCCCAGGAAGGGACCCTGAAGGTGCCGTTCTTGCCCTCCAGAAGCTCGCTGATGACGCTGGTGTTCAGGACCCCACCGGCCGTCTTGACCAGCTGCGGGCCAGTGGGGTTGCCAGCATCGATCCGCAGCCCCTTCAGCTGGCGCGCAAAGTCACGCAGGGCCTGCTGCGCCTGTGTGCTGTGTCCTGGCGGCATAGAGGCCCCCTGCCTTGTCGCTCTGCTGCGCCGGCAGCCGCATGGGAGCGAGCTCCACGTGCCGAGCCGGGTGGCTTCCCCTTGTTCACGGACCGGCGACCGGCAGTCGTCCACAGTCGTCCGCAGTCGTCCGCGGTGGTCCGTGATCGTCCGCTGGACCGGCTTCTCACCCTAGTGCTCACCTGCGTGGATGGGGGCGGTTTCCGGGATGGTCCGCGTGCGTCCGCAGATCGACTCCTGGGCTTGGTGTCCCGGGATCGTGGTGGTCATGCCGGCCGGCTGACCCGTACTCACCACGACCCGCAAGGGGAGGACCTGATGTCCCGCAAGCAGCAGCGCACCCGAGGCGAGAAGACCCCCCTCACCGCGGTGGTCCCCGAGCAGCCGGCCGCGCCCCACCAGGCCCCGGACGCCGGCGAGCACCTCACCGGGCAGATTGCCCGGGGCGCCGCCTCCGGCGCCGTCCGCTCGGTCACCGACTGGATCATCCAGCGGGTCAGCGAGCACTTCAGCTGACCCCCGCTCGGGGGCCTGGCACCCACCACCGGCAGCCGGGCCCCACAGACGAGCTGCTGCCCCACTCAGCCGAACGGAACACCGACTCCCCTGTTCGCGCGAGCGACGGTGAACGGGCAACCAGGGTCGTGGAGGTGGTGATCAGCCCCGTGATCAAAATAGGGGGCACGGCGCGCACGGCTGCCCCTGTGGCTGCAGGCCGGCGCACACCTGTCACCGGTCTGTTGTCGAAGCGGCCCGACGCACCGGGCTATTCGAGGGACAGGTGTGGCGGGCCGGCTGTTCGGATGTCTGGGGTCGCGCCTGGCAGTGGTTGAGGCCCCCTTGATGGATATGGGTTTTGTGCATATGGGGTTTGTATCGTGTTTTCGCATGGCCGTTCTGAACGTGCGAATCCGCGGTTTGTTGTCACCGGAGTGGGGAGCAGGGCTACTGGACCTGGAGGGTAGCTGGGAGTATTTAGGGTCGTTTTCGGTGCCGATTTCCTGTGACGTTTTGGTGATGGTTTCCGGTGACGGTCGCATGCAGATTCGCAGTTCGTGGTCTGCTGTCCTGATCTGGAGGGCGGAGGGCTGCCGAGTGCCGGGATGTCAGGGTGTGGATCCGGCGAGTGTCGAGATCCGGTCGGCCCGCAGGCTGTACGAGCTTTGGGCGTCGCCGGCCTCGGAGAGCTTCGGGCCGCCGGTGACGGCGTCCGTGTTCTGTACGCAGTTCGTGGCGGCGGTCTGCACCTTGTCGAGTGTCTTCTCCCAGCGGCGGAGGGCGATCTCGTCGGGTAGGGGGCGGTACGCCTTTGCCGATTTGACGTGGTCGAGGACCAGTTGGCAGCGCTGCGCGCTGCCGGCCGACACGCCGGAGAACTGGATCAGCGTGCGGATGTCCTCGCCGATCACCCGGGTGTGCTCCTTGCCGCCCTTGGCGGATCAGCTCGCCATGGTGTCCGGGTCATCGGAACAGCTGGTCAGCCCGACGGACAGCAGGGCTGCGGCGGCTAGGGCGAGTGCACCGCGCAGGGCCGGACGAGGGCGGGTCTCCGGACGCATGTGGGCACTTCCTTCATTTCGTGGTGGACCGGACCGGAAAGCTGACAGCTTGTCAGTTGCGCGCGGCGGCTGTACAGGCTCGGAGTGCCCGTCCCCGTCCCGGCAGTTCACCCGTCACGCCTGTGCGGTCGGGCATCCGAATTCCAGTCGCCCTGGAACGTTCCGCGTGCTCGCTGGCGGCGCCGAGGCCGGCGGTTCAGTACGGCGGGGCGGTGTTGTCCCGTGGGGGCGAGGCTCGGCCGGGCTGCCGGGCTGCCGGGCTGCCGGGCGGTGTGGGTATGGGTTTTTCGCATGGCGTTTCCTGGGGTTTGCAGATTTCGCATGGGGCCGCCCCGCTGTCCTGGTATGCTGCTTTTGCATTAGCGTTCGGAGGGCATGTTTCGGTGTCACTGCGGAGCAGGGAGACCGAAAAACGGAGGTGATTCTCCGGGGTAAGTGACTGCTACCGAAGAAACGCGTCGCATCGTCAATGGGTGGGCATGGGCTTTGCGGCGGGATTCCCTGACGGGTGCATTCTGATACGGTTTTGGGTCGGATTCCCAGCGTCTTTACGGCCTAAAATGGCCCAGATGGGTCTAGACCATCTAAGGGAAGATCATCGATGTTATGACGGATCGTCAGATCTGACAGAGCGCCCTGGTTCTCAATCGGAGAAAGCCGGCCCCTTGCTCTCTTGGCGATAGATCAGGGAGGAGCGGCCCGTGAAACCGCGCGAAGTACACCGTTGACCAGCAGAAACAACGTACAGTCAGCAACCTTACCGCCCTCACAGTCGGCCACCGCCCCGGAGGGGCGAGCCGCCACGCCTCCGGCGCGGAGCGCGGGCGTCAGGCCGCCGCGTAGCGGCGGCGC